>CAZFMN010000029.1:6905-28415 GCA_964520075.1 uncultured Halobacteriales archaeon | reverse complement strand
TCGTTGGACGGTGTCCAACGCTCATCACGGAAATCTACGATTTCCGTACGACCCCTCACACTCTGCCTGCTTTCTCTGTAGAAGTGGGTTCGGGCAGATTTGAACTGCCGACCTCCTCCATGTCAAGGAGGTGTCATAACCAGCCTAGACCACGAACCCTCGTCACATTTACTGATACCACGCAAGGACAATTGAAGCTTTCGGACCCGAGTCGTCACGGGGCACAACCGATATACATCTGCCGGGCGAGAGACCCGTATGTTCGTTCTCGTCAATCTGAAGGCGTACGACTGTGACCCGGTGGCGGTGGCCCGGGCGGCGAGTCGTGTCGACAGTCCGGCGGCAACCGTCGCGGTTGCGCCGCAGACGGCCCACCTGCGGGCGGTGGCAGACACCGGCGTCCGGACGTGGGCACAGCACGTCGACCCGGTGACGAGTGGTAGCCACACAGGTAGTGCACTCGCGGAGGCGGTCGCCGACGCCGGGGCCGGCGGGACGCTGCTGAACCACTCCGAGCGGCGCCTGCGTCTCGCCGATATCGACGCGGCACTCGAGGCGGCCGACCGCGCGGGTCTCCGGACGGTCGTCTGTGCGAACAACCCCGACCAGGTGGCCGCCGTCACGGCGCTGGGTCCCGACGCGGTGGCGGTCGAACCGCCGGCACTCATCGGCACGGGAACGCCGGTCAGCCAGGCCGACCCGGAGGTGGTGCGCGAGGCGGTCGAGGCCGCACAGGCGGTCGACCCCTCCGTGTCGGTCTACTGCGGGGCCGGCATCTCGACTGGTGCCGATATCGCCGCGGCCGGTGACCTGGGTGCCGACGGTGTGCTCCTGGCAAGCGGTGTCGCGAGGGCCGACGACCCACAGGCCGCACTCGGGGACCTGGTCGACCCGCTCTGAACTGCCGGACAGTACGACTCCGAACGGACTGTGCTGTCGGGAAAAACAGGTCGCGAGACAGCGGCGTCAGTCGTCGGCGGTCGCCTCGACCGTCTCGCCGGAGTCCTCGCGGTAGTACTGCTCGATGAACTCCTCGTCGATGCGGTTGAGTTCGGCCTTCGGGAGCATCGAGAGCAGGTTCCACCCGATCGAGAGCGTCTCCTCGATGGTGCGGTCGGTGTCGAACCCCTGGTCGACGAACTCCTCCTCGAAGCGGTCAGCGAAGTCCAGGTACCTGTTGTCGAGCTCCGAGAGCGCCTCGCGGCCGACGATGTTCACCAGGTCACGCAGGTCCTTTCCCTCGGCGTAGGCGGCGAACATCTGGTCTTTCGTGTCGGCGTGGTCGGCACGGGTCAGCCCCGCACCGATGCCGTCGTCCATCAGCCGTGACAGCGACGGTGACACGTCGATCGGTGGCTCGACACCCTTGCTGTTGAGGGACCCGTCGACGATTATCTGCCCCTCGGTGATGTACCCCGTCAGGTCCGGAATCGGGTGTGTGATGTCCTCGCTGGGCATCGTCAGGATGGGCAACTGTGTTATCGACCCCTCCTGGCCCTTTATCCGGCCGGCCCGCTCGTACAGCGTCGCGAGGTCGGTGTACATGTACCCCGGGTAGCCACGCCGACCGGGCACCTCCTCGCGTGCGGCCCCGATCTCGCGGAGCGCCTCGCAGTAGTTGGTCATGTCGGTCATGATGGTCAGCACGTGATACCCCTTCTCGAAGGCGAGATACTCCGCGGTGGTGAGCGCGAGTCGTGGCGTGACGATCCGCTCGACGGCGGGGTCGTCCGCCAGGTTCATGAACACCACGGACCGCTCCAGCGCGCCGGTCTGCTCGAAGTCGTCTATGAACTCGTTTGCCTCCTCCTGTGTGATACCCATCGCACAGAAGATGACGGCGAACTCGGTGTCGCCGTCACCCTCCTCCTCCGGCACGGTCGCCTGTCGGGCGATCTGCAGCGCGAGCTCGTTGTGCGGCAGCCCGGACGCCGAGAACAGCGGCAGCTTCTGCCCCCGGATGAGCGTGTTCATCCCGTCGATCGCCGACACACCGGTCCGGATGAACTCACTCGGGTACTCCCGCGCGTACGGGTTCATCGCCGCGCCGACGATCGGCTCCTTCTTTTCCTCCTCTACCTCTGGCCCGTCGTCGATTGGGTCACCGGACCCGCTCAGGACGCGCCCGAGCAGATTCTCGGTGAGCTCCATCTGGAGTGTGTTGCCGAGGAACCTGACCGAGGAGTTCCTGCCGATCCCCTCGGTCCCTTCGAACACCTGAATCGCCACGAACTCACTCGTGGCCTCCAGAATCTGCCCCCGGCGGATGTCGCCGGACGGTGTCTCTATCTCGACGATCTCGTCGTAGCCGACCGGCTCGTCTATCTCGGCGAACACCAGCGGACCGCTGATCTCGGTTATCGTTTTGTATTCCTTTTGCATTGTCAGTACAGCTCCCGAATCTGTGTCGTGAGCGACTCCTCCACGTTGTCGATGTAGCTGTTGTACTCCGCCTCGAACCTGATGCGGGTCAGCCGTGACGCGGCGTCGATGTCGGTTATCTCGTCTATCGGGACACCCGCGTCGAGTGCGTCGAACGCCTCGTCGTTGAACGTTCGTATCGCCTTCAGGATGCGGTAGGTCTTCTCGGGCTCACAGTAGGTGTCCGTGTCGTCGAAGGCGTCCTGCTGGAGCCAGGCCTCCTTCAGGTAGCGCGCCACCTCGAGCACGAGCTGCTGGTCCTCCGGCAGGGCGTCCTTTCCGACCAGCTGGACGATCTCCTGAAGTTCGGCCTCCTCGTCGAGCGTGTCGATCGCCCACTGTCGCTGCTCCGGGAACTCCTCGGAGACGTTCTCCTCGAAGTACGGGTCGAGCTGGTCGCGGTACAGCGAGTACGACTCGTTCCAGTTTATCGACGGGAAGTGACGCCGCTCGGCAAGATCCGAGTCCAGCGCCCAGAAACACTTCACGATGCGCAGCGTGTTCTGTGTCACCGGCTCGGAGAAGTCACCCCCGGGCGGTGACACCGCGCCGATCACCGACACCGACCCGGTTGTGCCGTTCGTGTTGCGGAAGTAGCCGGCCCGCTCGTAGAACTCCGACAGTCGGGCCGCCAGATACGCCGGATACCCCTCCTCGCCGGGCATCTCCTCCAGACGGGCGGAGATCTCCCGCATCGCCTCGGCCCACCGCGAGGTGGAGTCTGCCATCAGCGCCACGTCGTACCCCATATCACGGAAGTACTCCGCGATGGTGATGCCCGTGTACACACAGGACTCCCGGGCGGCGACCGGCATGTTCGAGGTGTTCGCGATGAGACAGGTTCGAGACATCAGCGGGTAGCCCGTCACCGGGTCCTCGAGCTCGGGGAAGTCGTCGATCACCTCGGTCATCTCGTTGCCCCGCTCGCCACAGCCGACGTAGACGACGATGTCCGCGTCGGCCCACTTCGCGAGCTGGTGCTGGGTGACCGTGTTGTGGAGCACGCTCGGGACGTGCCCGCCGACAAAGTTCTGCGTCCCCGGCACTGTCACGTCGTAGACGGTCTGCTCGCCCTCGACGCGCTCGATGTCGACGATAGGGTCGAAGAACACGTCCGAGAGCATCCCCGCGACGTGGTCCACGCGGTCGGCGACCGCCTGCCCGCCGTCCGCAATCACGTCACCGATGGTCTCGAACGCCTCGCGGCTCGGCTGTTCCCCGAGACCGGTGTCGCTGTGTGTGTCCAGCCCCTCGTCGGCGAACTCGGCGTAGCGGGCTGTCTCGGCGATCTCGACCATCGTCTCCGCGCCGACCGGCACGGTGTCGACGTTCGTGTTCCCCTCCGTCGTGGCCGCACACTCCGCGATAGCGGCCAGTTTCTCGTGTGTGTCGACCCCCGGCTCCGGTCCATCCGCGAGCGCCTCGGACAGCCCCGCGAGCTCGTCCGCGCCCGAGACGGTGACCCGGTGCTCGTCCTCGCGGTGGCGAATCCGGAACAGGACACCCAGGCGACCGAGCAGGTAGGTCAGCCCGGTCGCCATCTCCTCGCTCGCCGTGCGTATCTCGGCGGTCCCGCCCGAGAAGGCGCCGTCGCCGAGGTAGTACCCCCGGAGGAACGCGGCCGCGACCGCGTCGGGTCCCGACAGGACCGCCTCGGGCACGGCGCCCGTGGCCGATCTGTCCATCTCGGGGACGCCGAGCGCGGCGAGCAGCGACGAGACGACCGTGCTCCGAATCTCGACCGTCTCGACGGTGCTGTGGACCGCGGCGTCGGCGCCGAACAGCGCTGCCGCGAGACTGGCGAACCGCTCGCGCAACGCCGGGTCGGTACTGTGGAACCGCACGGTCCTCTCGGTGAGTGTGCCGTCGCTGAGCACCAGCCCGAGTAGCTCGGCGAACTGCTCGTCGACGCCTGCCGGGACCGTCACCGGCTTGCCGTTGCTGCCGGGCTCGACCCGCTCGACCGCCGGACGGTCGAGGTCGAACTCCGCACAGAGCTCGTCGACGACCCACAGCGGCGGGTTCGTCTGCCCCAGCGTGTCGTCCGTGAACACGTCGCGGGAGACACCAACTGCCTCCGCGAGTGCCTGCTTCGGACGCGCCGTCTCCTCGACTGCCGTCTGGATGGGCTCGACGACGCTGTCCTCGACTGCGCGCGCCTCCGGGAGCAGTTCGTAGGGGTCGACTGTCGTCTGTGACACGTCCACGTCGACCTGTCGGGGCATCACGAGTGAGTCGCCCACCTCGAGGTCGGCGGCCGGCGTCTCCTCGACCTGGAGGTCCCCACCCATCCGGAACAGCTTGTGGGCAGGGGTGACCTCCAGCTCTCGTCCGCTCGCGGTCGTCACGCGAACGAGCCGCTCTGTCGACCCCCGGTAGACGTGCGAGATGGGGGCCGGCCGGATGTCACCCGACTCCTCGTCGAAGCTCATCAGTTCGGCGTCGGCCTCGGCAAGCACCTCGCCGTCCTCCGCGGCCCGCTCGCCGGCGAGTCGGTCGAACAGCGCCTCGATCTCGACGAGTTCGCCGTCCGACAGCATGACCGGCGTGTCGGGGGTGACACACTTCCCCGAGCCGAACGGACCGGGGATGGCGGCCGTGCCACCCTTCGCGATGGGGAACAGGCCGTCCAGAACGCGCTGTCCACTGATCAGCGGTGTCGTGGGTGTCTCTTTCTCCTCTGCCGGGCGCTGGGTCCGCACCGGCCACTCCTGGTGCATCTGTATCTCCTCGCCCGTGTCGAGTTCGACCACCGTCTCCTCGACGGTGAACTCGCCTGCACGGGTGTCGGTGACGGTGCCACCCTCCGAGTCGGGCGGGACCATCACCTTGTGGTCGATACTCTGGGTCTCCGGCACGACCCCGACGATGTCGGTCGGACCGACCTCGTCACCCGGCTCCACCTCGGGGGTGAACTCCCAGGTCCGGTCCATGTCGATACCCGGCGCGTCGACGCCGCGCTCGAGGAAGGCACCGTCCATCTGCTCCTGCAACTCGCGCAGCGGGCGCTGGACACCGTCGTAGATGGCGTCCAGCATCCCCGGCCCGAGATCGACCGACAGCGGCGCACCCGTCGTCACGACCGGCTCGGCGGGTGCGATGCCGGAGGTCTCCTCGTACACCTGAATCGTGGTCAGGTTCCCCTCGATCTCGATCACCTCGCCCATCAGCTCCGCGTCGCCGACCCGGACGACGTCGTTCATCTGTGCGTCCAGGTCGGTCGCTGTCACGACGGGGCCGCTCACGCTCTCGATGACGCCCTCGTTCCCGGCGTCTGGCTCTGTTGTCTTGCTCATGTATCTTCGTCCATCAGGTCGATTCCGATTGCTCGTTTTATCTGCTCGCGCAAGTTACCGCTTCCGGTCCCGCCGCCCAGTGTCACCACCACCGGTTCGACACTCGTCTCGACTGACTCCCGAACGCTTCGCGAGAGCACGTCGATGTCGTCGTCGTGCATCACCATGATACCGACATCGTCGTCGGCCATCGTCTCGGTCACCGCCTCGTCGAGTCGCTCTGGCTTCTCCTCGTCGGGGACGTTCGCGAACTTCCGGACACCCGCGAGCCGGAACCCGGTCGTGAACTCCGGACTCCCGACGACCGCTATCTCCTGTGTCATGTGACCAGCTCCCTCTCTATCTCCTCGACCGAGAGCCCGACCTCCCGGCCCCGGGCGATTGCCCGGACGTTCTCTATCTCCCGTTCTTTTGCCAGGATGTAGGCGATAGCCGAGCAGATGGAGATCGGGTACCTGTACGAGAGCGTATCCGAGTACTCGAGCAACGCGGCGTCGAGCGCCTGCTCGAACTGGATGAGACTGTCTGCCTCCTCGAGTTCGGAGAGCGCGTTCGAGAGCTCGTCACCGTACGTGCTCTCCCGGATGAACTCCACGAGGTCGTCGAAACTGCCGACCAGCTGTCGCAACTGGCCCGCCTCGAACAGCAGACCGCCCTCGATGTAGAACTCCTCGGGGTCCAGGTCGGTGCCGGTCCGGGAGAGCCGCAGGGCGTTCCGGGCGTTCCGGAAGTCGATCTCGGCCTGGAGCACCTGTCTGTACAGCCCCTCCGGCGAGTTCTGACTCGCGGACCCGCTGGTGTTGTCGAGCAACCGCTCGTAGAACGTCTTGTCGATTGCGTTCTCCAGCGGCACGAGCACGTCTCTCTCCTCGAAGACCTCGTAGGCTGTCCCGAGCCGCTCCCCGAAGATGGTCTCGGAGAGCAACTCGACGACCTCCTCGACGGACTCGGCGGCGGCCATCTGGTCCAGCAGGTCGTCGTCGAACTCGCCGGCCCGGATGTAGTCGGTCTCTATCTCCCCGGGGGAGGCCCCAGAGTAGACACCCCGGATCGCCGTCTTCGCGTTCCAGGCGTCGAACGTGCGCAGGTAACTGGCTATCTGCTCGTACAGCCTGCCGTCGGCCCAGACCAGCATATCCTGGAACTGTTTCGCCAGATTCCGGTTCAGCGCGTACTCGATGAGGTCGACACCGTCGTGGCGTGCCCCGAGTGCGTTCATCTCGGTCCCGTACTCGGTCTCCTCCATGTACCGGGCGATCTCACCGGTCCCCATCCGCACCAGCTTCCGGTAGTCGCTCTCGTCGAACAGCGCGGCCCGCCGGGAGCGTACCCGCGAGGTGACATACTCCGGGTTGGAACTGCCCGTCGCGCCGCCCGAGAAACCCGAGTTACTCATTCTCCTCGAACAGACGGTCGCTCATCTCGCCGATGCTGTCGTCCCAGGTCGACTCGAGCACCGAGTCGAAGGTGTTCGTTATCCGCATCCGCGAGGCCTCGCTCTCGACGACGACACCGCCGAGACAGTCCACGCTTCCGGCGTACTCGAACCCGTCGTACTCCGACAGGAGCGACTCTATCAGGTCGCGGTCTGACTCCCGGCCGTAGACCCTGACCGTGGCGTCGTCGTCGAACTCCCCGGCGACACCATCGAGTAACTGCCGGGTCAGCGTCTCACGTTCCTCAGCATCCAGGTTGGCGAGCCGCTGTTCGACCTCCTCGCGAACCGAGCCGAGAACGTCACGGCGGGCCTCCAGCCGTGACTGTTTCGCCTCGAGTTTCGCACTGGAGAGCTGTTGCTCGCGCTCCTGTTCTATCGTGCGTTCTGCCTCGGCGAGACGCTCCTCGCGGAGCTGGGCTGCGTCCTCGCGAGCCGCCTCGCGCATCTGCTCGGCCTCGCGCTCGGCCGCCTGCCGAATCTCCGCCGCACGAGCGTTCGCTTCCTCTTTTATATCCTCAACGACTCTCTCGAGAGACATTGTCTTATATCACGAAGACTGTGACCAGCGCGATGATAATCAGTGTCTCCGGGAGTGCGACGAACAGCAGTCCCGCAAAGAAGTTGTCGCCGTCCTCGGCAACCGCCCCGATTGCCGCGGCACCGATACCACGCTGTGCGTACCCCGTGGCCAGCGCCGCCAGTCCGACAGCGAGTGCTGCCATTGCGTCGGCCTCGATGACCGGCGAACTACCCGTGGAACTGTCTTGTAATACCACACTTGCAAGCTCTGGAACTGTTTCTATCATGCTGTTGATTGGGTTTGGTTGCTAGTCGTGTACGTCCTGTCGTAGCCGAACGGTTTGTAGTTCTTTCCACCGCCTTCATAAAACTTCTCAAAGAACTCGAAAAACTCTAGACGGATTGCCTGGATGGCGGCCGACCCACCGATTGCCAGGACGAGAAGATGTGCGAAGATAAATATAGGAAGTCCGAGTATAATGCCCTCGAGGCCGAGCGACAGCGGTCCGGCCTCGACCGGCACAGACCCGAAGTTCGCGATGCCGCTGAAGATCAGGTCCCCGTCGGTCGGTACGCCACCCTCGGGAGTCTTCGCGTGGAGATAGTGAAAGCCCGAGGAGTCCTCGTAGACCCCCCAGTACAGCAGGTTGGCCACGAGTGCCATCCCGGCTTTCGCGAGCAACACCGCGGTCAGGCGGGTGTACGAGAGCACGTGTGTCAGCGGGACGGCAGCCTCGACGATCTCGTACCGCGGCCTGCGCACGAGCAACAGTCCGAGTCCGAGGAAGAAGGCGGGTACGCTGGCGATTCCGACCACCTCGGGGAACCCGGCGAACCCGAACCCGAGCGGCCCGTTGTTGAGCACCGCGTCACTGCCGACGAGCAGGTCTGGCTTGGCGCCGGCGTTTAGCTTGCTGAAGATGTACACCCACAGAGCGTTCAGCGCCAGCAGCCACGACCCGGCCTCGCTGATGGCCTGCCCGGGCCCGTGAAGCTGGTACTCCTCGATGAACTCGAAGATGTACCCCAGGTTCAACTGGACGATTCCGGCGAGGACGGCCACCACCAGCCAGGTGCGTGCCCACCGCTCCTCGCCGGAGAGCCCCTTCTCGATGACCGGCTTCGTGTCGAACCACTCGAAGAAGTGGAGTCCGAGTATCTCACCGTACAGTACACCGAACGCGACGGTGAACAGCCCCATCCAGACGACGATGGTCCCGAACATCTGCAGTGACTGCGAGTCGAGCCGACTGCTCATGTAGTACCCTATCGCCATGTAGACGAGCCCGTACCCGATATCGCCGATCATGAACCCGAAGAACAACGGGAACGTCAGGAAGACGATGATAGTCGGGTCGAACTCGGAGTACTTCGGCCGGTCGACAGCCTTCGTGAGCAATTCGAACGGGCCGACAAGCCCGGAGTTGTTCTGGATAACCGGCGGGTCGTCGTCGACGGTCTGTATCCCGGATGCGGTTCCGCCGTCGGTCGCCACGGGCTCTCTGGCGGGGCTGTCACCCGTGCCCGTCCTCCCGGACTCGTCACGACCGGACCCGGACCCAGTCTCGGGGAGGTGGTCGTCGGTGCCGTGTGCCGCCTGCATCAGCTCCGCCACCTCGAGACGTCCGTCGACTGCCGTCTGCAGGTCGCGCTCGAACTGCTCGTAGCTGTCGGTCGGCACCCAGCCCTCGACGATGAACGACCGCTCGGTCGTGGCAAACCGAAGCGGTGATTCGTACTTCTCGGCGTCGATGGCGAGCTCCTCCTCCAGTGCGAGCAGGAACGCCGCGGAGTCCTCCTCCAGTTGCTCCAGTTCGTCCTCCAGCACCTCGAGCTCGGCCTCGACCTGCCCGTACTCGCTCTCTATGTCCGCGATGACCGCTGCCGGGTCACCCTCCTCGGTCGGCACGTCGACGGCGGTGAACGGAACCCCGACGAGCGTGTCCGTCAGGGAGCTGTCACCGTTCATGTAGCCGAACGCGGCGACTATCCCCTCGTCGTCGAACACGCCGAACGCCTCGACACTGTCACTCCGTTCGAGTGCGCCCCGGACCTCGTCGGCATCGCCCTCGCCGACGAGCACGTCCAGCGAGTCGTACCCCCACAGCAGGTCCAGATCCAGCCCCAGACCCGCGAACTGCTCCATCCGGTCGCGGCGCTCGTCGAGCTCGCGCAGTCGCTCCCTGCACTCGGTGCGCTGGTCCTCGAGGCTGTTCACCTCAGCGCGGATCTCCTCGAGCCGTTCTGTCGCGTTCGACAGGTCCGGGCTCGCCTCCGGGTCGACGTCCTCCGCCTCGATGTCGAGGAGGCTCTCGATGGAGCGGACCGTCACCAGCAGACTCGAGGTCTCGTCCGACCCCGGGAGCGGCTCGCCGGGCTCGAACCCCTCCCAGGAGCCGTCGTAGTCGGTGATGTGGACCAGCCGCATGTCGTACATCGTCTCGATGACCGGCTCCATCACCGGCCGGGCGCCGGTCACCGACACCTTCGACATCTGCTCAGGCCTGAGCATCTATTGCCTCCCGGAACTCCGCGAGCGCGTCCTCGACCACCTCGTCGACGTTCTCCTCGGCGGCGGCCCGCAGGCGCTCGCGCTCCTCCTCGCTCTCTGCGAGGATCTCCTCTCGTCTGTCCGCTATCTCCTCGCGTGCCTGTTCGAGTCGCTCCTGGGCGTCCTGTTCTGCCTGTTCTCGTGCCTGTTCGCGTATCTGCTCTGCCTCCTCGCGCGCCTGTTCGCGTATCTGTTCTGCCTCCTGCTCCGCCTCCGCGATCAGTTTGTCCGCCTCTCTCTCGGATTCCTGTATTCTTCGTAATACTTTCCTGTCTGGCATCGACTGTTCGTCTGTACGTTACTCTATTATCCACTTGTGCGTTGTGGAATGCGGCGGTAGTCAGTTCGACTCCTCGCCGCCGTTCCGTCGTCGCCAGAGCAGATAGCCCGCACCGCCGAGACCGGCGAGCGCAGACCCGGCCCCGAACCCCGGACCGAAACCGTCGCCTCCTGTTCCGGTCCCGTCACCGGTATCCTCATCGCCGGACACCTCACCGTCGCTCGGTCCGGCACTGCCGTCGCCGTTGCTCGTCCCGTTCTGGTCGGTTCCCTCACTCCCCTCGCTGGTGTCGGTCCCGAACACCTGGTCGGCGTACCGCCACTCGCCGTGGTGTCCGAGCGTTCCGAGCGAGACCCGGGAGCCGTTGCTGTACGCACCCGGGGCGACATCGAACGCACTGACCGAGCCGTCCGTGCTGCCGACAACGGCGACCCCGTCGGCCACGGTCGGTGACGCGGTCACCGGCACCGTCTCCGGGGACGTCCCGCTCCCGACGGGGACACGCCACAGGCGGTCACCGGTCTCGACCCCGAACGCGTAGAGGCTCCCGTCTTGCCCCCCCACGTAGAGGGTGTCGCCGGCGACGGTCGGTGACGATGTCACCGCACGGTCGGTCGGGCTCGTCCACACGCTGTCGCCGGTCCCCAGGTCCAGCGCGTGTACGCCGACGTTGTTGCTCCCGACGAACACCCGCCCGTCGGCCACCGTCGGCGAGGACCGGACCGGGAGCGGCCCGAGCTCCGTCGTCCAGCGCTCCTCGCCGGTCGCCGCCGCCACGGCCGAGACACTCCCGTCTATCCGACCGACGACGACTCGCCCGTCCGCGACAGTCGGCGAGGACCGGACCGCCTGTTCGGTCTCGAACAGCCACCGGGTGTCTCCGGTCGCCACGTCCAGCCCGTACACGCCGGCCTGCCCCCCGACCAGGACGGTCCCGTCGACAACCGTCGGCGAGGACCGGACCGCACCGTCGACCGCAACCTCGGCCGTCCAGAGAGCCCCGCCGGAGGCCGCCGACAGCGCGTGGACCCGTCCGTCCACGTCACCGACGAACACCGTCCCGTTCACGACCGTCGGTGACGAGTCGACGGCGGGAACGCGCGCCTCCCAGAGCAGGTCACCGCTCGCCGCATCAAGCGCGTACACGGCCCCGATTGGGCCGGACAGCGCGCCGACCGGTGACACCCCCGCGCCGACGAACACCCGCCCACCGACGGCCGCGGGCGCCCTCCGAACGGGCCAGCCGGTGTCGAACGTCCACCGCGTCTCACCCGTCGCCACGTCCAGCGCGTACAGGTCACCGGTCTCGCTCCCGACGAAGACCGTCCCGTCGGTGACTGTCGCCGACGCGCCGACCGCGTTCCCGGTCTCGACCCGCCAGCGCCGTGTCGCCGGCAGGGACAGCTCCCGCACTGTCTGTGTGGTCTCGCCCGTGCTGTCTGTCGCGGTCAGCCCTACCCGGTACCGGCCCGGCGTGTCGAGTGTCCGACTCGCGGTCTCCCCGGTGGTGTCGACACTCCCGTCGCCGGTCAGGTCCCACTCGTAGCGCTCGATGTCGCCGGTCGTGGCCCCCGCGTCGAACGTCACCTGCTCGCCTACCTCCGGGTCGGTGGGCTCGTACGCGACCATCGCTGTCGGTGCCTGGTCGGCCCACTCGCCGTGGTGGCCGCCGGCCCCGAGCAGAACCCGCGAACCGGTCGAGCGCCCGTCGACCCCCGTCTCTATCGCGTACAGCCGGGCGACCGGCTCCGCTTGCCCCCCGTTGCTCTCCGCCGTGGACCCCGACGCGAACGCCGTTCCGTCGACGACGACCGGTCTGGAGACGACCGCTCCCCCGGTTTCGACCGTCCGGACCGGCTCACCGGTCCCGGCGTCGAGCACGCGGAGACCCGCTGTGGTGCCGAACAGCAGGTGGCCGTCGACGACGGTCGGCGAGACGAGCTCGCCGGTTTCGACCCGCCACAACTGCTCGCCGCTCGCCGTATCGAACGCCCGGACCCCCTCGGCGGTCCCGGCGAACAGCCGCCCGTCGTCCACGGTCAGGTAGACCGGCCAGACACCGGTCTCCGCTGTCCATCTCGCCGCACCCGTCTCCACGTCGACCGCGTGTACCCGCCCCTCGTCCTGTGCGAACCCCGCGGTGCCGAGAAACGTTGTTCCTCGGGCCACCGCCGGGAACGCGAACGGCCGCCACTCGACGGGGTACTCCCACAGCGGCCTGCCCGTCGCCGCCGACACGGCCGATATCCCCCTGCCCACCGACCTGGACAGGACCGTCCCGCCGACGACGACCGGGAACACCGCGGGTGCGTCGAGTGGTCCGAACCGCCACCGCTCTGTCCCGTCCGCCGCCGCGAGCGCCCGCAGGTCCGACGGGGTACGGAGATACACGGTCCCGTCGCTGACCGTCTGTGCAACCTGGCTGTCGAACGACTGGCTCCAGCGACGGGCGCCGCTCCCGGCGTCGAACGCACCCACCCTCCCGGCTTGACCGTCGACCCCCGCGGCGTAGACGGTCCCGTCGACGACTGTCGGCGCCACCCCCCGACTGCCGCTGTCGGCCGCCCACAGCAACTCGCCGTCGTCGGACCCGACCGCGGAGACCTGTCCGCTGGTGTCGTGGACGAACACACGCCCGTCGACGACCGTCGCCGACCCGCCAATCTCGGCGTCGAACTCGCGCTGCCAGCGGATCTCGCCCGGCTCCGACCCCTTGGTGACGCCCGCTCCGACCGCCGCCCCGAGCAATCCCGCGCCTCCCCACCTGAGCACCTCCCGACGGGTGATACGGTTGCTGGTCATGATTGAGAACGCTGTCTCTGTGTCACATTCCGAGTCGAGAATCATATGTCTTCTCGTGGACCACGGAGCCGGGTCGGAGAGCACCGCAACCGTGGAGTCACGGCAGCCAGAGACACCACAGCAGGGGAGAACACCACGCTTATTGACCGGTAGGCACTACTATAAGCGAATGCTCAGCGCGAAGATGGAGGACTACCTGAAGGCGGTCTACGAGCTCTCGAGACGCGAGGGTGCGCCGGTGTCGACCTCGAGTGTGGCCGAGCATCTCGAGGTGACACCGCCCACGGTGACGAGCATGATGGAGACACTCGCAGAGCGGGGTCTCGTGGAGCGCGAGAAGTACAGCGGTGTCGAGCTGACAACCGAGGGTGAGACCGTCGCGCTCGAGGTGCTCAGACACCACCGGCTCATCGAGACCTACCTGGCCGAACAGCTGGGCTACGACTGGGCCGAGGTCCACGACGAGGCCGACCGCCTGGAACACCACATCAGCGAGGCGTTCGAGCGCCGCGTCGCGGAACAGCTCGACGACCCCGAGGTCGACCCGCACGGTGACCCGATTCCGACCGAGACACTGGAGCCGGTCGACCACGGCGAGACCGCCACCCTCGGTGACCTCCACGAGGGCGAACGGGTCGTCGTTCGGCGTGTCAGCGACCGCGACCCCGAGGAGCTGGCGTACCTCCAGCAGGCCGGTATCACACCCGGCACCGAGCTCACCGTCACCGAGATCGCACCGATTGGTGTCGTGACGGTCACGCTCGCCTGCGGGGACTCTGTCTCGCTGTCCGACGCGGTGGCCGACTCCATCCGCGTCGAATCTGCCGAGGAGCCCGCACCGAACGGTGCGGCCTGATACGGTCGTGCGCAAGGAATTACCGCCAGAGACAGGATATTACACGTTCGGAGGCCGAATCGAAGCAAAATACTTCTGCACGACCGTATGACACTCCCGCGACACAACTGGTTTGCCCCTCTCGCTGTGACTCTACCGTATGCGCGGACTCGACGACACCGACCGGGAGATACTCCGGGTACTCACGGCGGACGGCCGGCGCTCCTACAGTGACATCGCAGAGCAGGTCGACCTCTCGCCGCCGGCGGTCTCTGACCGTGTCGACCGACTGCAGGAACTGGGCGTGATACGCCGGTTCACGGTCGATATCGACCGCGACCTGCTCCGCGAGGAGACCGGGACACTCGTGACCGTCCGTGCGAACCCGGGCGCCGGTGAGCAGGTCCGTGACCGCCTCGCCGACACCGAGGGCGTCGAGCACCTGTTCCTGACCGCCGACGAGACGGTCGTCTGTACCGTCGTCACCGACGAGGTCCGGGCGTTTCTCGCCGACCGCCTCCCCGCCGACGCGGTCGCCGGGTACGACGTCCAGCTGCTCGCCGACTCGACCTGGACCCCCCGCCTCGGTGACCTCGAACTCGCACCCGACTGTGTCGAGTGTGGCAACAGCGTCGGCGGTGACGGCGAGCGCGAGCGACTCGACGGCGATATCTACCACTTCTGCTGTTCGTCCTGTCGCGACGCGTTCACCGAGCGGTACGACCGTCTCAGCGAGGGGGCCTGACCGCGTACACTCATCTCGACTCGCTTCCGTGACGACCTGCCCTGACTGCCCGTCTCCGCGGGTGGAGTCACTCCAGTGTGAACTCGATGCGTTCGGTGTCCGCACCCTTCGAGGTCCGGTCGACGATGCTGAGTTCGCCGAGTTCCCCGAGGCTGTCGACGTGGGTGCCCCCGCAGGGGCACATGTCGAACCCCTCTATCTCGACGACACGGAGCGGGTCGACGGAGTCCGGGATGCGGTCGAGCAGCGCCCGCCCCTCGTCGACCTCGCGCTCGACTGTCTCGCGCGGTCGGTTCTCCTTCCGGACGGTCGGGTCCCGCTCGATGGCCTCGTTCGAGAGCCGCTCGATGCGCTCGATATCCCTCTCGTCGAACGAGACCGGCTCGAAGTCGATGCGCGAGCGGTCGGCGTGGACCTGGTTACCGGCGGTCGTCGCGCCGTACTCGTCGAGGACGACCCGCGAGACGACGTGCTGGGCGGTGTGCATCCGGCTGAGTCGCTCGCGGCGCCCGGCGTCAACCTCCGCCTCGACGGTCGTTCCCGCCTCGGGTGGCTCCCCCGCCATCGACTCGACGACGTGTCGAACGTCGCCGTGGTCCTTCCGGACGTGGCCGACCCTGGCGTGGCCACCCTCCCAGTCGATGCGACCGGTGTCTGCCGGCTGACCGCCACCCTCCGGGTAGAAGTACGTGCCGTCGAGGACGACGTACTCCGCCGTCGCCTCGGTCACCGTCGCGGTGAACGCTGTCACGCTGTCCTCGTCGGGGAGATACAGTTGCTCGGTCACACCACACCGTTTGGACTCGACGAACATAGTCCGACTGGCCGCACTCACCCGACAGAGGCCGGGAGACTCGCTTCGAGCGCTCCATCCCCGAACGGTGGCCTCCCGACCACCGGGAGTATCGAATGGTTTTAATGAGCCACACGGTTACGTCGGGACACATGGCTATCAAGCCCGCCTACGTAAAGAAGACCGCGAACACGCTCATGGAGGAGTATCCGGACGCGTTCGGCCCGGAGTTCGAACACAACAAGGAGCTCGTGATGGAGCTGACGAACGTCGAGTCGAAGAGCGTCCGCAACCGAATCGCCGGCTACGTGACGAGCAAACAGCGGTCCGGAACCGCCGAGTGAGTCTGTTTCTGTCGGTCCGCGTGCCCAGTAGTGGCTACTGAAGACTACGGCTCGGGGGCCACCTCGCCGCGCACGACCTCGAGGAACGCCTCGGGATGTTCGGCGTGTGGGAGCAGTTTCGCCCGGTCGAACACGACGAGGTCGGTGTCACCCACCTCGGCGATTGCGCGGCCCTCCGCCAGCGGTGCGAGGTCGCTGTTGCGCCCCCAGACGAGTGTCACCGGGCTGTCGAGCGCCGCGAGCGCGTCCTCGACGGCCTCCTCCGGGTCGAGAAAGCCCGCCACGAACGAGGCGGGCGCGAACCGGGCACCCGACTGGTGGGCGGTCTGCCACTCGTACTCGACGACCTCCTCGGGGAGCGTGTCGGTGCTGTAGTAGCTGTGGTCGGCGTTGAAATACCGGATTGCGCCCTTGCTGACGGTCAGATTGAACGCCGTCTCGCCGAGCACCGGCGTGCGGAGCAGTCCACGGAGCCAAACCCGTCGGCCCCTGCCCGTCGAGTCACTCGGGCAGACGAGCACCAGGCGCCCGACGCCGACCTCCCGGGCGGCCGTCGCCGTGTACGCCCCCGTGAGCGAACTCGCGACCACGAGCGGGTCCTCGTCGGTGAGGTCCGCGATGGCGTCCGCGACGAACGTCTCGTACAGTGACGCCGAGTAAAGCAGCGGCGGCCGGTCGGAGTGACCGAACCCCGGCAGGTCCGGCGCGATGACGTGGTGGTCCTCGCTCAGCGGCTCCGCGACCTGGTGGAACTCGTGGCTGGAGGCCGCCGCGTTGATGCCGTGCAACAGCAACACGTCGGGGTCCTCGGGGTCACCCATCTCGGTGTAGCCCACGTCGAACCCGCGCCACCTGTACGTTCCCTGCTCGCCGTCCAGAAACGGCTCGAACTCGTCGGCCCGGGAGCGGAGACCGCGGTTCGCCAGAACGGTCGCACCGACGGTGCCGGCTGCGCCGAGGAGTGCGGTCCGGAGTTTCATGTCTGACACAACGCACGGCACCCTGTTATACGTGGCGTCTGTCTCTGACCCGGAGACACGATACCCGGGTCACCTTCCCGTCCGGAAGGAGTAGTCGAGCGCCGGGGCCGAGTGTGTCAGCGACCCGAGCGAGATGATGTCGACACCGGTCGCGGCGTAGGCCGGCAGGTCGTCGACCGTGATACCGCCGCTGGCCTCCGCGAGCACACCGTCCGGGAGCGCCGCGACACCGCGCTCCAGCGCCGCCGGGTCGAGGTTGTCGAACAGCACCACGTCCGCGCCGGCCTCCGCCGCGCGGACGGCGTCACCGGGTTCCTCGACCTCCACCTCGACCTTCGTCGCGAAGGAGGTCCGCTCGCGGATGCGCTCGATTGCCCGGTCGAACCCGAGTTCGGCGATGTGGTTGTCCTTCACCATCACCATCCCCGAGAGTGTGAGCCGGTGGGTGTCACCGCCGCCGGCGGCGACGGCACGCTTCTCGATACCGCGCAACCCGGGGGTGGTCTTGCGCGTGCCGGCGACCCGCACCTCGTCGTCGACCTCGCGGGCGGCATCGACGGCCTCGCGGGTCCGTGTCGCGACCCCCGAGGCGTGGGCGGCGACGTTGACCGCGACACGCTCGCCGCGCAGCACGTCCCGCGCGGGACCTGCCGCGACCAGCGCCGGACTGCCGGGGTCGAGTCGGTCTCCCTCCTCGACCTGCACCCGGGTGTCGACACCGAGATACTCGAACACGGCGGCGGCCGCGTCGAGTCCCGCGGCGACACCCGGTTCGGTCGGCACCAGACGGCCGGTCGTCTCGCCGGGCACACTGTTTGTCACGTCGCGGTGACCGATATCCTCGCGCAGCCACGCCTCGATCTCGCTGTCTGTGAGCATCTACGCCTCCACCAGGTAGTGACAGCCCGCGGACTGGCTGTTCTCGGCGGCGGCCCGCGCGACGAGCAGGGCCACGACCGACGCCGACCGGAGCTCGTACAGCGACCGGGCGGTCCGGGTGCGGACGTAGGCGTCGACCTCGCCTTTCAGGCGGCGCAACACCCCCTGGGCACGCGAGAGACCGCCGGGCGTGCGCTCGATACCGACCTGCTCGCCCATCACCCGTCGGAGGCGGTGGAACTTCTCGCTCGCAAAGGCCGGCGGCAGGGCGGGGTCCCGGTCGAGTAGCTCCGGCGCCTCCACCTGCTCGGGGTCGTACCCGGCGGCGTCCCGTCCGGCACGCCGGCCCCAGACCAGCCCCTCCAGCAGTGACGTGCTCGCCAGGCGGTTGGCGCCGTGGACACCCGTTCGCGAGCACTCGCCGACGGCGTACAGCCTGTCGAGTGAACTCCGGCCGCGGTCGTCGACGGCCACCCCGCCACAGAGAAAGTGCTGTGCCGGGGCGACCGGGATACCCGTCGACGGGTCGACACCGCAGGAGTCACACTTCTCTGCCAGGTCGGGGAACTCCTCGGCGAACGCGAGCGAGGACACGTCCAGCCTCACCACACCCGTGTCGGCGCGCTCCTCGCGCACCGCACGCGCCACCACGTCACGCGGTGCGAGTTCGGCATCCTCGTGATAGTCGAGCATGAACCGCTCGCCGTCACCGTTCCGCAACACACCACCCTCGCCGCGGACCGCCTCGCTGACGAGGAAGGTGTCGTCCCCCGACCCGGTCTCGACAGCCGGCGGGTCCGGGTCGTAGGCTGTCGGGTGGAACTGCACGTACTCCATATCCTCGACGTCGGCCCCGGCGAGGGCGGCCATCGCCACACCGTCGCCGGTCGCGCCGCCTGGGTTCGTCGAGCGCGGGTAGAGCGCGCCGATACCGCCCGTGGCGAGGACAGTCGCACCCGCAAAGGCCGGTGCCCAGTCGCCGTCACGTTCGAGCATCGCCCCGTAGACACGCCCCTCGTGGCTGATGAGTTCGAGCGACGCCGTGTCCTCGATCAGCCGCACGTCCGTCTCGGCCGCGACGTAGTTCAGAAAGGGAACGTGGATGTGTTTCCCGGTTTCTGCGTTTATGTGGAGGATACGCGCCTCGTCGTGGGCGGCCTCCTGTCCGTAGTCGTAGCCGGACCCGTTCGTGTCGAACTCGATGTCCAGTGTGTCGACGAGCACCGTCTCGACGGTGTCGGTGGCGTGCTCGACCAGCACCTCGACCGCGTCGGGGTCGGCGGTGCCGTCCGACGCCGCGAGGATATCCTCCCGGAACATCTCGGGATGGTCGCGGGTCACGGCGATACCACCCTGTGCCCACCACGTCGAGGCGTCCTCCGGGCGCTCGGCTTTCGTGACCAGTGTCACGTCAGCGCCGGACTGGTCGGCCGCCAGCGCCGCCGACAGCCCTGCAATCCCGGCACCGATTACCAGCACGTCGGTTTCCTGCTGGTCCATCGTTATATCTCCAGCATCCGGTCGAGGGCGACCTGTGCGAGCTCCTTCTCGCCGGGCGCAACCTCGATGACGTTGCGCTCGGTGCCATCGATCAGCTCCTCGAGCACCCAGGTCAGGTAGTTGGGGTCGATCTGGCGCATCGCGTTGCAGTCCATGCAGGCGTCACCACACAGCGGCAACACCTCCACCTCGGGGTGCCACCGGTCGAGGTGGTTGGCCAGGTGTATCTCGGTGCCGATGGCCCACGCGTCGCCGGGGTCGGCCTCCTCGACTGTCTGGCAGATTGTCGAGGTGCTCCCGACGACGTCGGCCGCCTCGACCACCTCGCGGCGACACTCCGGGTGTACCACCACGTTCACGTCCGGCCGCTCGGCCCGCAGCTCCTCGATGTGCCCGGCGCGGAACCGCTCGTGGACCTGGCAGTACCCCTCCCAGAGGATGATATCCTCCTGTGCGGCCGTCGCGGCGTCGCTCTCGGGGTCCCAGGGGTCCCACTCGGCGACGCTATCCTCCATCCCGATCCGGTGTGCGGTGTTCTCGCCGAGGTGCTTGTCGGGCAGGAACAGCACCTTGTCACCACGCTCGAACGCCCACTCGAAGGCCCTGTGTGCGTTCGAGGAGGTACACACCAGCCCACCCTGCTCGGCACAGAACGCCTTCAGGTCGGCGTAGGAGTTCATGTAGGTGATCGGGATGATGTTGGCGTCGGTCTCTGCCGTGAGCTCCGCCCAGGCCGCGTCGACCTGCAGGGCCTCCGCCATCCCCGCCATCGGGCAGGACGCCTCCATGCTCGGCAGTATCACCGACTGGCTCTCGTCGGTGATGATGTCGGCAGACTCGGCCATGAACGTCACCCCGCCGAAGATGACGTACGGCGCGTCGGCGCTCGCCGCCTCCTGGCTCAACTGGTAGGAGTCGCCGACGAAGTCGGCGTGCTCGACGATCTCCCGGCGCTGGTAGTTGTGGCCCAGAATGACCACGTCGTCGCCGAGTTCGTCCAGCGCCGCCTCGATACGCCCCGTGCGCTCCTCCTCGTCGAGGTCACGGTAGGCCGGCGGCAACTGCTCCAGGTTGTCGTACTTGAACAGACTCAGATCCGTCTCGAACGTCGCGGTTTCCATCTCTGGCACTGTTGTCCACCTCGTGTGTTTACTTTCTTTTGTGCCCGTCTTTGAAAAGAATTTTCCTTCAATGACCCCCATCGGAGCAACTCTCGCTCCAAAGGGGGTGTCCGGAGCAACAGACTGTCCAGTGGTCGGGTCTCGCCCATCGGGAGGGTTTTGCGCCCGTCGACCGAAGGCGGGGTATGGTGGACCTCGACGCGCTGGTGTTACCGGCGTTCGACGACCTGGCGGGGTTGCCCGGCGAGGCCGCGCCCTGGCACGAGCGCCACGACCTCGAGCACGCCGTCGAGATACCGGGGCTGCCGGCGCCACTCGCTCACGACGGGCGTCTCGGTGTCGTTCCGACGGGTGTCGGAAAGGCCGCCGCGGCGACGACCGTGACCGCACTGCTGTCGAGTCCGGCCCTCGATATCAGTGAGGCGCTCGTCTGTTCGGTCGGTGTGGCCGGCGGTCCGCCGGAGATACCCGTCGGGTCTGTTGTCGTGGCCGATACTGTTCTCGACTGGGACGACAAATGTCGGTTCGGTGGCGGCGAGCTGGCGCTCGACCCGTACACCGGTGACCAGGGGGTGTTCGAACTCGACGCCGACCTGGTCGAGCGGGCCCGCGCTGTCGCGGCCGGTGTCGAACTCTCCCACCCCGCCGCCTCGGACGAGCAACCGGTCGTCACCGGTGGTGTGAACCTCTGTGGCGACGAACTCTGGCACGGGGCGGAGCTCGCCGACCAGGTCGGGTGGCTGCTGGACGAGCGCGGGGTGGGCGAGTACCGGGCCACCGAGATGGAGGACGCGGGGACCGCGTCCGCGCTGGCGCGCTTCGGACGACTCGACCGGTATCTCACTGTCCGGGGCATCTCGAACCACGACCGACCGGCAGGCGACCGGGACCCCGCCGAGAGCCTGTTCGACCCGGCCTTCGAGTCCGGGTTCGGTGTCGCCGCCGAGAACGCCGCCCGCGTGGCCGGGGCGGTGCTCGAGGATATCCGCGACGTGTCCTGACCTGC
>CAZFMN010000029.1:0-6805 GCA_964520075.1 uncultured Halobacteriales archaeon | reverse complement strand
CCGCCCGCGTGGCCGGGGCGGTGCTCGAGGATATCCGCGACGTGTCCTGACCTGCTGGACTGTCGTACCCCTGTTCACCGGTCTGTGCGGACCTCGCGTCACCGGTGTGACCGCTCCGGGCAGGTCGACGGCCCACTCACGGCAGGCCGGTCACGCAGTCACCGGCAGACACGCCGTGTGTCTCGCTCCACCCGGCGTTCACCTCGAGGACGTACTGGCCGGTGCCGGTCGTCGAGCCGTAGGTCAGGTAGTACTCGACCGGCCCGCCGGGGGCGTCGAGTGTCTCTATCCCGGTTATCTCACCGTCGGCCCCGATGTAGAGGACATCGAGCGCGAACTCCATGTTCCGCATCACGATCTCCCGGTCACCCACCTCGCCGTATGTGAACAACATCCCCCTGTCGGCCGCGAGCGACCCCGTTCGGGAGAGACCGACATACTGCTGACCGAACGACTCGGCGACGTCGACGGTCAGCGTACCCCGCTCGGTGCCCGCACAGTCGGTCACCTCGAGCGTGCGCTGCTCGTAGTCACCACCCGTCACCGGGAGCAGTCCGGTATGAAAGAGGAGCAACAGGAACAGAACCAGCGCGAGCACACCGGTGACACCCAGCACGGCGTACCGGCGGATGCCGCCGCCCGTCGAGTCGGTGTCGTCGGTGTCGTCACTCGCATCCTGTGCCGCCATGCCCTCAGGTAGTGCCCCCACGCGTGTTGAACCGCTCGTTTCGGCGCGGGTCAGTCTGCGCCGGTCTGGACGGGCGTCGTGAGTTCCCCGGCCTCGAGCGTCGCGGCCTCGGGCAACTCGGTGCGCACGTCGGCACGGGAGCGGTCCGCGATGACCTCGGCGTAGGCGTCGGGCATCACGCGGGTGAACTGCTCGATCTCGGTCTCCCAGTCTGCCAGCAACTGTGCGGCGCGCTCGGAGTCAGTGTAGTCGGCGTGGTTCTCGACGAGTCGGGTGAGCATCGCCCGGTCGCTCTCCTCGAGGTCATCCGAGACCGTCACCATCCCGGTGTTCGCGCGGTCCTCGAGCGTGTCCGCCGGGTCGTAGACGTAGGCGATACCGCCGGACATCCCCGCGGCGAAGTTCTTGCCGACCTCACCGAGCACGGCGATGGCACCGCCGGTCATGTACTCACAGCCGTGGTCACCGACGGACTCGACGACACCTTTCACGCCGGAGTTGCGGACCGCGAACCGCTCGCCGGCGGCACCGTTGACGTAACACTCCCCCTGGGTGGCGCCGTAGAGCGCGACGTTGCCGGCGACGATGTTCTCGCTGGCCTCGTACCCCGCGTTCTGGGGTGTGCGCACGACGAGTTTGCCACCCGACAGCCCCTTTCCGACGTAGTCGTTCGCGCTGCCGACCAGGTCCATCGTGACCCCGTCCTGCAGGAACGCGCCGAAGCTCTGACCCGCGGTGCCGGAGAAGCGGGCCGTGATGGTGTCCTCGGGGAGCCCCTCGACACCGTACTCCTGTGAGATGCGGTTCGAGAGCGTCGCACCGACGGTCCGGTCGACGTTGCTGATGTCCCTGTCGATTGTCACCGGTTCACCCCGCTCGATTGCCGGCCGGGCGTGCTCGATGAGGTCCCAGTCCAGGCGGTCCTCGAGGTCGTGTGTCTGCTCGCGGGTCTTGTACCGGTCGACACCCTCCGGTCGGTCGGGCGTGACCAGCACCGACGAGAGGTCGAGCTTGCTGGCTTTCTCCTGCTCGATATCGGTCCGCTGGCGGAGCAGCTCCGGCCGGCCGACCATCTCGTCGACCGTGCGGAAGCCGAGTTCGGCCATCAGCTCGCGGAGCTCCTCCGCGATGAAGGTCATGTAGTTTATGACGTGCTGTGGCTGGCCGGGGAACCGGTCGCGGAGCGTCTCGTTCTGGGTGGCGACACCGACGGGGCAGGTGTTCTCGTGACACTGCCGGGCCATCACACAGCCCGAGGTGACCATCGAGGCGGTGCCGAACACGTACCCCTCGGCACCGAGCAGGGTGGCAACCGCCACGTCCCGGCCGGTCTTCATCCCGCCGTCGGTGGTCACCTTGATGCGGTCGCGCAGCCCGGTCTCACAGAGCAACTGGTTCGCCTCCGCCAGACCGAGCTCCCACGGGACACCGGCGTTCTTTATACTGGTCTTCGGTGACGCGCCGGTCCCGCCGGAGTCACCCGAGATGTGGACGATATCGGCGTTTGCCTTCGCCACCCCCGCGGCGATGATACCGACCCCGGACTCGGCGACCAGTTTCACGTTCACGTCGGCCGCGGGGTTCGACGATTTCAGGTCACTGATCAGCTGTTTCAGGTCCTCGATGGAGTAGATGTCGTGCAGCGGTGGCGGCGAGATGAGCCCGACACCGGGTGTGGCGTACCGGACGTGGGCTATCATCTCGTTCACCTTCTTCCCCGGCAGGTGGCCACCCTCGCCGGGTTTCGACCCCTGTGCCATCTTTATCTGGATTCTGTCGGCCGCGGAGAGATACGTCGACGTGACGCCGAACCGGCCGGATGCGACCTGTTTCGTGGTACAGCCCTTCTCGGTATTGAACCGCTCTGGCGGTTCACCGCCCTCACCGGTGTTTGCACCCGCGCCGATGCGGTTCATCGCGATGGCGTTGTTCTCGTGCATCTCCGGGGAGAGCGAGCCGAGACTCATCGCCGCCGTCTCGAACCGCTTCACGATCGACTCGACGGGTTCGACCTCCTCTTTCGGGACCGACTCGCGGGCCTCGCGGTCGAACTCGAGGAGCCCGCGCAGGGTGGCGAGCTGTTCGCTCTGGTCGTTGACCGACTCGGCGAACTCGCGGTACCGCTCGTACTCACCCGTGCGGACGGCCTGCTGGAGCGTGCTGACCGTCTCGGGGTTCCACTGGTGGTAGATGCCGCCGGTGCGGTTCTCGTACTCGCCGACACGCTCCATCTCGCCGTCGTCGCCCCAGGCGTGCTCGTGGCGCGCGAGCAGGTCCGACTCGATCTCCTCGATACCGATCCCCTCGGTCCGGTTCTCGGTCCCCTCGAAGTACTCCGCGACGAACGACCCCGACAGCCCGACGGCCTCGAATATCTGTGCACCACGGTAGCTCTCGACGGTCGAGATGCCCATCTTCGCCATCGTCTTCAGCAGGCCGCTCTCGATGGCCTCGATGTAGGCGTCGATTGCCTCGCCCGGGTGGGCACCGTCCGGTCCCGCCACGAGGTCGGTTATCGTCTGGTAGGCCAGGTACGGGTTGACCGCGCCGGCGCCGTAGCCAATCAGCGTCGCGACGTGGTGGACCGCCCGCGGGTCGCCGGACTCGACGACCAGCCCGACGTGGTTGCGCTGGCCGTTCCGCACCAGGTGGTGGTGGACACCGCCGACAGCGAGCAGTGACGGGACCGCGACCCGGTCTGGGCCTGCCGACCGGTCCGAGAGCACGACGATGTCGTGACGCTCGGCGACCGCCGACGCGTCCGCGCGGACCCGCTCGACGGCCGCCTCCAGGTCGCGCTCGTCGGGGTCGTACGTGATGTCGACCACACCGGTCGAGATGTCGCCGTCGAGGCTCCTGATGTCGGCCGTCTCCTCGTCGGTCAGGATCGGCGAGTCGAGCACCAGCTGACGGGCGTGTTCGGGTGTCTCCGCGAGCAGGTTGCGCTGGTTGCCCAGCCGCGTCTCCAGGCTCGTCACGAGCTCCTCCCGGATGTAATCGAGCGGCGGGTTCGACACCTGCGCGAACAGCTGTTTGAAGTAGGTGAAAAGCGGGCGGTTGAACTGCGAGAGCACCGACAGCGGCGTGTCGTCACCCATCGACCCGATCGGGTCCTTTCCCTTCTCGGCCATCGGCTCCAGCAGGTGGTCGACCTCGTCGTAGGTGTAGCCGTACGCGGCCTGGTGGGCGCGGAGCTGCCCCAGTTCGTCGCTCGGTGCGCTGTCCGGGTCCGGTGACAGCTCCTCGAGCCGGAGCTGTTCGCGCTCGACCCACTCGCCGTACTTCGGGTCGGCCAGCCCCTCGAACACCTCCTCGTCGGGGACGATCCGCCCCTCGTTGGGGTCGGCGAGGAAACACTGCCCCGGCTGGAGACGGCCGCGCTCGCGTATCTCGCTCTCGTCGTAGTCCAGCGCGCCGGCCTCGGAGGCCATCACCAGTGTGTTGTCCTCCAGCACGTCGTACCGGCAGGGCCGGAGCCCGTTCCGGTCCAGCACCGCCCCGACACGCTCGCCGTCGGTGGCGGCCACCAGCGCCGGCCCGTCCCAGGGCTCGACCAGCGACGCGTGGTAGTCGTAGAACTCCCGGCGCTGGCCGGTCACGTTGTTCGCGTCACCGCGCCAGGCCTCCGGGATGAGTGTCCGGAGCGCGTGGGGCAACGACCGGTCGCCGAGCATCAGCAGCTCCAGCGCGTTGTCCACACTCGCCGTGTCCGACTGCTCCGGGTCGTCGATTACCGGTCGTATCTTCTCGATGTCCGACGGCTCCGAGCCGGACCCCCCCTCGAACGCCGGGTGTTGCAGGTCCGTCTCGCGGGCTCGCATCCAGTTTATGTTGCCCTGGATGGTGTTGAACTCGCCGTTGTGGATGATCCGCCGGTAGGGGTGTGCGAGGTGCCAGGCCCCGAGCGTGTTCGTCGAGAACCGGGCGTGGACCATCGCGAACGTCGACCGCATCCGCTCGTCGCGCAGCTCCGGGTAGTACTCCGCGAGCTGGCCGGCGGTGAGCAACCCCTTGTAGACGACTGTCTTCCGCGAGAGCGAGACGACGTAGAACCGCTCGTGTCCCGCCGGCTCCTCGCGCTCGACGGCCTTCTCGAGGACCCGCCTGCCGACGTACAGCCGTCGGTCGAACGCCGCCCCCGGCTCACCGGCCTCCGGCCCGGTGACGAACACCTGCCAGACCGCCGGCTCCGACTCGAGCGCGGTCTCGCCGAGTCCGCTGTTGTCCGTGGGCACCTCGCGCCAGCCCAGCACCTCTAGCCCCTCTGCTGTCAGCCGCTCCTCGACGAACGCGACGAGCGCCTCGCGTGCACCCGCCTCCCGTGGCAGAAAGAGCGACCCGACGGCGTACTCGCCTGGCCCGGGCAGTTCGAACGCCGTCTCCTCTCTGAAAAACTGATGGGGGATCTGCAGCTTGATACCGGCACCGTCGCCCGTGTTCTCCTCGGCACCCGTCGTGCCGCGGTGCTCCATGCACTCGACCAGCGAGAGCCCGTCGTCCACGACCCGATTACTCGTTCCGCCGTCGAGGTCCATCACGACCCCGACACCGCAGTTCGAGCGGGCGTCCGATGGGTCCGCTAACCCCGCCGTGTGCTCCTCTGTGTGTCGCGCTACCATATTGTACTTTCCGACGGGTTCCGCACATATCAGGGTAACCCTGAAACTCTCGTAGTCTCCTGAACCCACATTAAGGGTGTATTAATACTGCCGAACCTGACCGGGTATGCGAGGTCAGAACTGGACACGTGTACATCTCTATCGGACAATAAAAAAGATACCGGTATCGTTTCGGCTCGAAAGGGACCATCCATCTGTATCGACCCCGATAGAGTGGACAGTGTGTCGCCGGTGTCGTGACCGGGGACTGTCGTCCGATCTCTCGTGGCCCTCTGACACAGGCACGTGCCAGTCCTCGCGTTCAGGTGCGCCTGTCTGACAGTAGCAGCCCCAGGACAGAACGGTTATGACCGTGACTCCCGTTTGCTACGCAATGGTAGATACGGTCGACCCGCGTGGAGCGCGGTTCGGACAGGCGGTCACGGCGGCTCTGGCACTCGCCGGGGTCGGTCTGCAGGAGCCGGTGCTGGTGTACGCACTCGCGGGACTGCTCGCCCTCCCGGTCGTCTCGCGGTGGCGCCTGGACCCGTACGGGTCTGCCTGGTCGCGCGTGCTCCGGCCGATGGTCGGTCCACCCGGAGCGGTCGAGTCGGCAATCCCCCACCGGTTCGCGCGTCTCGTCGGGGCGGCGTTCGGCACCGTCGCCACCGGACTGTTCCTGCTGTCGTCGGCGAGCGGTGTCGGCGCGGTTGCGGTCGCCGGTTACGGACTCGCCGCGACTGTCGGGCTGCTCGCGGCTCTGAGCGCGACGACCGGGTTCTGTGTCGGCTGCCGGATGTACCGTCAGGTCGGGTTGTTCCGTGACCTCGGCCTGCTCACCTCGCCGGACCGTCACAGATGAGCTCCGACTCCGCGCGCGAACCCGAACACCCGCTGTTCGCGCGGCTGTACGACCCCGTGATGTCGCTGCCCGAGCGACTGCTGCTCGCCGACCACCGGGCACACCTCGCGGAGGGGCTCTCCGGGATGGTGCTCGATATCGGCTCCGGAACGGGTGCGATGTTCCCGCACTACCCGGCGGGGGCCGAGTTGACTGTGCACGGTATCGAACCCGACCCGCACATGCGCGGGCAGGCAATCGACCGGGCCGACGGGCTCGACCTGGATATCGAGGTGGTCGACGCCGGTGCCGCGGACCTGCCCTATCCCGACGACTCAGTCGACGCGGCGGTGGCGGTGTTCGTGTTCTGTACGGTCCCGCGTCTGGTGGCGACGCTGGAGGAACTCGCCCGCGTTCTGCGGCCCGGGGGGCAACTCCGATTCCTCGAACACGTTCGCGGTCGCGGGAGAGTCGGGCGACTCCACGACCTGCTGGCCCCGGGCTGGTTCCACGCCGCCGGCGGCTGTCACCTGAACCGCCGGACCGGCGACACGCTGACCGGCGACCACCGCTTCGAACTGTTCGAGTACGACCGCTTCGAGTCGGGGCTCTCACGACTCCTCCCGCTGGTGCGCGGTCGACTCGAGCGCCGCCACGAGTCGGCGGTCCCGCCGTGAG
>CAZFMN010000028.1:0-28468 GCA_964520075.1 uncultured Halobacteriales archaeon | reverse complement strand
GGGTCGACCCGACGAGCGACGTGTGTGTCCAGGTCGGCCCGACGACCGGCGCGTGCGGTCGAGTCAGTTCAGCGACTGTCGAGGTTCTCGCCCTGGTAGCTGCCGTCGTACGCCGTCTCGTGGGCGGCCGCCGCGAGAACGAGCTGTGCGATGCGGGCGTCGCGCTCGAGTTCGACCGGGTGGTACACCTCGAGCAGGCCCTCGCCGCGACCCTCGTACCCGGCATCCCAGACGGCGGTGTCGAGCATGCAGGAGTTGCGAAGCAGTGACGACCGGGGGTAGAGGAAGCCGACGTGGTCCGGCGGGATGTGGATGCGCTCGCCGTAGCGGACAACGTATCCCCCGGGGTCGAGCCGGTAGACCCCGTCCTCGGGGTCACGCTCGCGCCGGTCCCCGATTGTTGTGTCGTCTCGCCCGACGCGACCGGGGGAGGTCTGCTCGAACACCGCCGACAGCGTCAGGTCGACACCGTTTGGCTGGACCTGCGTCTCGTCTGTCTCCTCGACGTGGGCCGCGACGGACTCGCCGCTCCGGAACATAATACACCTGTGTCCAGCAGCGTGAAATCCCTGCCGGTGCCCGGGTCAGGCGATGCGCTCGTCGAGGATGAGCCGTGTCTTCGTCGAGACGACCTCCTCGAGGTCGCGGGCACGCTGGATGAGCGCGTTGAGGCTGGTGGTGTCGGCGACGTCGACCACGAGCACGACATCGGCCTCACCGGAGACCTGCCAGACGAAGTCAACGGGGTCCCACTCGACGACGCGGGCGCTCAGTTCACGGGTCCGCACGTTCACGTCGACATCGAGTTCGACCATCGCGCGGACGTTGCCGGTCCGGGTCGCCACGGTGAACCGCTCGATGACACCCTCCTCGACCAGACGCTCGACACGGTTGCGGACCGTTCCCTCCGAGGTGCCGACCTGCTCGGCGATCTCAGTGTACGGTGTCCGGGCGTCACGCCGCAACAACCCGAGTATCTCGCGGTCGAGGTCGTCCACGACGGACGTACACCCGACCGACAGTTGAACGTTACGAATTTCGTAACTGAGCTTCGAAAGAAACGCTTATGAGGGGTAGTTTCGTACGGTTTTCGTAATGACCGCCTACATCGCGATACCGGGTGAGCGCGTCGTCGAGGGGCGGGCACGCTCGCCGGGGACCACCCGCGGCGAACTCGTGTTCACGACGGCGTACACGGGCTACGAGGAGAGCCTGACAGACCCGAGTTACGCCCGGCAGTTGCTGACGTTCTCGTACCCGCTGATCGGCAACTACGGCGTGCGCGAGGAGCGGTTCGAGTCCGACAGCGTCCAGCCGGAGGGTGTGCTGGCCCGGGAGTTGACCGACGATGTCGCGGTGTGGCTGCGCGATGCGGGGGTGCCCGCGGTGGACCACGTCGACACCAGGGAGTTCGTCACCGAGATACGCGACGAGGGGGCGATGGCCTGCGGTATCGCCGCCGGTCCGGACGCGACCCCCGAGGACGCGCTGGCGGAACTCGACGCGTGTGTCCACATGTCGGCACACACCGATATCGGGGCGACGGTTTCGGTCGAGGAGCCGGTTGTACACAACGCCGGAGGCGATGGGACGCGGGTTGCGCTGGTCGACTGCGGTGCGAAGGGCTCTATCGTCGACTCGCTGGTCGAGCGTGACGCCGTCGTCCACCGGTTGCCCTACGACGCGAGCGTGGAGGCGGTTGCGGCGGTCGACCCGGACCTGCTTTTCATCTCGAACGGGCCGGGGGACCCGGAGAACTTCGAGGGGGCTGCCGACCTGGTCGAGGCGTACGCGGGCGAGATGCCGCTCGCGGGTATCTGTCTCGGACAGCAGGTGATCGCGGGCGCACTCGGCGGGCGCACCGAGAAGATGGAGTTCGGCCACCGCGGTGTCAACCAGCCGGTGCGGGATGTGCGGACCGACCGCGTGGTGATGACAACACAGAACCACGGCTACACGGTCGTCGACCCGGGTGACGTGCTGACAGTCACACAGCGCAACGTCAACGACGGCACGCCGGAGGGGCTCGACAGCGAGGCCGACGACATCATCACCCGCCAGTATCACCCCGAGGCCAACCCCGGTCCACACGACTCGCTGACCTTCTTCGACGAGGTGCTCGCGATGGCGGGCGAGCGGTGACTACCGGCCGTCGACGAGCAGGTCCCGCGTGGCCTCGAACTCCGCCTCGGTGGTCGTCAGGAAGGGCCCCTCGATGCTGCGGGCGAGCGCGCCGGCGGCCAGACCCGCGTCCAGCGCGCTCGCGGTGTCGTCACCGTGGAGCAGGGCGTCACAGAACCCACCGATTACCGCGCCGTACTCACCGGTGGTGTCGACCGGTTCCGCGTCGATTGTCTCCCGCTCGTGGACGACACTCGCCCGACTGGAGTCCTCGAACGCCACCGCGCCGTTGCCGGGCCGGAGCACCACCGCGATGTCGAGTCCGTACTCGACAGTGAGGTGACTCGCCAGGTCACGCCACCTGCTGTCGACACCGAGCGCCCGCTGGATATCCCGCTCCCGCCCGAACACCACACTGGTGTGGGCCGCGAGTTCCTCGAACACGCCGCGGTACACCTCGGGCGAACCGAGCCCTGCCGCGTACTCGAGTGCGAGCACCGTCCTCGCACCGGCCCCGCCGCCAGCCCGGAGAAGTGCGGTCACAGTCTCGGCGCTGGCCTGTGAGAGCACGGCCGTGTTCACCCCCGACAGCAGCATGTCGGCGTCCTGAACGCGGTGCATCGGGAACGCACTCGGCGAGGCCGAGGCGATCGGCGTCCCCTCGCGGTCGTGGAGGCGCGTGCTCTCGCGGGGCGCCCGCGCGCTCTCCCCGAACACCAGCCCCTGCCGGCAGTCCTCGTCGTCCACCCAGGTGATGTCCGTCTGGACCCCCTGTGCGTCGACCTGTGACCGGACCCGCCGGCCCAGCGGCGAGTCCGGCAGCATCGACACCCACACCGCGTACGTCCCCAGCGCGTGTGCCGCCACCGCGGCGTTGCTCTCGATACCGTTCGCGTGGAGTCGCGCCTCGCTGGCCCGCTCGAGGCGCTGGTTGGCCGGCGGTGAGAGCCGCAACGGCGTCTCTCCGAACGTCACGAGTTGCGCCATACAGCACACTCGGCCGGCGGGGGCTTAACTGTACTGTGCCGTCGGACCCACCCGTCACGTTCCGATTGTTTAATTACCCCCGCGACGAATCTTCCGTACAATAATGTCACGAAAGGAGACACCGGTCAGCGAGATTATGAGTTGTCCCGTGGAGACCGTCACGGAGGGGACAACCATCGCCGAGGCCGCGGACGTGCTGACCGAGGAACAGATCGGCTCGCTGGTCGTCGGCGAGGAGATAATCTGTGGTATCGTCACGAACACCGACATCGTGCGCACGGTCGGTGCGGACATCGACCCCACAGAGACGATGGTGACCGAGATAATGAGCGACCCTGTCGTCACGATTCGCCCACACGAGGCCGTCCACGTTGCCGGCGAGCGGATGGGGCACAACAAGGTCAAGCGACTGCCTGTCACCGAGGACGGCGAGCCGGTCGGTATCGTCACGACGACCGACCTCGCACACTTCTTCCCGAAGAACCGCATCCTGATGGCCTCCGACCCCGAGCAGGATGTCCACGAGGGCGAGTTCGAGTAACGTACCCGCCACAGTCTGTACAGGCGGTCGACTGTACCGTGTGGTACGACATCGCGACAGTGGGCCGGGTGCGAAAGACAGTTGCCTCCCCCGTCCGGAGCAGGGAGTATGCGAATCGCCGTGCCGAACAAGGGTCGTCTGCACGACCCGACCGTGGACCTGCTGGAGCGGGCCGGTCTCACCCTCGTCGACGGTGCGGACCGCAAACTCTACGCCGACACCGTCGACCCCGACGTGACGGTGCTGTTTGCCCGCTCGGGTGACATCCCCGAGTACGTCGCCGACGGCGCCGCCGACCTGGGGATCACCGGCTACGACCAGGTCCGGGAGTCGGGTGTCGACCTCGTCGAACTGCTGGACCTGGGGTACGGGACCTGTCGACTCGTGCTCGCCGTCCCCGAGGCGAGCGACATCGAGCGCGTCGCCGGGCTCGCCGGCGGGACTGTCGCCACCGAGTTCCCCACCATCACGGCCGAGTACTTCGCGGAGCAGGACGTCGATGTCGATATCGTCGAGGTGAGCGGCGCGACGGAGCTGACCCCGCACGTCGATATCGCCGACGGTATCGTCGACATCACCTCCACCGGGACGACCCTCCGGATGAACCGGCTGGGGGTCGTCGACGAGGTGCTGGCCTCGTCGGTGCGGCTGTTCGCCAGCCCGTCGGTCACCGACGACCCGAAGCTCGACCAGGTGGCGACCGCTCTCGGGTCGGTGCTGGCCGCCGAGGGCCGGCGCTACCTGATGATGAACGTCCCCGAGGACCGCCTCGACGAGGTGCGCGAGGTCATCCCCGGGATGGGTGGACCGACCGTGATGGATATCGCGGGTGGTGACCGGTTCGCTGTTCACGCCGTCGTCGACGAGGACCGCGTCTTCGAGACAATCGCCGAACTCAAGCGGGTCGGCGCGAGCGACATCCTCGTGACCGAGATCGAGCGCCTCGTCGAGTGAGCCGGGTCTGAACCGGGAGAGCAAACTGCACAGCCGCGGGGAGAACAGAGCGCTCAGCCCAGCAGTTCGAGCTCCTCGAGGCGGCTGACGATCTTGTCGACGGCCTCGCGGGCGTCGTCGGGTCGCTTGCCGCCCGTGATGACGAGTTTGCCCGACCCGAACAGAAGCGCCACCACGTCCGGCTCGTCGAGCCGGTAGACCAGCCCCGGGAACTGCTCGGGCTCGTACTCGATCTTCTCCAGACCCAGCCCGATTGCGATGGCGTTCAGGTTCAGCGTCCGCCCCAGGTCGGCCGACGTGACGATGTTCTGAACGATTATCTCGGGGTCGTCCTCGACCTGGATGTTGAGCTCGCGGAGCTTGTCGAAGACGATGCGGAGACTCTCGTGCACGTCGTCGGTGCTTTTCGCACCCGTGCAGACGATCTTGCCCGAGCGGAAGATGAGCGCCGCCGACTTCGGCTCCTGGGTCCTGTAGACCAGCCCCGGGAACTGCTCGGGGTCGTAGTCCGCCCCCTCGAGGTCCATCGCGACGCTCTGCAAGTCCAGCTCCTGCCCGATTCCCGTCGATGCGACGACGTTCTCGATATTTATTGTCTCTTTCGGGTCTGCCATGTCTCGTCTTAAATGACGTATTTAAGTCTTATAAATGTTCGTGGCTCGGACCAGTCAGCCACCCGACTATCGGTGTCGACCGCCACGCTGATAGCCGTGGCACCGCCAGTACGGGCGTGTACGTCCTGGAACTGGCCGGCACGGACGACGAGTTCGCGGCCTACGAGGCGGGCACGGCGGCGAGTGACGTCACGACGCTCGCGCCGGGACTGGCGCGGGCGCGGGCGGTCACCGACCGGGTTCGTGACCTCGGCTTTACCCACCGGGTGAGTCGTCTGGTGGGGACCTGCGAGCCGACAGTCGGTGACGCGCGGGGGCTCCTGTCGGCGGCGACACTCGACCGTGCAGGGACAGTCGCGGTGCGGGCCGTCGACGTCCGGGGGACGACCGGTATCGACACCCAGCGCGTCGAGCGGGAACTGGGCGCGGTGCTGGTCGAGCGTGGGTTCGAGGTCGACCTCGACGCCCCCGACCACGAGCTGCGCGCGCTGTTCGCGGGCGAGACCTGTGCGGTCGGCTGGCTGACCGCCACCGTCGAGCGCGGGTTTGGCGACCGCAAGCCCGGTGACCGACCCTTTTTTCAGCCGGGGAGTATGGACCCGATGCTCGCCCGCGGGCTGGCCAACATCGCGGGCGCGGAACCGGGCGCGACGGTGCTCGACCCGATGTGTGGGACCGGCGGTATCCTCGTCGAGGCGGGGCTGGTCGGCGCCCGAATCCTGGGGATGGATGCACAGGCGAAGATGGTCACCGGCGCGCGCGAGAATTTCGGGGCACTGCTCTCCGGTGACTGGTCGGTGCTGCAGGGTGACGCGGCCACGCTGCCGCTGGCCGACGACAGCGTCGACGGGGTGGTGTTCGACGCCCCGTACGGCCGCCAGTCGAAGATTCGCGGTGACCTCGGGACGCTCGTCGGTGACGCGCTCGCGGAGGCCGGCCGCGTCGCACCCCGGTGTGTCGTCGTCGGGGACCGCCCCTGGGCGCGGCCCGCGGGTCGGGCCGGCTGGCAGACCGAGGCCGCGTTCACCCGACGGGTCCACCGCTCGCTGACACGCTACATCGTCGTGCTCCGACGGCGCGGATAGCCGACACCTGACCGGTACTCGTCCACCCCTGATAGGGTCGGGTAGTCCGGAACGCCCCGTGTCTCGTCGTCGTTGTTTCGGAGTTTCGAACGACCCCGGCCATCCGGCCCGCCCTCCCTGCGGACGACCTGTGCGGGAAGTCGCTGTCGTGTCCCGTGTCGGTCCCGTCGTCCAGTTCGGCGGTCGCTGTTCGACGGGTCGCCGACGAACGACGTGAGAGCGAACTGGCACGCGGGACTGTCCGTACAGTAACATTCAGGTGACTCCGTGAGAGACGGTACCGTATGACTAGCGAGTCACGGGCACAGCAGGAGATGCTCGACGTCATCAGGTCCGTCGGCACCCGGCAGCCGCTCGCGCTGCTGTATCTGACCCACAACGGGGCGAACATCAAGCTACAGACCGGGGACTCGGACAACCGCAGGAGAGAGCAACTGACAATGGCGGCGATGTACCTGCTCTTTCTGGAGGAGAACCTGAGCGGTGACCTGCGGGAGGTCGCAACCGAGGTGGCCGAGGTGGCCGAGGAGATACGCGGCGACGACGATGTCGGCGAGGTCCACCGCGGCGGGTCGTTCGACCCCGGATAACCCCCGACCCGACCGCAGGAGCGACAGACTACGCGTGAGTCGGCCTGGTCGCGCTCGCGTCATCCGCCTTCGACGGTCCGGGGGGCAGACGACAGCGGGCAGTGCTGGACTCCGTACCGTCGGTCGACGACCCCGGTGCCGGTATGCCGACCTGTTGTGAACCCGGTTCGTGGCGCCCGGGTCGGTGAGCCGGGGGTGTACGACGGCAAAATATAAATCCTTTGCCCGCGTACGTGTAACTGTTCAGCAAGGTTCGGTCAGCGATGGGACACAAGAGAGCACGAGAGCGGCGGCGAGAACCCGACGGAACCGAGGAGACGGAGAGCAAGCCGGGGCACCGGGCAGAGGAGACCACCGACACCGACAGAGAGGGTTCACGGTCGGAGCGTCCGCCGGGCATCGTGAACCGGTCGACCGTCGACACGTTCGGTCGGCAGGCCACCGCGGGCGATGTACGCGGTGAGGAGGGAGGCGTCGGACCGGCGAGCGGATACGTCGATTACGAGCGCGGACCGGACCGTGCGGCGCTGTCGGCCCGCCACGGAATCGAGGTTCGGCGGAGCGAGGCCGAGAGACTCCGGCGACTCGAATCGGAGCACGGGACCGAGCAGGTCGGCCGGTGGGCCGACGAGGGGATGCCCGTCGACACGATGGGCAGACCACGGGATATGCGGGCGTTCCGGGAGCGACAGGCGGGGCGTCCCGAGGAGGTCCCCGCGGATATCGAGCGACAGAACGAGGCCTCCCGGCGACGCAACGTGGACCGGAGCCGGGAGAGCCGTCCGGCGGGTGAGACGGGCGTCCCGGACGTGGTGCGGAGTGTCGTCTCCTCGCGGGGGCGTTCGATGGAGGAGACAATCCAGCGGGAGATGGAGTCGAAGATGGGCGGGGAGTTCGGTGACGTGCAGGTACACACCGGGCCCGAGGCCGCGGCGGCGGCCGAGTCACTCGGCGCGCGGGCGTTCACAGTCGGGAATCACATCGCGTTCAACCGTGGCGAGTACAGTCCGGACTCCGAGGAGGGAAAGCGGGTGCTGGCCCACGAGTTGACCCACGTCCGCCAGCAGGCCGGACGGGCGGTGAGTCTGCTGGCGAAGGCCGATGCGGACCGCCACGGGGCAGCGCTCGGCGACGGGGTGCACGTCCAGCCGAAACTCGAGGTGAGCTCACCCGACGACCCGGCCGAGAGGGAGGCCGAGCGCGTCGCCGAGCGTGTCGTCAGGATGGACGACCCGGTAGAGGACGGCGAACGCGACGAGAGAGAGCGTGACACGGACACACAGCGCTCGCGGGTGGAGCGGTCCGGCGAGGAGCTGTCCGAGGAGGCGGAGTCGACGGTCCGGAACGCGGTGAAAAGCGGCGGCAAACCGCTTCCCGCGGACAGGCGCTCGACGCTGGAGGCGAAGATGGGCGCGGACTTCTCCGACGTGCGCGTCCACACCGGGCCCGACGCCGACGAGGCGGCACGGTCGATACACGCCGAAGCGTTCACCGTCGGCACCGATATCGCGTTCGCGAAGGGGAACTACGCGCCCGAATCGACCGCCGGTCGGGAACTGCTGGCACACGAGTTGACCCACGTCGTCCAGCAGGGTTCGGGCGCACAGCGCGCGATACACCTGCAGCAACAGCAACAGAAACAGCGACCAACCGGCGAGTCGTCCGGAGCCGACACGGAGCAGAATCAGGGCACCTGGACCTGGGAGATAGCGCGGCGAAACGGCGCGACCAGCTTCTCGGGGTCGCGAACCGACCTCGAGGAGTTCGACTGGGGCTACCTGGGGGTCGGCCAGCACATCCACTCGCGCCTGGAGCGGGATGCGACGCTGGGTTACAACGGGTACATAAACGTCTTCGACAGGGGCGAGGTCGACTCGGAACGGGAGATGGTCGAGGTCGGTCTGGAGGTCAGCAGCAGGTTCAGCGTTCCGGAGTCGTTCCTGAACTATCTCCCGCCAGAGTGGTCCGCGAACTCCGAGTACGAGGCCTCGTCGGCGGCGGCCGGCGCGTGGAACATCCACGAGTCCTCCGGTGGAATCGCCCCCACGACGGCAACACACGACCACGACTCGGTCGGGAACCCCGAGGCGATCGGGCCGCTGTCGACGAAGGCACTGATCACGAAGTACGAGGCGACCGAGTACAGCGAGCGGCTGAAGGAGATTAACATCGGCGCACAGGCGGCGATAAACGTCGGCGGGTCGATCAGCCACTCGGGAGGCGTGTCGGCGAGCGCAAAGGGGGTCGGTGTCAGTATGTCGTCGACGCTGAGTCACGATGCCGGCGTCTCGATAACAAAGGAGGCCGAGTTCACGGTCGAAGGGAGACTGGAGCAACCCTGACCACGCTGGACCAGTCGGTCGTGAACGAACCGCTCGACAACCCACCTGAACGGAGCTCCCAACGATGTCAGAACACACAGAAGACAAGCGGAGTTCGCCACCGTACGGCCTGCTCGGATTCGCCCTCGTACTGCTCGTGCCCGTCGTGCTGGTGCTGGTCGGACAGTTCGAGGTCGTGTCGTCCGATCTCCCCCTGTCCGGGACCGGTGTCGCGGTATTCGGTGTGATTGTCGGAGCCGGCGGGGTGCTCGTCTTCCAGGACAACGGACTCACCCGCCAGACGGGAGCCGCGGGTGTCGTCGCCCTGCTGTTTCTGAGCGTGGGGGTCGCAATCGGAGCCGGCGTCGCCCCGGCGACCGTCGAACTGCTGGGCGCTGTGGGGGTAGTCCTCCTGGGGACGGTCGTACTCGTGGGTGCGGTGCCGTACATGCTCACGGCCGGGTGAGGGTGGGGAAACCGGTCCCCTCCGGCGGGCGGTGGGACCCCGAGTGCGGTCACGACGGGGGCCGATACCACCCACGACTGTCTGCATGGCAACATTCAGGTGACTGCATGAGAGACGGTACCGTATGACTGGAGAGTCACGGGCACAGCAGGAGATGGTCGACGTCATCAGGTCCGTCGGCACCCGCCAACCGCTCGCGCTGCTGTATCTGACCCGCAACGGGGCGAACATCAAGCTACAGACAGGGGACTCGGACAACCGCAGGAGAGAACAGCTCACGATGGCGGCGATGTATCTGCTCTTTCTGGAGGAGAACCTGAGCGGCGACCTGCAGGAGGTCGCGGCCGAGGTGGCCGAGGTGGCCGAGGAGATACGCGACGACGACGGCGTCGGCGAGGTCCACCGCGGCGGGTCGTTCGACCCCGGATAACCCCCGACCCGACCGTGGGGATAACAGACCGCATGGAGGATAGAGCCGGCGCACCTGTCGGGTCACACGACACGGGATTCCGGGACAGGAGCGGTTCTGCCGCCGGGTGACAGCAGGTCGACGACGAGTCGAGACGGGACCGCCGGTAGACACTTTACCGGTGGGTGCGTTCGGTTTGCATGGACCTGACAGCGGGTGATACAGTCCGGGACCGGTACCGGCTCACCGAGCACCTGGGGACGGGCGGGTTCGCGACGGTCTGGCGGGCAGACGACAGCGAGCGGGAAAGCGAGGTGGCGCTGAAACTGCCCAGCTTCGACAGCCACGACAGGGAGACGGTGCTGGAGCGGTTCGCCCGCGAGCGACGGTTGCTGGAGCCGTTCGCGTCGGGGCTGTCCCACGCGACGGTGGTGCGGTATCTCGACGGCAGGTTCGAGGCGGAACCGCGGTACATCGCACTCGAGTATCTCGCGGGCGACCCGCTCTCGGCGGCGTTCCGGAGCGGCATCGGCACCGGTGTCCGGCGGCGACTCGCGGTCGACCTCGCGGAGACGCTGGATTTCCTGCACCGCAACGGCGTGAGCTATCTCGACCTGAAACCGGAGAACGTGGTCGTGCGGCGGTCGGGGCGGCCGGTGCTGCTGGATTTCAACACCGCGGTGGCACACGAGGAGGACGTGGAGACACGCTTCGGGGTCGACCCGTACAAGCCGCCGGAGCTGCTGGCCGGCGACGGCGGGGCGGTCGGGCCCTGGTCCGACGTGTTCAGCTGGGGGAAGCTCGTCTTCTACCTGCTGACAGGGGCGAACGTCCAGACGGCGGACGTTCCCGCCGGAGGGCTCGACCCCACGGCGTTCGGCAGCGCCTGCTCGCGCGCGCTCGCCGGTGTCGTCGGGCAGGCAACGAGCCCGGGGGTGTCGGCGCGGTACACCGACGGGAGAGCGCTCGCGGCTGCGGTGGCACGGGCGACCGAGCGGGGGCCACGGCTCGTGCTCGCGCACCCGTCTGGGGTCACCTGCGCGGTTGCCGACGGGGACACGCTCGGCCGGTTCACACCGGACGAACCCGAGCCGTGGGTCGCGCTGGCCGACCCGGACGGGCACGTCGCCCCGCGACACGCGACGGTTCGTGAAACACCGGACGGGTGGGAGCTCGTCGACGAGAGTCACAACGGCACGTACGTCGGTGACGCGAGCGGCTGGTCGCTCGCACTCAGCGAGCAGGGTTACCGGACACAGCGGGCACAGGGTGCAATCGGGTCCGACCGCCCGCGGCCACCGACTGCCGTGTCACTCCCCGACGGCGGCGTCGTTGCCCCTGTCCACCCCGAGTACGGTATCCGGCTCCGGGTGTCGACAGACGGCGTGTGAGTGTCGGCCCGGTGACGTCGACTGTCCCGTTCGGTCCGCCGGGACGTGGTCGGGTTCGGCCGGCAGGCAGCCGCTCTGTCGGTCCGTCTCTGAACACCGCCGGCAGGATGCGACCGGAAACGAAGACGGTTTGAATCCCCTGCACCACTAGTTCGTATGGCGAAGGCTGGTGACTCGCCCGACCACGAGAACGCCACCCAAGAGGTCGTCGCTGTCGACGCGGAGGACCGCAGAGAGGGGGTCGTCAACCGGCTCGCGGCCCACACCGGTGATGGTATCCGTCACCGGGCGTTCACCGCGCTGCTGTTCGACGAGGGCGGGCGGATTCTGCTCGCACAGCGCAGCCCCGACAAGCGGCTCTGGGACGACCACTGGGACGGCACCGTCGCCTCCCACCCCCGCGAGGGCGAGTCACAGACCGAGGCGGCCCGCCAGCGTCTCGAGGAGGAACTCGGCGTCACACCCGACCAGTACGACACGCTGACGGTGACCGACCGCTTCGAGTACCGCCGCCGTTACTACGACGAGGGTATCGAACACGAGGTGTGTGCGGTGTTGCAGGCGACACTCGATGACACCCGTCTCGACCCCGACCCTGCCGAGGTTGCCGGTGTGCTCTGGGCACCCTACGAGCGTCTCGCACACAACCGGCGCTGGTACCGACAGCTGCGGCTCTGTCCCTGGTTCGAGATTGCGATGCGTCGTGACCTGTTCTGAGCGCGAACTCTCCCCTCGGCACCGACACCGGGGGTGTGCTCACCGAGGATGTGGTAGTCGACACACACCGTGAACTCGCCGGACCGGCAGAACTCACACTCCCCGCAGTGGACCCCTGCCGCCACCGCGCCCCGGTTCGGTGTCGGGGTGGTCTCCGTACTCGATGACCGCTCTGTCACCGTGCTCTGTGAACTGGACGGCCTGCATACCCGACGAACGTGCGGTGAGGACGAAGCCGTGCCGGTGCGGCGTCAGACGGGGCGTCAGACATCCGCCGAAGATTGATATGGGCGGCCATCGATGATTGTCACGAGGGCACATGAGCAAGCTCACGTTCCGTGCCGACGACGAACTCGTCTCCCGACTCGAGGCGTTCGACACCTCGAAGAGCGAGGTGCTCCGGGAGGCACTGCGGGAGTACATCGAACGGCACGCCGACACGACGGCCGGACGCTCCGCGGACACCGATGTGGGGGGGCGCATCGACGAGGTACTCGTGGAGCGTATCGACGACATACTCGCGGAACGTATCGACGACGCACTCACAGAGCGTGTCCACACGCCGGCCGGTCACCGCGAGCGCGCGCACCGCGCACGAGATATCAACGTAACGATTACACTCGACCGTCCGAACTCCGAGGCGGTCTCCGGGACCGAGACGGACGGTAGCGCCGATGTAAACGCGACCGGCGACGTGTCACGCGCCGCGCCGAACGAGTCGTCACACAGCGCCACCGGAGGTAAGACAGGGCCGGCCGACAACGAGAGCACGGCCGGCGAGGGGCGTCGCACGTGTACACAGTGTGGCGAGTCGCTGTCGCCGTCACACGTGCACTGCCCGAACTGCGGCGAGAAGGCGTCTCACAGGGTGTTCTGTGACTGCGGGGACGAGCTCCGCTCTGACTGGGGGTTCTGCCCCGGATGTGGCCGCCGGACGCCCGCGGCGGATGTGCTCGACGGGTCGTAAACGCCGTATTCGGACGGCACCGGGCGTCTGCATACCGAACTCCGAATCGCGTCATACGGGCCACCGACAGGTTTATGTACCCGAGAGTCAGATGTACTGCGTGCGTAAGACGGGAGTCTTACACCGCGAGTCGCGACGGGTTCACCACAGCGCGGTACTGTGGTTTCGCCGTGTAAAACGACGCGGGCGACTCGGGTCATCTCCTGTCTTACCCACCACGAGGGAAGCCCAACCATGGAGCGTGTGACACTACGGATTCCGAAACAGCAGGTCGAACAGGTAGAGCGGATGGTCGAGACCGGAGAGTACCCGAACAGGAGCGAGGCGATCCGGTCGGCCGTGCGCGAGATGCTCGCCGAGCACGACGCGGAGAAGCGTCCCCCCTCGGAGAAGCAAAACAGCCACGAGGACGGTCGCAAGGACCGCTCGTGGGCGAGGGCCTGACGATGCAGGATATCGTCAACGAGGCGCTCGTCCGCGACGAACAGGAGAAAGAACAGATGGCCGACGCCGAGGGGTTCGGTGACCCCCGCATCGTGGTCGTCGGCTGTGGCGGTGCCGGCAACAACACGGTCAACCGACTGTACAACATCGGTGTCGAGGGTGCCGACACCATCGCAATCAACACCGACAAGCAGCATCTCCAGATGGTCGAGGCCGACACGAAGATCCTCGTGGGCAAGTCGCTCACGAACGGTCTCGGCGCGGGCGGTGACCCGAAGATGGGCGAGCGTGCCGCCGAGATGGCACAGGGCACACTGAAAGACGTGCTCAGCGACGCCGATCTCGTGTTCGTCACCGCCGGCATGGGTGGTGGCACCGGGACCGGCGCCGCACCGGTCATCTCGAAACTCGCAAAGGAGCAGGGTGCAATCGTCGTCGGGATGGTCTCCACACCGTTCAACGTCGAGCGTGCCCGCACGGTGAAAGCCGAGGAGGGGCTGGAGCGACTCCGCGAGGAGGCCGACTCCATCATCGTGCTCGACAACAACCGGCTACTCGAGTACGTCCCGAACCTGCCCATCGGGAAGGCGTTCTCGGTGATGGACCAGATAATCGCCGAGACCGTGAAGGGCATCTCCGAGACCATCACCCAGCCGTCGCTCATCAATCTCGACTACGCTGATATGCAGGCTATCATGAACCAGGGCGGTGTCGCGGTCATGCTGGTCGGCGAGACACAGGACAAGAACAAGACCGAGGAGGTGGTCAGAGACGCGATGGACCACCCACTGCTGGACGTGGACTACCGCGGTGCGAGCGGCGGTCTGGTCCACATCACCGGCGGCCCCGACCTCACCCTGCAGGAGGCCGAGGGTATCGCACAGAACATCACCGAGCGACTCGACGCGAGCGCAAACGTCATCTGGGGCGCCCGCATCGAGGACGAGTACAAGGGCAAGGTGCGTGTCATGGCCATCATGACCGGCGTCAAGAGCGCACAGGTGCTCGGCCCGACCGCACAGAAGCAGGCCGACAAGTCCCGCCGCGCAATCGAGGGCGACCTCGAGACCGAGACGTTCGACGCCGCACAGAACGCCGGTGTCGACCGTGACTTCGGCGAGACCGACGGTGGTCGTGACAGTGTCGAGGAACAGAACGGACTCGACGTTATCCGTACCAACTGACCGACCACACCCGCCGTCGGTCCTCTCTCTGACACAGCAGACTGTGAGAGAACTGTGTGTCGAACGGCAGACTGTGAGAGAACTGTGTGTCGAACGGCAGACGGTAGCTCCCACACACTGTGCCGGTTGCGCGTGTCCGGTCCCGTGTGGGCTCACCCGCCGGTAGGCCAGCAGGTCACCCCTGTCCGGGGTCTCAGTACAGTGTTCCGCCGTTCGGGACCGCCGTCTCGGGCGTGACGAGCACCGGATTGCCGTCGTCGCCGGGCACGCCGACGGTCAGCGCCTCCGACCGGAACCCCGCGATTCGGAGTGACCCCAGGTTCGTCGCACAGAGCACCTGTGTGCCGGGCAGTTCCTCGACCCCGTACCGGTACCCGAGTTGCGCGGCAGACTGACGGGTCTCGTCGCCGAGATCGAGCCAGAGTTTCACCAGTTCGGGTTTCTCCGCCTCGGGGAACGGCTCCGCGTCCTGTATCTCCGCGACACGGAGTGTCACGTCGAACGGGCTCTCTGTCATACCCCGCCGTAGGAACGTGGCCGGTATATAACCCGTGTCCCGCGGAGGTCTCCGTCGTGTGCGGACCCGCCGGGTCGCACCTGCCGGGCGCTCATACGGTCGTGTATAATTATTTTCGCTTCGATTCGGCCTCCGAACGTGTGATTTCCTGTCTCTGGCGGTAACTCCTTGCGCACGACCGTATCAGAGCATCTCCCGGATGCGGTCGAACGTGCCGCCGTCGCCGTCCTCGTGGCCCCCGTCGGTCTCGAACACCGATTCGAGCGGGGCCTCCCGGGCCGAGACACCGTCCCCGCTGGCACCGTCGTCCGCTGGTCGGCCACACGCCCGACACCGGTGCCCGTGCTCGCCTCCGGACTGGACGGCCGTGGACATGTCGCCCACACCCCGGTCTGTCGGGTCGTGCTGTTCGCCGTTCGACGACCCGGCCCAGATCCGTGTGTCGGTCGTGGCGTCGTCCGTGGCGCTCACACCGGTCCGGTCCGTGTCTGCTCCGTCCGTCGCGCCGTGGTCCGCGGCGACCGCTGATTCGAGCGACTCGGCTTTCGCCAGTGCGATGTCGGCCCGCTGCTCGATATCGCGGTTGACCGCCCGGACGTTGCCGACGTACCCCCGCAGTGCCTGTGTCGCCGCCTCGAGTTCGGCCACCCGCTCTGTCAGGTCCTCGAGTTCGGCCTCGACTGTCGCGAGTCGCTCCCGTGTCTCGCCCTCGGCCGCCAGCTCCGAGAGGTCGTGGTCGCCCTCGGTCACCGCCCGCTCGAGCGCCTCGATGCGTGCCTCCAGTTCGTCCATGGGCTGGCTGGTCCCGCCCTCGCACTTGAACCTCCGGACCGACGACCGGCTGCCAGGCCGTCCGGACTCCCGTGCACGTCACCGGTGGCAGACAGGACGTTCGGGCCGTGCCAGGTCGGGTGTTTCACGCCCGGGGAACGTCGGCGAGGGTGACGATAGCCGGGGGGCTCCGGGCGGTGGCCTGCTGGACGGTGTGTTCGAACCGCTCGAAGCCGGCAGCGTCGAACATCCGGTCGGCCTCCGCCGCGTCGTAGAACAGCATGATGGCGTCGGCGACCCGGCGGCGGACGGGTCCATCGGGTGCGTCGGGTCCGACGACGAGCACCCGGCCACCCGGTCTGGCGACCCGGCGAAGCTCCCGCAGCGTCGACACGGGGTCGGGCCAGTACTCGATTGAACCCGAGGACCACACCACGTCGAAACTGTCGTCCGGAAACGGGAGCTGCTCGGCGTCGCTCAGGTAGAACCGGACCGGTCCGCGACGGCCGAACTTCTCGAACGCCCGGGCGAGCTGGTGCCGGCTCTGGTCGATACCGTGAACGTGGTCGCTCTCCCTCGCGAGTGCCTCCGTCGCGAACCCCGTGCCACAGCCCACGTCGAGCACCCGGTCCTCCGGGGCGATGTCGAGCATCGCGACCGCCTCGTCGCGCATCTCCTCGGTCCAAATGAACGGGTTGACCCTGTCGTACACCGCCGAGAGATACCTGTAGAACGTCCGTGCACGCGCCTTGTCTTCCAGCACTCCCATCGTGCCCGCTTGGGGTTCCCCCGAAATAACGTTCCCGGACCGCGTGCCGACCGGACGGGACTCCCGCCGGCGGGCGGATGACAGGCGGCCGTTTTATCAGACTCGCCCACGAACCGGCGGTATGACACTGGAGAAACCCGATCTCTCGGATAGCACGGCGTTTATCACGGGCACGACACGGGGCATCGGCAAGCAGATCGCGCTGGACCTGGCCGCGCAGGGCTGTAACATCGTCTCGACCGGCAAGACCAGCGAGGCCGACGACTACGGCGAGGAGAAGGATATGGAGGGCTCCATCGAGCAGACCGCCCGGGAGGTCGAGTCACTCGGTGCCGAGGCGCTGCCGATACAGCTCGATATCCGCGACGAGACAGCCGTCGAGGCCGCCGCCGAGCGGGCCATCGACCGGTTCGGCGAGGTCAACATCGTCATCAACAACGCGAGCGCCATCTTCCTGTTCGCGACGGAGTCGCTGCCGCCGAAGCGGTTCGACCTGATGATGGACGTGAACGTCCGGGGCACCTTCGCCACCGTGCGGGCGTTCACCGACCACCTCAAGCGCGTCGAGAACGCGTGGGTGCTGACGAACGCCCCGCCGATCACGGTCGACCGGATGCCCGGGAGTGCCCCCTACACGTGGTCGAAACTCGGGATGACGTTTCTCACACTCTCGCTCGCGGAGGAACTCGACGGCTACGACGTTGGCTGTAACTCCTTCTGGCCGGTGACCGCAATCGACACGCGGGCGACCCGGTACTTCGGACTGGGCACCGAGGACGACTGGCGTGACCCCGAGATCGTCTCGGACACGGTGCTCGAGATCCTGCGCCGGGACCCCGCGGCGTTCACCGGCAACGCTGTCTACGACGAGGAACTGCTGCGCGAGGCCGGTCTCGACGATTTCTCGCGGTACAACCTCACCGAGGGCGACCCGAAACCGATGTCAGCACAGATGACAGACCCCGAGTACCGCCGTCCCGAGTGATACTGACCAATGGGACTGTTTCCCGGTATCGAACGCCCATCGTCGGGCAGTCGATACCGGAACGACTCGCGAGAATCAGTGTGAGAGACGCTGTCGTCCGGTCCGGCGGGACTACCGTTCTGCGGCGTGCTCGACGTGTTCGCGCGCGCTGGCGACGAGTTCGTCGACGGACTCGCTCTCGGCGTACAGCCGGAGGTACGGTTCGGTCCCGCTGGGTCGGACCAGCAGCCACGAGCCGTCGGGGAGTTCCAGCCGGAGTCCGTGCTCGGTGTCGACGGTCGCCTCGGGGAAGGCCCCGGGGAGTCGGTCGATCAGACGGTCCATCGCCCTGGGCTTGTGTGCGTCGGGACAGGGGACACTCACCTTCCGGTAGGGGCGCTCGGTCACCGGCGCCCGGAGCGGTTCGAGCCCTCTGTCGGCGACCAGTCGCGTGACCACCGCCGCCGAGGTGACACCGTCGATCCAGCCGCCGAAGGCCGTGTGGACGTGTTTCCAGGGCTCACCGGCGAAGACGACGGTGCCGGTCGCCGCGGCGATCCCCTCGTGGAGCGCGCCCAGGCGGACCCGTTCGACGCGCCCGCCGGCCGCCCGCACCCGCTCGTCGATGCGACTCGATGCGTTCGGTGTGGTCACCACCACCGGGTCGGCGGCGGCGCTCGTCTCGACGTAGTGTTCGGCCAGAATCGCGAGCACGGTGTCCTCGTGGACCACCTCGCCGTCACCGTCGAGCACCACCACACGGTCCGCGTCGCCGTCGTGACCGATTCCGAGGTCGGTGTCGGTGTCGGCGACGAACCTCCGGAGGTCGGCGAGACTCTCCGGGGTCGGCTTGCTCTCGCGTGCCCGGAACTGGCCGTCGACGTTTGCGTTGAGCGCGACCACGCGGGCCCCGAGCGCGTGCAGGACCTGCGGTGTCGCCAGCGACGCCATCCCGTTGCCACAGTCGACGGCCACCTCGAGCGTGGCCGCCGAACCGAACTCGCCCGCGTACGCCGCCACCGCCTCGCGGTAGCGCGACAGCACCGACAGCCGCTCCGTGTCGCCGTACCCGTCCCAGGCGACCGGGTCCGGGGGGGACTCGATGCGGGACTCGATGCGCCGTTCGGCCTCGCGGTCGTACTCCCGGCCGTCGGCGAACAGTTTGATGCCGTTGTCGCCGGGCGGGTTGTGGCTCGCGGTGAGCATCAGCCCGTGCCGGCCGCGAGAGGCAAACGCGAGCGCCGGGGTCGGCACCTGCCCCACCCGTCGAACCGTGGCCCCGGCACTGGTCGCGCCGGCCGCCACGGCTGCCGCCAGCGACGGACCGGTCGTCCGGCCGTCGCGCCCGACCACCAGCGCCGTCTCCGCGTCGGCCGCATCCATTCCCGCCGCACGACCTACTGCCAGGGCGAGTTCCGGCCGCAGCTCCGTCACCGGGCCCCGAATGCCGGCCGTTCCGAACTCCATACTCCGGCTTCGTCTCCCCCACATATGACCGCACCGCTCTGCCCGTCTCGCGTCTCTCGGTGTCCGGTGGTATCAGGTGAACAGGCGCTCGAACTCGTGGACACCGTCGTCGGCCCCGACGACGAGGAGTTCGTCGCCCTCGCGTATCTCGGTGTCCGGCCCGATCTCCGTGACGGTGGTCTCACCCCGTCTGACGGCGAGGACGGTACAGCCGGTTCGCTCGCGGATATCCGTCTCGGCCATCGTCTTGCCGACCAGCGCCGGTGTGGTCGTCTTTATCACCCCGACCTGCTGTTTCATCGACACCGTGTCGCGGTCCTCGAGCAGGAACGAGGCGGACATGCGGCCGGTGACAGTCGACAGCGACAGCACGTAGTCCGCGCCGGCCCGGTAGGTCTTCGAGATGTTCGCGTCGTTCTGGATGCGGGCGAGAATCTCGGTATCGGGCGCCGTGTCCCGGATGACGAGCGTGGCGAACTCGGTGGTGGTGTCGTCCGGAAGCGCGAGCACGACCGTCTGTGCGTCCTCGATACCGGCGGCGGCGAGGGTCTCGGTCTGTGTGGCGTCGCCGACGATGTCGACACCCTCCATGTCGACCTTGTCGATGACGGTATGCTCGACCCCGAGGTCCTCGAACTCGCCGGCGACGGTCTTGCCCACGGTGCCGTTGCCGACGATCAGTGTCTCGCCGGAGCTGAACGCACGGACCGACGACTGTGTGAGTTCGACCAGCCGTTCGAGCTGGTCGGGTCTGCCCGAGACCAGCAGCACGGTCCCGGGGTCGAGTGTCGAGTCCGGCGGTGGCGAGGCGTCGAACTCGCCGCGGAACCACGCACCGACGACGTTGACCCCGGCTCGTTCGCGGAGCCCACTGCTACCCAGGCTCTCACCGGCCAGGTCGCTGCCGTGCCGGATCGACACCTCGACGAGCTCCAGGTTGGGGTCGATTGTGACCGCCTCGCCGACCTCCGAGCGCAGGGCGGTGGTCACCTTCTGGACCAGGCTCTCGCCGAGGAGCTGGCGCGGGGAGAGCACCTCGTCGGCCCCCGCGAGCCGGTGGTATCGCGCCCGGTCGGGCTCCTCGACGACACTGACGATCTGCAGGTCGTCCGAGAGCTCGCGGGCCGCGAGCACGATACTCGCGTCGACCTGGTCGGAGACGTCCGCGAACAGTGCCCGGGCGGAGCCGAGTCTGGCGGCTTTCAGGTCGTCGGTCGACTGTGGGTCGCCGTTTATGACGCGGTAGCCGTCGTCGTACAGGTCGGCCGCGCGGTCGGCGTCGGACTCCACGAGCACGTACGGGATGTCGTTCGCGTCGAGACGCTCGACGAGTCTGTCGGCCCGTGCCGTGGACGAACAGACGATGACGTGATCACTGACGTCCGAGTCCAGCTGTGTCGGGGCCGCCGCGGAGAGGGCATTCTCCAGAATCGGGCCGACGAACACCGGGAGCGCGCCGACGAGTATCGCCATCCCGAGCAGGTCGGTCACGGTGACAAACGCCTGCATCTGCGGGGAGGTCCACGGTGCATCCCCCCCGAACCCCGTCGTGGTGAACATCTCGACGGCGAACTGCATCGAGTCGAGTGTCGTTCGCGGCCGGTCCTCGTATGCCGACATTCCGAAGTCGTAGGCGAGTGCAGTCCCGACGAGCGCCGCCAGCAGAAAGAGGAGATAGGCGGACGCGCGCCGCTTCCATGAGTCCATACCGGCAAAAAAAGAGCCCGGGGGAATAAACGCTACTGAACTCCGATTCCGGCACGGCAGGTCCGGACCGTCACCGCTCGACGCGGCTGGTTGGGTCGCCCGGGTCAGCGACCACGCGCCGACGGAGGTCACACTCGTCGGTCCCGGATGGGGTGCCGAGCGGCAGTCGACACGACAGCCCGTGGACCTGGCCGACAGAATCACCAGGATGACAGCGGTTAATACCGGGCGGCCACTGTAACCGGTATGGTGACGTTTCTCGCCGGCGGAACCGGAACACCGAAACTGCTCGCCGGCAGCGAGTCTGTCTTCCCGCCCGCCGACGTGACCGTCGTCGGTAACACCGGCGACGACGTGGAGCTGGGCGGTCTGCTGGTCTGTCCGGACGTCGACACCGTGCTCTTTCTGGGCGGGGAGATGCTCGACCGCGAGACCTGGTGGGGGATCGACGGGGACACCACAGAGACCCACACCGAACTGCAGCGACTCGCCGAGGCGGCAGGACTGGAGGCTGGTCCGCGGTATCTCGACGAGACGGCACAGACCGGTGGCCGGGAACTCGCCCGCTGGCGGCGCTTCTCGGGGGTGGCGGAGTTCATGCTCATCGGCGACCGGGACCGGGCGATACATCTGACCCGCACCGGACTGCTCGACGAGGGACAGAGCCTGACCGAGGTCACGGGTCGACTCGCCGACGCACTCGGGGTTCCCTGGCGCGTGCTCCCGATGAGCGACGACCCGCTGGCGACGCTGATACACACGCCCGAGGGGGTGATGCACTTCCAGAAGTTCTGGGTCGCCCGGAACGGCGAACCGGCAGTCGAGTCTGTCGAGTTCCGGGGCGAGGCAACCGCGACCGACCCCGTCCGGTCGGCGCTCGCGGACCCGGTGGTGGTCGGCCCCTCGAACCCGGTCACGAGCATCGGTCCGATGCTCGCCGTCGACGGGGTGGCAGAGGCGCTCGCGGAGACCACCGTCGTCGTGGTCTCACCGTTCGTGGAGGACCGCGTGTACTCCGGCCCGGCGGCGAAGCTGATGGCCGCCGAGGGGTACGAGCCCTCGACCGCGGGTGTGGCCGATGCGTACCCCTTTGCCGACGCGTTCGTGCTCGACACCGACGATGGAACGGCGCTCGACCGACCGGTCGTCCGGACCGACATCGGACTCGACGGCGCGTCCGACGCCGAGCGGGTGGCCAGGGCGGTCAGGGAGGGGCTGGAGGTGGCCGACGGATGAGCGGCGATGCGGTCGGGTTCGAGCCCCGGGTGGCGCTCGCGAGTCTGAGCGGCGCCGCGGACGCGGCGTGGGCACGGGCCGGCGCGCCGTACGCCGGCGCGGCGTTTCTCGGTGGTATCGCCGTCGACGAACCGACACGGGCGGCCGCGCGGTCGATGGCCGACCGCGGCCGCGAGGAGTTCCTCCCGCCAGAGCCCGTCGGGTTCGTCGACAGACAGCTCGCGGCGCTCGACGACACCCCCCTGCAGGCCGGTGTCAACGTCCGCGCGGTGACCGAGGAGGCCGTCACGCGTGTCGGGACCGTCTGTGCCCGCCACGGCGCGGTCCTGGAGATAAACGCACACTGCCGGCAGGCGGAGATGTGCGACGCCGGGGCCGGCGAGACACTGCTCGCGGCGTCCGACCGGCTCGCCAGACTGGTCCGGGCCGCCGACCGGACGGGTGCCACGGTGAGTGTGAAGCTCCGCGCCGAGACGGGGGTAGACCTGCCGGGGCTGACCCGGCGACTCGCGAGGGCGGGTGCCGACATCGCCCACGTGGACGCGATGGATTCGGAGCCGGTCGTCGGCCGGGTGGCGGAGGCGGCGCTGTTCGTGGTGGCGAACAACGGTGTGCGCGACCGGGAGACGGTGCGGGAGTACCTCGCCGCCGGCGCCGACGCCGTTAGTGTGGGCCGACCGAGCACGGACCCGGCGGTGCTCGCCCGGGTGCGCGAGGCGACCGACGCGTGGTTCGGCGAAACCCGGCGAGCCACCCCCCGGTCGGGCGAGCGGGTGCGATGAGACAACAGAGACAGCCTGACGAACAATGACAGCAAACCTGGAGAACACAGGTCGCACGACAGCACAGAACGCACAGCTCGCGCTGTTGCTCGAGGTGTCGGGGACACCGAAACCGGGCAACGTCGACCGCGAGCGGGAGTACCCCGAGCTCCGGTTCGAGCAGTTCCTCGCCGGGGCTGTCGGCACCCACGCCGGATTCGCGACTGCCGCCGACGGCGGCCCGCTCGGACCGGCCTTCGAGCGGGCAATCGCGGGGATGAGCCACCAGACCGGCGGGAACACGCAGTTCGGCGCGACGCTGTTGCTCACGCCGCTGGTGGCCGCCGCCGGCAGGGGAGAGCTCCAACCGGACCAGGCGAGCGCGGCTGTCGAGGAGACGACCGTCGACGACGCGGTGGCGTTCTACCGCGCCTTCGAGTACGTCGACGTCGCCGTTCCCGAACCGCCCGAGGGGATGGGGGAGCTTGACGTCCGGCGGGGCGGTGACGCCGAACCGGCGCTCCGGGAGGCGGGGCTGACATTCGAGGACGTGATGTCGCGCAGCGCCGACCGGGACGGTATCGCCGCTGAGTTGACCGGCGGGTTCGGGTGGACGTTCGAACTCGCGCGGGAGATCGAGCGCGGCGAGGGGTCGGTCACCGACCGGGCGGCGGCGGCGTATCTCGCGCTGCTCTCGCGCGAACTCGACACGTTCGTCATCACCAACCACGACCGCGAGACGGCCTACGAGGTCCGCCGGCGGGCGAACGAGGTCCTCGACGGCGAGGAGAGTGTCCACCGCTTCGCGGAGGAGCTCGTCGACCGCGGTATCAACCCCGGTACCACCGCCGATATCGTCGCCGGCGGGCTGTTCGTCGCGCTCGAGCGCGGGCTGGAGGTGTGACAGCCGTGACCGACTGGCCTGTCAGACTGCGCGGTGTCACCGAGTCCGTCGTGACCACGCTCGGACCGAACGACCGGTACAACGCCGCGGCGCTCGGCGTACACGCCCCGGACCGCGAGGAATCGACCGGGTCCGGACCGGTCGTCGGCGCGGCGACTGCGACAGCCGGCGAGGACCCGGCACGCGCGCGGGCACGGACCTGGGGGCGGACCCGGACCCGCAGGAACTTCGAGGCCCGCGGCGAGGGGTACGTCCAGTTCCTCGAGGACCCGGTGGTGTTCGTCGACGCGGCGCTCGACATCCACGAGGTGGACGACCCGGTGCTCGACAGCGCGGCCGCCTGGGTCCGTGTCGAGACCGAGCGCACCGGCGCCGGCCGGGAGGGCGGGACCGAGTGGGTCGACTGGCGGCTCGTCCCCGTCGAGTACGAGGTGCGCAGACGGACCGTCCCGGCGTTCGACCGCGGCGGTGTCGCTGTCGTCGAAGCGACTGTCGCCGCCTCGCGACTGGATGTCGACGCCTACGACACGGACGACCTGCTCGACCGACTCGCGTACTTCGAGTCGGTTGTCGACCGGTGCGGGGGTCCCGCCGAACGGGCCGCGATGGAACGGTTCCACGAACTCGTCGATATCGAGGCGTACGAGTGACGACTATCCCCCTCCGGAGCCCGGATGAACCGGCTCGGTTTCGGCTGGGGTTGGCCCGAGCGAGGGGCTACCGCGTGGGCCGTGGAGTCGGGGTCGGACCGAAGACGACCGCTGTGGTCCCGCTCGGAGTCAGGGCTGGACCGACCGCACCGTGAGTCCGGCTCAGAGCCGGACGGGGACCCCGCGCTCGTCGAGGTAGGCTTTCGTCTCCTGGATGGAGTACTCGTCGAAGTGGAAGATAGAGGCCGCGAGCGCCGCGTCCGCGCCGGTGTCGGTGAACACCTCGTGGATATCCTCGGGGCCACCACAGCCGGAGGAGGCGATGACGGGTGTCGAGACGGTGTCGGCGACGGCACCCACGAGCGGGATGTCGTAGCCCTCCTTCGTGCCGTCGGCGTCGATGGAGTTGACGAACAGTTCGCCCGCGCCGCGGTCCTCGGCCTCGCCCGCCCACGTGAGCACGTCCACCCCGGTGCCCTCGCGACCACCCTTTACTGTGCACTCGAACCAGCAGGACTCGCCGTCCACCTTGACGTAGTGCTCGCCCGCCTCGTCGTAGCGCCGGCGGGCGTCCACCGAGATGACGATACACTGGTTGCCGAAGGCCCACGCACCCTCCTCGACGAGGTCGGGGTTCTCCAGCGCACCGGTGTTTATCGACACCTTGTCCGCGCCCGCCCGGAGTGTCTCCTTTATGTCCGCCCGCGTGCGGATACCGCCGCCGACGGTCAGCGGGATGAACACCTCGTCGGCGACTGTACGGACGGTGTCGAGCATCGTCTCCCGCCCCTCGGCGGAGGCCGTGATATCGAGGAAGACGAACTCGTCGGCCCCCGCCCGGTTGTATGCCCGGGCCATCTCCACCGGGTCGCCCGTGTACGCGAGGTCCTCGAAGTTCACCCCCGTGTACACCGCCGCCTCTCCGTCCTCGTCGATGTCCACGTCGATACACGGGATGATGCGCTTCGTCAGGGGCATACGGGACTGTCTACGCGCGTGCCGCTCAAAAGATGCCCGCACCACGGCTCGACAGTCCGGTGACGAGCGGTCCGAACACATCGGTCACGTTGTTCCATGCCGGAGGAAAGTTCGCGTATTTTCGTCCGTCAGTATGAACACTGGCCTGAACCCTCCCGGTCGAGCGGCTACCCCGCCCCACACCGCGTTTGAGGGAGGCAACACGGAGGGAGACGACCTCGAACGGGTGGGCGCTTCCCCGACCGTTCGGGGCGTATCTGCCCTCCACAGGCGTCGGGAGCCGACGACCTGCCGCCGTCACCGCCGGCCCGTTGCCGGGCCAGAGACGCGGCACCCGTTTTTATACCCTGTTCCCGACACCCGGCAGACATGAGCATCGCAGACAGCGTATCGAGTACAACAGACCGTATCGCCGGTGTCGTCACCGACCACAACCGGCTCGTCATCCTGCTGGTGCTCGTCCTGACCGCGGGCGTCGCGTTCGGGATAACACAGGAGCAGGGTGACAGTGACAGCACCACAAGCGAGGACATAATCGAGGGCTCGGAGGTGAACGACGCGAACCAGTACCTCGAGGATGTCTACTTCACCGAGCGTTCGGACGGGACCGAGACAGTCGAGGTGTACGTCCGGAGCGAGGACGGGTCAGCACTGAGCAGGGATGGACTGCTGGCCGCGCTCGACTACCAGATGGAGGTGACCGACTCGGAGTCGGTCACGGCGGCGCTCGCGGAGACAGACGGCGTTCGGAACCCGGCGAGCCTGGTTGCGACCGAACTGGCCGAGGAGTCTGACCCGGACCTCGCCACGCAGCGGGCGGCACTCGAGGCAGCGAGCAGTGCGGAGCTCAGACAGGCGGTCCAGACGACGTTCAGCGGCGGGGAGCAGAGCAGACAACTGCTCCCGGCGACGTACGAGACCGGCACAGCCGACGCCGACGCGATGCGACTGCTGGTCACCCTCGGCGAGAACCCCGACCCGGCGGTCACCGACGCGCTCGAGGAGGCCGCCGCGACAGTCGGGGAGGAGTCGTCGCTGTCGGTGTTCACGAGCAGCGCTGTCGGCGAGGCGGTCGGCGACTCGCTGGTGCCCGAACTCGCGTGGCTGGTCATCCCGCTCATCCTGCTGTCGCTGGTGGTGGTGCTCGGGTTCGCGTACCGCGACCTGACAGACGTGATTATCAGTCTCGCCGGGGTGGTCGTCACGATGCTGTGGGCGTTCGGTCTGATGGGGTGGCTCGGCCTGTTCACCAGCGAGACGAGTCTCGTCGTGCCGGTGCTCGCAATCGCGCTGAGTATCGATTTCAGCTTCCACACGTTCATGCGCTACCGCGAGCGGCGCGACCCGGAGGACGGGATCCGTGCCGGCCTCAGACGCTCGACTGGCGCCGTGATGGTCGCGTTCCTGCTGGTGACGGTCACCGCTATCATCGGGTTCCTGCCGAATCTGGTCAACCCGGTCCCCCTCATCAGGGACCTCTCGGTGGCACTGATGCTGGCTGTCGTCTCGGCGTTCGTCGTGTTCACCACGCTGGTGCCGGCGCTGAAAGTCAGTGCCGACGGGCTCTGGGAGCGGTTCGGGTTCGACCGGACCGGGACCGCGCTCGGAAAGGGGTCGTACCTCTCGACGGTGCTCGGCAGCGGGGCGACCGCCGCCCGGCGCGTGGCCCCCGTCGTCATCGTCGGCGCACTGCTCGTCGGTCTGGTCGGGGGTATCGCGTTCACCGAGGTCGACCGCGAGCAGTTCCAGGAGTCGAACCCGCTCTCGGACCCGGGCTGGCAGTCCGAGCTTCCCGGCCCGATGGCCTACGAACTGCACGAGACCGACGCCGCGGAGCGCCAGACGTTCATCAACGAACAGTTCCGGACGGCCGGGCAGGACACTGACAGTGTCGTCGCGTTCACGCAGTTCCTGTTCAGAGACGACGTCGCCACCGCCGAGACGATGCAGGCGCTCGCGACCCTCGAGACGGAGGCCGCCGAGGCCGACCCCTCTATCGTATTCAATCAGGGCGGGACCGTGGACGTCCAGTCGCCGCTCTCGGCGATGCAGGAGACCGCGGCAGCACGACCCGACAGCGAGTTCGCCGAGATCTTCGCCGCCGCCGCCGCCGGCGCCGAGACGAGCGACTCCGAGGAACTGCGGACGCTCGTCCCCGCGGAGAACGTCGCGGGTGTGCTCGACGCGTTCCTCGAGGTGGCCCCCGAGGAGGCGGGTCAGGTGATCGAGCGCACGGACGGCGAGTACGCCTCGATGCGGGCGCTGGTGCCGGTCCAGGAGGCGTTCGGCGACGAGCGCACCGGCGAGATGCGCGATATCGAGAGCGCCGTCGCCGGCGAGACCAGCGCCTCCGTCACCGCGGTGGGCAACGGTATCATCGGCGACGTGACCGTCTCGGAGATCGTCGACGGTATCACGACGACGATGCTGGTGGCTCTCGCCGGGGTGTTCCTGGTGCTCGGTGCCGTCTACCGGGCGGCCTACGGCAGCACGACACTGGGTTTCGTCACGGCGTTGCCGATTGCGCTGGTGCTCGGGACCGTCTTTCTCGGCATGTTCCTGCTGGACGAGCCGCTGACTGCGAACACGGCACTCATCGTGAGCATCGCAATCGGCCTGGGTATCGACTACAACATCCACGTCAGCGACCGGTTCGCGACCGAACTGGAGCGGGGAGCCACGACGGCAGAGGCGCTCCGCGAGGCCACCACGGGCACCGGCGGCGCACTCCTCGGGAGCGCTGTCACCTCCGCGGGTGCGTTCGTCCTGCTGCTCGTGGTCCCACTCGAGTTCATGTCCTCGATGGGCACCATCGTGGCACTCACCCTCGGCGCGTCGTTCCTGCTGAGCGTGTTCGTGCTCCCGAGTCTGCTGTACGTCTGGGCGCAGGTCGCCTCACCCAGCACCGGCAGTGTCGGCAGTCGGCCGGTGGAGTCACCCTCTGACTGATACT
>CAZFMN010000027.1:4560-30170 GCA_964520075.1 uncultured Halobacteriales archaeon | reverse complement strand
CGACGACATCGTTGAACGGGCGGGAGGCCGCCGGCGGGATGAGGTGGTCGTACTCCCCGAGCACCTGGAGCACCGGCATGTCGATGTCGTCGACGTCGACCTCGCGGCCGCCGATCTCGAGGTCGTCGGTGTAGAGTGCGTTCTCCTGGTAGAACTTCTCGAGGAACTCGGCGTAGGCCTCGCCGGCGACGTCGATTCCGTCGTCGATCCACCGCTCCATCCGGGCGAAGTTCTCGACGAACTCCCCGTCGTCGAACTGGTCGTACAGTCTGGCGTACTTGCCGAGGTAGTTCTCGACGGGGTCCATCATCGCGAACCCGCTGTCGAGCAGGTCCGAGGGCGCGTTCCCGAACGTCTCCACGACGTCCCGGGGGTCGTAGTGTTCCTCGTCCCCCCACCGTTCGAGCACGCCGCCGGTGTCGTCGAAACACAGCCCCGCGGCCATCAGCCCCAGCGCGTTCACCTTCTCGGGGTACAGCGCGGCGTAGACGGCGCTCATCGTGCCGCCCATGCAGTAGCCGAGCAGATTGAGCTGTGTCTGCCCGGAGCGCTCGCGGACCACGTCGGCGCAGTTGTCGATGTATCGGTCGATGTAGTCCGACAGCCCCAGATGCTGGTCGAGCCGCGAGGGCTCGTTCCAGTCGACGAGATACACGTCGTGACCGGTGTCGAGCAATCGCCGGACGACACTCCGGTCGGGTTGCAGGTCGAGGATGTACGGGCGGTTGATGAGCGCGTACACCACCAGAATCGGCACGTCGTTTTGCTCGTCCGTGCGGGACTCGTACTGCAGGAGTTCGAGCTTGTTCTCCGTGTAGACAACCTCCGCGGGGGTGGTCCCGACCTCGACGGCCTCCATCTCGGCGACCCGGTCGGGGGCGTCGGCGGCGCGTTCGACCGCCTCGGCAGCCTGCTCGGTGGCCTCGGCCTGTGCATCGAGCGCGAGTGCGAGCGGACTGTACGCCATTACTCGACAGCCTCCAGGATATCGTCGAGTGTCTCCTCGACGTCCTGCTGGCGGCGCTCGAGTTCGACCAGTCGCTCCGCCACCTCCGAGACATCCTCCTGTGTGGCGAACCCGACCTGTGCGAGCGAGTCCTGCTGCATCGCGTCGAGGTCCTGACCCTGGCCCAGCATCGCCTGGATGAGTTCCCCGTTTGCGGCGGCGAACGCGTCGGTCGACAGCAGTTCCGACAGCGCCTCGTTCGTCGCCCGCAGCCAGATGTCGCGGAACGTCTCCGGGTCCAGTTCCTCCTCCTCCATCGCGGCCGTCATCTCCTCGAAGGTCCGGTCGGCGGCATCCAGCCACACCTCCGAGGCACCGACGTACCCCTCGATGCCCTCGGCCATCTCGCTCTCGTCCGGAACCGACCCGAAGACGGCGTCGGTCATCGTCTCGACGAGCGCCGCCTGTGCCTCGACGTTCCGCTCCAGCGTCGACGCGAACGCCTCGTTCATCCCCGCGAACGCCTGGTCGAACTGCCCTGCTGGTCCCATCTGGAAGCTGTTCGCTCTGTTGTCACTCATACTGTAGGGTCACACGGGACCGCTCATAAGCCTGACCGTCTCCCGGTTTCCCGGTCTGTGCAACCTGCAGGCGCGCCGCTCTCACCGGTCGTCTCCTGCAACGTCGGTACCGGTTGGTCTCCCGGTGTGTGACCTGCAGGTGCACCATCCGTGCTGTCGCCGGCCGTCAGTCGCAATTCTGAAACCCGTCACGGGCAATCACCCGGTATGGACCACCGCGAGCGCCTGATACTGGCCTGTGCAGCCATCGTGGGCATCTTCCTGCTGGTGCAACTCGGCGCGCTCGCGTTCGTCGAACTCACGCCCGACGGCCTGCAGGAGACCGAGGACGGCGGTGACCCGACGCTCAGCCTCGCGCTGGTCGTCGCGATGCTCGGGATGACCGTCGTGATGCTCGTCGCGTTACGGTACGGCGGGCAGTCGGTGCTCCGCGCGTTCATCCTGCTCGCCAGCGTCTACATCTCCTTTTTCGCGCTGGACGTGCTCGTTCCCGCCCCGTTCACCCCGACGGTGGGCGGTGAGACCGTGCCCGTGCTGGCGCTCGCGGGCGCACTCGGAATCGGGGTCGCGCTGTACGTCTACCCCGAGTGGTACGTCCTCGACACTGCCGGTGTCGTGATGGGTGTCGGTGCCGCCGGACTGTTCGGTGTGAACTTCGGTATCCTCCCGGCGGTCGTGTTGCTCTCCGTGCTCGCTGTCTACGACGCTATCAGCGTCTACGGCACCGAACACATGCTCACGCTCGCCTCCGGCGTCGTGGAGATGCGCGTCCCGGTGGTGCTCGTGGTCCCGCTCTCGCTGTCGTACTCCTTTCTAGACACCGACCCACCCGACGCCGTCGAATCCGACGCCGACGGCACCGACGAACCCGTCTCCGGTGTCGACGGCGGTGACCCGGCGGTCGGTGACGGTGGCGGGGAGTCGGCGACAGACGACACCGGTGGTCCGGCAGACAGCGACGTGGACCCGGTGTCCGGCGGGACAGACGGGTCCGGTGTCGGACCCGACGGGGAGCAGGGGGAACTAACCGCGGCGGAACTAGACACGCTCGGTCCCGACGGTATCGCTGACCTGGACCCGGAGCGGGTCGCCGCGCTGGACGCGTCGGTGCTGGAGGCGGTCGACGAGACGACCCGGGAGGCCCTCGAGGCGGTGACACCCGGCCGCGACGCGATGTTCATCGGGCTCGGCGACGCCATCATCCCGACGGTGCTGGTCGCGAGTGCGGCGTTCTACGTCGAGACAGACCCGGTGGTGAGTGCGCTCGGGATTCCGGCACCGCTGCCCGCGCTCACCGCGATGGCCGGCACGCTGACCGGTCTGGTCGCCCTGCTGTGGCTCGTCACCCGGGGCCGGGCACACGCCGGACTGCCGCTGCTCAACGGCGGCGCGGTCGCGGGCTATCTCCTCGGTGCGCTCGCGAGTGGCCTCACACTCGCGGAGGCGCTCGGTCTCACCGGCATCCTGTGACCGTCACCGTCCCCCACTCAGTTCGCTCGCCATCCGAGACTGACGACCCCTCCGGAACCCGCTGTCCCGATGCCGGCAGACCGAGACCAAACGCTGAATAGGCGAATCCACCTACAACACGTATGAGCGGTTCGTCCGAGCGTGGTCGGTTCGCCCGGGCGACGTGGGCGAACGTGCTGGGCAACACCGGGAAGATTCTCGCCGAGGGGAGTGCCGGGTTCCTGTTCGGGAGTGCGGCACTCCTCGCGGACGCGGCACACTCGGTGGCGGACCTCGTGGCGAGTCTGGTCGTCCTGGTCTGGGGTGACACCCGGTTCGACGCGCCCGACGCCGACCACCCCCACGGGCACGCCCGTATCGAGCCCCTGACGGCGCTGTTTGTCGGCGGTGTGATCGTTCTGCTCGGACTGCTCCTGCTGTACGAGTCGGTCCAGGGACTGCTCGCCGGGCCGGAGGTGCGGTTCAGCCCACTGCTCGTCGGTGCGCTCGGGTTCGCGATGGCCGATATGTACCTCGTCTACCGGTACACCGCACGGATGAACACGAGGGTCGGGTCGCCGGCACTGCGCGCGCTCGCGGCGGACTGTCTGAACGACCTCTACACGTCCGTCGGGGCACTCGCCGGTGTCGTGGGTGTGGCGCTGGGTGCCCCGGTGCTCGACGCCGTTGCGGGTGCGCTTGTGAGTCTACTCGTCGTCCACCAGGGGGTGACAATCGCCCGCGAGAACCTCGCGTACCTCTCCGGGCGGGCCGCCCCGGCCGAGCGCCGCGACGCGGTGCTCGAGGTGCTGTGTGCCCACGACGCCGTCCAGGGGGTCCACGACCTGGCGGTGTTCTACGACGGCCCCCGACTGGAGGTCGAGGCACACGTCGAGGTCGACGGCGACCTGACACTGCGTGCCGCACACGACCTCGAGACGGAACTGCTCGATGCGCTCGGTCAGGTCGAGGAGGTCGAGGATGCCCACCTCCACCTCGACCCGGCCGGTATCGGCGAGTGGAAAGATGCCGGCCAGAGCGACTGAGACCGTCTCTCAGGTGTCGTCCGACAGCACGCCCGGCAGGTCGACACGCTCGCGCAGCGTCCGGGAGAAGTCACGGACCGACCGACCGGTCACGACCAATAGCAACAGACCGGTCTCGGGGGCCGAACCGCCGCCGCTTATCGCCCGCTCGACGAACACCCAGGTGACGAGCGCAATCGTCGAGAGGAACACCGCGTACTTCGCCCCCGACACCAGGTCGACGTTACGGATGTAGCCGGCGACGACGGCCGAGATGACCGCCTGGATGGTGACCGCGTGGAAAAACAGCATCGAGAGGAACCCGGCGTCCAGGTTGCCGATGAACTCCCCGGCGGCACCCCCGGAGTCGGCCTGTTCGTCCGCGATGGCGGTCATCGCGTCCAGGAACTGCACCTGGAGCAGCGCCATCACCGCGAGCAGTGTCAGGTAGGTCATGATGATGATGACAATCTGCATCCGCGTCCGGGCGCGGCGCTCGCGGTCGATGTCGTCCTGGTTCTCCGAGGTGGTCGCGGCCGTCGAGAGCACCCGCTGGATGTGACTCGAGGTCTCTTGGGCCTCGCTGATGAGTTTCACCGTCCGGGCGAGTCGCGGGATGTGGTACTTGTTGTTGAACTCCCGGAGCGCCTCCTTCAGGCTGTTGCCGTAGTTCACCTTCGCGTACATCGCCGCGAACTCGTCGGAGAGTTTGCCGGTCGAGGTCTCCGAGACCACGCGGATCGACTCCAGCAGCGTCATCCCGGTGTCGTTCGCGCTCGCCAGTTTCCGGAGATTCTCGGAGAGATTGCCGAGCACCGCCCGCCGCGACCGGATGTTCCAGGAGTGGAAGATAGCGAGCGGCAGGAGGTTCACGTAGATGGGCATGTATATCCAGAGGAAGGTCCCCCAGATGATGCGGTCCTGTAACGCCGCAATCGACATCGGAGCGGCACCGGTGACGATGGCAGCACCCAGGAGGAGCAGTGTGAGCGGGAGTGTCAGCCCCAGCACCAGCACCGGGTAGTCCCGGAAGAACAGGTGCGGGGCACTCAGCACCTTCCGGAACTCGTGGCGGCCCTCCCGTTTCTTTATCTGGTCGAACACGCCGTGTCCGCCGGTGTAGCGCTGGACCAGACCGGTGCTGAACAGGTTGATACCGTCGTTCACGTCGAACTCCTCGTCGGCGTCCGGCCGGAGGTAGCCGTCGCCGAACTCGTCCTGCGTGACCGTCGAGACCATCACCAGGAACGCGAACCCGATCATCGGAATCAGCCCGTAGACGGTCATATACAGCATCGTCGCCGACCCGCCACCCCCCATCATCGTCATGATGACGAGAATGATTATCAGGAGCAACGGGAACAGCGACAGCGTCATGTACATCTCGCCGAACAGTTCGAGCGTCTCGAGCTGTTTCTCCTGCTCCTGCTTTGCGGTGCGGATGTGCTTGTCCTTCTGGTCCTCGAGGAACTTCGTCATGTCGCCGCCGGAGTCCAGAATCGAGAGCATGTCGGTCAGGAACTGCCCGAGTTCGTCACTGGGGGTCTCGACGGCCTGGTTCTGGACGGCCGTCCGGTAGTCCGTGTCGAAGTACTCCGTCTCCAGTATGATCGACTGGAACTCCTTTGCCACCTCGCCGTACGTGTCGTCCGCGCGGGCTGTCGCCCTGACGATCTCGAGCTGGTTCATCCCGCCGACCGAGAGGGCGTACATGAACGCGATTGTGTCGGGCAACAGCGTGTTTATCTCCCGCTCGCGGCCGGTCGAACGGATGTACGGGAGGAGCGCGAACCCGCCGAAGCCGGCGAGAAAGCCGATGGCCCCGAATATCAGCCCCGTGACCATCAGTATCAGCGGCGACCGGATGATATCGATGACCGTCGAGAGGCTCTCCGGCAGGGGGAGACCGATTATCGGGCCAGCCCCGAGCAGCTGCGAGACGAGAAAGCCGACGAGCGTCCCGAACAGCCACAGCGCGAGCCCCGTCAGCAGACCCACACCGACCGCCCGCGAGAGGTACATCTCGACGTTACTCGACATGCGGGCCTGGCTGAGCTTCCGCTCCATGTCGTCCACGAAGTCGCTGTCCTCGTCGAACAGCCGCTGGTAGAACGGGTAAAACAGCGCCTCTATCGAGACGCCGTCGAGGGCGCTCGGCTCGGTGCCGCCGTCACTCCTGTCGAGACTCATTCTCCACCTGTCTCGACCTTCGGCACGAACTGCCCGAAGTCGATTGCGCTGTCGTCGGTCTCCAGGCTGACACCGTCGTCATCGAGCCCCTCGAGCGCCGAGACCAGGTCGGTCGTGTCGACCTGCCGGAACCTGTCGAGCATCGGCTCCGCCCGGTCGAGCACCCGGCCGGTCTCGCCGAGCAGTTCCTCCGGCGGGTCCGGCCGCGGGACGAGCTCCTCCTTCTGTGAGTCGATATCGATCTGCACGGACTCCATCTCGCGCAGGTCCTCCAGCGAGCGCTCGAGCCGGTTCTGCGAGATGATCGCCAGGATCGACTCGGGGTCGTTTATGTACGCCTGCACCGTCGCCGCAACCTCGGTGTACGTGTTGAGCCCCTGCTCGATGAGGTACGCGAGCACCACCTTGCGCTTGAACAGCTCCTCGTCGAGCTTGTCCTGTGACCAGCCGCGGTCGAACTTTATCTCCTCGAGTGTGCTCGACGAGCCCATCTGGATGAAATCGTCGGTCTCGGCGCGCCACTCGTAGACGTCCCGGACGTTTATCTCGTCGTTCTCGGGCGTGTACTCGTTTATCTCGGTCAGCACCTTGTTCCGGCGGACCTTGTGACCGTCGACCCGGGTCTGTGTCTGAATCGAGATGAGATCGAGCGCGGTGAACAGCGTCTTCGAGACGTTTATCGGGTCGGTGGTGAACCGCTTTATCACCTCACCAACGGAGTCGGCGTGGAAGGTCGTGTAGGTGGTGTGCCCGGTCGACATCACCTGGAACAGCGTCCGACCCTCCTCGCCACGGACCTCACCCATGACGATGTAGTCGGGTCGCTGCCGGAGTGCGGCCTCCAGCAGGTCGAACTCGTCCACCTCACCGGTGTCCTCCTGCCCGAACGAGGGCCGCGTGACACTCGCCACCCAGTTGCGCTGTGGCAGTTCCACCTCGCGGGTGTCCTCGATGGAGACGATCTTCGCGTTCGAGGGGATAAAAAGCGAGATGGCGTTCAGGCTGGTGGTTTTCCCCGACGCGGTACCGCCCGCGAAGATCAGCGCCTTGTGGTTCTCGATACACAGCCACAGGAACGCCATCTCGTCGAGGCTGAACGTGTTCCAGTTTATCAGGTCCACCGGCGTGAACGGCACGTCGTTGAACTGACGGATCGTGTAGTTCGTCCCGTGGTCCGACACCTCGGTGCCGAGGGTCAACTGGGCGCGGGACCCGTCCGGCAGCGTCGCGTCGACCTGTGGCTGGCGCTTCGAGATACCCATCCCCGACCGCTGGGCGAGTTTCACCACGAACTTGTCGAGCTGTCGTTCGCCGTGTCTGACATTCGAGATGATCTGCTCGTGGTCGCCGTGGTAGACGAACACCCGGCTGTTGTACCCGTCACACGAGATGTCCTCGACGTTGATGTCGTGTTTGATGGCGTCGATGCGCCCGTACCCGATGAAGTTCCGCTTGAGCACGTACAGCAGTTTCTCGACCTGGTACTCCGAGAGGCTCCGGGAGTCCTCGGCCAGAACGACCGGCTCCGGACGGACGTCGATGCCGTCGAGTTCGGATACCTCCTCCGAGATGCTGACCTCTCCGTTATCGCCGCCACCCAGCAACGACCGCATCGGTGCGAGCAGTCCACCACCGCCGGAGTCCCCGCCGTCGTCCGACAGGTCCCCCTCGTAGAGGTCGTACCGGTCGAGCAACCGCTCTGTCTCCCGCTGGATGACCGACGCCCTGTCGCCGTCCGAGCCCTGCACGACCACCTCGTCGTCGGAGTACTTTATTGCCTTCTTCAGCTTCTTGCCCAGGAAGTCCTGCAGGTCCTGCTCGATGGAGGTCATGTGGGGCTCGATGACGTAGTACTTGTACTCGTTTTCCTTCATCGACTTGAAGATGAACACGCAGGCGTAGGGCTTGTTCACCCAGTAACGGTTCTCCTCGACGAAGTGGGTCTTTTTCTCCATCGGGACCGACCTCTCGAGGTCGTAGCGGTTGACGACTGTCGTCGTCCCGTCGGGGTTCGAGAAGAACTCGTCCTCGTCGATCTCCTCGTTGACGTCGACGCTGCGCTCGTCGATGATATCCGCGAGAGTCTCCGCCGCGTCGCCGGCGTCGGCGAGTTGTTGCTCTATCTCCGCGGGTCGAAAGCTTAGATACTCCCCGAGGTCCGTCTCGCCGAGCACCGAGTTGTGGTCCTCGGCGAAATCGGCCCGCGTGTAGAAGTCCTTCGTGACCGTCCCCTGTGGGACGTGCAGTGGTTCGACAGTCTCCGCCAGCGCCCGTGCCAGACGTGCACCGTCGGCCAGACGCCGGGGTGTCTCCCGTGGACTGAACCCGAGATACTCGCGCCGGTCGAACGACCCGCCGTCGTGTTCCTCCCGGCGGAAGTCGCTCCAGGAGTACTCGCCGACGCGCACGCCGTCGTCGAACCCGGCGGAGACAGCGCCCCCCTGACCGCCTTTGTCTCCCTGGTCGTTTGTCGCCATTACGTCCTCCTAGTTTACACCGCCTGAAAAATGCCGTGTATCAGTATCACACCTGATAACAAATCCGCGGCCCGTCTGGCGGCTGGAGTGTCAGGAGATGAACCGTTCGAGCCGGTCGAGTGCCTCTTTCAGTTCGTCGATGCCGGTGGCGTAGGAGACACGGAGGTGTCCGTCACCGCCGGCACCGAACGCGGTGCCGGGGACCATCGCCACACCCGTCTCTTCGAGCAGCGCCTCGGCGAACGCGTCGGCGTCACCGGACGGACAGGCCGGGAACGCGTAGAACGCGCCGCGGGCACGGAAACAGTCCATCCCCATCTCCTCGAACCGCGAGAGCACGAGTTTCCGGCGGCGGTCGTACTCGGCGCGCATCGCCGCCAGTTCGTCGCCACACGACTCGAGTGCCTCGATTGCCGCGTACTGTGCGGTGGTGGGTGCCGACAGCATCGTGTACTGGTGGATGCGGTTCATCGCCTCGATACCGTCCGCCGGGCCGAGCGCGTACCCCAGTCTGAGCCCGGTCATCGCGTACGCCTTCGAGAACCCGTTCACCACAATCGTCCGCTCGCGCATCCCCGGCAGTGTCGCGATGGAGGCGTGGTCGTGGTCGTAGCTCAGCGCCGCGTATATCTCGTCGGACACCACCATGATGTCGTGTTCACGCGCGAACGCGGCCACCTCCGCGAGTTCCTCGCGGGTCATCGTCGCGCCGGTGGGGTTGTTCGGGTAGCAGTACACCAGCATCTCGGCCGCCGCCGCGCCGCTCTCCCTGAGCACCTCCCGTGTGAGCTTGAACTCGTCGGCCCGCCGCGTTCTCACCGGGAGCACGTCGCCGCCAGCGAACTCGACACCCGGTGCGTACGAGACGTAACACGGCTGTGCGACCGCCACCGTGTCGCCGGGGTCGATGAACGCACGGAACGCCAGGTCGACGGCCTCGCTCGCACCGGCGGTCACGAGTATCTCCTCGTCGGGGTCGTACTCCAGCCCGTACTGCTCGACGTGGTCCGCGACCGCCGTCCGGAGCTCCCGTTTGCCCCGGTTCGCGGTGTAGGAGGTCCGACCCCGCTCCAGGGCAGTGATGGCCGCGTCGCGGGCCGCCCACGGCGCGGCGAAATCCGGCTCGCCGACACCCAGCGAGATGACGTCCTCACGCTCCTCCGCGAGTTCGAAGAACCGCCGGATACCCGACGGCCCGACGCGGTCGACACGGTCTGCGGCTCTCATGGTGAAACCGAGAGCCGGTCGTCGTCGTGGCCGTCGTCGAAGTTGAGACCCTGTTTCTTGTAGGTGGTCATCACGTAGTGGGTGACCGTCTGTGTTATCTCCGGCACCGGTGCCACCTTGTTGCTGATGAACGCGGACACCTCGCGCATCGAGTCTCCCTCCACTGTCAGCATGAAATCGAAGTCACCGCTGACCAGCTGTAGCGACTCGACCATCGGGAACCGGGCCACCCGCTCGGCGATGTCGTCGTAGCTGGTCTCCCGGTCCAGGGTCACGTTCAACTCGACGACAGCCTGCACCGGCTCCTCGTCGAGTTTGCTCCCGTCGACGACCGCACGGTACCCCTGGACGACCCCCTCCTCCTCGAGCTGTTCGAGCGTCGCCCGTATCTCTCCGGGCTCTGCCTCGGTCTGGCGCGCCATGTCCTCGATACTGTATCTGGCGTTCTCCTCGAGCAACGCCAGCACCTCGGCTCGGCTACTCATGCCTGTATACGGCCGGAGCGCGAACAAAAACCTTACTCTGGTGACTCCGGGTGGTGCCCGCCCGGACACTCTGTGTCACGGCCCAGTCCGGCGTGGCCTGCCGGCGTCACCCCCCCGACAGCCGCACCGTGACCGCGAGCAGCCAGACGGCAAAGAGACCGGCACCAAACAGTTCGGGGATGGCGAGCCCGCTGAGCGGGTCCGCGACGGCGGTGAGCCAGACGACCCAGCAGAGCAGGTTCGCGGTCCCTCCGGCGACCACGAGCCCTCCCTGGCGGCGACTCCCCTTGCGGTACCGGACCCCGCCGTCGACCCACATCGCGACCGAGACCAGCAGGAAAAACGAGAGAGCAACCGGGAGATGGAGCAGGTGTCCCTGCGTGAACACCCCGACGAGCCCCATCAGCGTCAGCGCCCCCCCGGCCAGCACCACCACGGCCCGGTCCCCACGACCGGTCACCCGGCGGTACAGCGTGACCGCGACGACGACACCGATCACCCCTCCGGTCACGAGCCCACCGTTGAACAGGACCGCGGTCGTCGCCGTCCCGGCGTCGGTCCAGGTCACACCCAGATTCGACAGCGCGTTCTCGCGCCAGGCGAACGCCGGCGACAGCACCGTCGCGAGCAGGATACACCCGACTGTCGTCGTCACCGCGACGACCGCCAGATACCGCGGGTACGCTGCCCCGGTCTGCTCCTCCCTGTCGGTGTGTCCGGTCTCCCGCGGACGCCCCTCCATAGGTGTGGACAGCTCTCACATCAGTATAACTGTCGCGGTTCGAGCCCGGTCAGGTGACGACACCGACGAGCAGGTACGCACAGAGATACGTGACGGTACCGACGGTGAGCGCCCGGCCGACACGGCAGGCGAGCAGTGGGCGGTCGAGCCCTCGCCGGAGCGCGGTCGAGAGGACGGTCAACACCACCGCGAGCACGAGCACGTAGACGCCGACGGGCGCGCCGAGCCAGTCCAGCGATACCCTCCCGTCGCCGAAGGCCCCGGCAGCGATGCCGTCGGCCAGCGCGACCGTGGCACCGGCGACCAGCGGGCCGAACAGGGTTGCCGTGCTCGAGAGCGTCCGGCAGACGTACGCCAGGTCGTGGTGGGCGGTCTGTTGGACCCGGCGCAGTTTCTCGACGTGGTCTGCGAGCGAGAGCAGCGCCTCGCCGGCCGGTCGCCCCTCGCGGGCCGCGAGCGCGAGCAGGGCGACACTCCCGCGTATCCGCGGGCTCGGCAGCCGTTCGAGCGCACCGTGTGGTCCCAGAAACGCCTCGCGCACGCCGACCTGGAGCTGGCGTTGCCGGCGCGCACACTCCCGGAACGCCTCGCCCATCGGCCCGTCCAGTTCGTCTGTCGTCTCCGCGATTGCGGTCTCGACTGACTGCCCGCGGGCGACCCGCCGGCCGGTGAGCGCCAGCGCGTCACCGAGTTCACGCTCCCCGGCGCGTATCTCGTCGTAGAGTCCAACCACCGGCCGGTAGCGCAGCCAGAGCGTGACACCACAGCCGAGACCGACGGTCGCAACCGGCGGTGCCCAGCCGGGGAACTGCCGGGCTGTCACCAGCCAGGCGGTGACCCCGACGAGCGGACCGGCGACGAGGGCACCGTCACCGGGGTCCGCGTCGGGGTGGTCGCTCACGTCCGGCGGCGGGAACGCGACCGGCCGCCGGGAGAGCAACCACGCACCCGCGACGACGAGCACCACCGGCAACAGCAGGTTGTAGGTGAACACGACCGTCACGGGCGTGACGACGACACCCGCGGCCGCGCCGGCGGGCAACATCGCCACCAGTGCCGTCGGGAGCAACACGCCGAACGCGTACAGTGCGGTCGCCGGACCCCGGACCTCTGTGGCGAACTCCCGTGTCCGCCGGCGTATCCCCTCGAGGACGGTCCCGAGCGCACGGTCGAGCACGCGGTCCCGGTGGTCGGCAGGCGCCCGTCCGGCGGCAGTCACGAGCACGAGCGCCCGGCGGAGCGGCGGGAACAGATCCGCCCACGCCTCGCCGAACTGCTCCAGCCCGGACCGACCGGTGTGTGCTGCCTGCCGGACGTGACGGTCGAGACTCGCCGCCAGCACCCCCTCGCCGGACGACGCGGCGAACGCGGCCGCACGCTCCGGTGTCGGCGAGAGCCGCATCCGGAGCACCGCACGGGAGACGAGCGCCGGTGCCTCACCGAGGGCCGCCGTCCGGCGGACGCGACGCGCCACCAGCGGCCCCGTGTGGACGATGTGGACGACGGCCAGACCGAGGAGGACCGACGGGAGTATCGCCGGCGGGCCGACCACCGCGAGCGCGAACACGGCGGCGACCCCCCCGACGACCAGCCCGGCCCCGTACCCCGCCCGGACGACCGTCGCGGGGGTCACCTCGGGGCGAACTGTCGACAGCGCGCCGCGCAGTTCGTCGCTCGGGTCGACCGGCCAGGGGTACAGACAGGCGAGCAACTCGAGGAGCAGACACACGACGGCACTGCCGGTTTGGCTGTCGCCCTCGCCCGTGTTCATCGGCGTGCGTGTGCCGCGGTCACCCGCTCGCCGCCGGTCTCCCCCCGGGTGGCCAGCGTCTCCAGCAGTCGCGTGCGCCTGTCGAGTTGGTCCCGAACCGCGGCGTAGGACTCCTCCGGGGTGGCGAGCGAGGCGACCAGCCGGCTGTTACCCCGGTCGACCCGTCCGGTCGGGACGAGCCCATCGCCGGTGCGCTCGAACAGTGGCCCGAACTGTGGCTCGTCGCCGCCGACCACCTCCTCGATCAGACGGACACGGCGGCCCCCGGACGCGCGCTCGAGGGTCACGAGCAGGTCGGTCACACCGAACGACGAGGCCGGCACCCCCAGGTCGGAGACGACACGCTCGAACACCGCCTCGCCACCGTCGCCGTGGATTGTCCCGAGCACGGCCTCGCTGTTCGCGCCGACCCGCATCGCCTCGTAGAGCACACCGGCCTCCTCGCCGCGCACCTCGCCAACCGCGAGCGCCCCGTCGCCGAGTCTGAGCGCGGTCCGGAGCGCCTCGGCCGGCGAGAGCTCACCCCCGGCCTCGCCGGCCAGCAACGCCTGCACGTCCCGTCCGGCCTCCTGGAGTGGGCCGACCGGCAGTTCGGGTGTGTCCTCGATGACGACCGTCCGCACCGCCGGCGGGAGCTCCCACAGGAGCGCGCCGAGCAGTGTCGTCTTGCCGGCACCCCGGGGACCGACGACGAGCAGGGCACGCCCCCGCTCGACAGACAGCGAGAGCAACGCCGCCGCCTCGGGTGTGAGCGTCCCGCTCTCGACGAGCGCCGGCAGTGTCCAGACGTCCCGGTCCTGTGCCCGGAACGCGAACGCCGCCCCGTCGCTGGTCGGGTCGGTGACACCGGCCACCCGGACCCGGCGGTCGGCGACCGTCGTCGTGGCGTCGAGTGTCGGGTCCGCGCGGGAGAACGCCCGGCCGCTCTCGCGCCTGAACCGGGAGGCCAGCCCCTCGATTGCCCGCTCTGTCGGCCGCACGTTCGTCACCAGCGTCTCGTCGTCGACCGTGACCCGGACCCGGTTGTCGGCGGCCGGTGCGGTGACGAACACGTCCGACACGGCGGGGTCCGCGAACAGGTCCGAGAGCAACCCGTGACCGCGGGTGTGCTTGGCCAGGGCCGTGGCGACGCGCTCGACCGGTATCTCGCTCTCACCGCTCCGGTCGGCCACCGCGGCCCGCACCGCGCGTGCCGGTGCCCTGTCGCCGCCGTCGACGGTACCGGCCGCGAGGTGGTCGTACGCCGCCGCGAGCACCGCGAGCGACTCGGCCCCGAGCTCACTCTCGGCTGGGGTCAGCTGGTACCGGTCCGGGCCGTCGCGCTCGTAGCGACGCACCGTCCCACCGGTGTCGAGCTCCCGTGCCGCACGTAGCTCTGTCGGCGGCGATGTCGGTTCGACGCGCCACCGACTCACGGTCGGTCCCTCGCAGGCGGCCAGCGCCCGCTCGTAGCTCTCCGCCCGGGCGGCCAGTTCGGCCAGCCCCGTCTCCGCGGCGATATCCGAGACGGCGTCGACCCGCCCCGTCGCCTCGCGGGCGGCACCGAGCGGGTCACGCCGCGCCCGGGCGGCGAGGCGCTCGTCGTGGACTGCCACGCGCTCGACGAACCGGCCCGCGGCGGTCAGGAGTGCCGCCGATGCCCCCTCGTACAGCCGCTCGACACCCGCCGTCTCGACGCTGACCGCCGCCGCGTCGCGCTCGCTCAGCACCCCGACGACCGTCTCCCGGCAGCGCTGCTCGGCCGCCAGCAGGCCCCCGCCCGGACAGTCTCCCGCGTCGACGACCAGCCGCTCACCGTCGAACGAGTGGACACACCGGCAGCCCTCCGCGGGCTCCGACCCGAGGAGTCTCTCTCGCACGTCCAGCATACCGCGTGCTGGTCCCGTGATACTACTTAAACTCCTGCACACCGGGGTGACGTGTCCACACACTCCGACTGGCCGTCACCGGTGACAGACCGGGGACACTCGTCGTGCCAGGGCTTCTGTCGTCAGGGGTAGTCACCGGCGATACTATCGCCGAGCACGTCCACGACGGCATCGGCGACAGTCTCCCAGTCCTCGGGTCGGGCACCGCCGCGTTTCGGCGGGTCCAGGTCGAACGTGACCGGCGTGTACGACAGCCGGTCGACCGTCTCCGCGGCGACCCGCCCGACGAACTCGGCGTTTCGTCGCTTCGACGAGACCCCACCTCGTTGCAGGTCGTAGTAGCCGGTGAACAGCTGGAAGACGGTGACCTGCTCTGTGTCGAACACGCCGCTCTCGAGCTGCCGGAACAGCTTCGCGGTGTTGTCCGCCGGGTCCGCGCGCCGCCACTCCAGTTCGACGAGATACCGCTCCCCGCCGTCGTCGCCGGCGATATCGACCCGTGTCCCCCCGACAGACGCCTCCGTCTGCCACGTGACCGACGGGCAGCGCTCGTCGAGTCCCGCACGGAGGTACCGCTGTACGGTTGTTGCGAACTCGCCCACGCCCGTCGGTACACAGCTCGTGCTGATACGTTTTGCCCGCGCCCGCTGTAACCGGCATCCTCTTGAGTGGGGGCGGGAAACTGCGCGGTAGATGGTCCTGACGACGGCGGTTGCGACGCTCGTGGTGGCGGCACTCGCGAGCGTGTTCATGGCCTGGACAATCGGTGCGGGGTCGTCCGGGTCGACACCGTTCGCGCCGGCCGTCGGTGCGAACGCCATCTCCATCATGCGTGCCGGGTTCCTAGTGGGTGTGCTCGGCCTGCTCGGCGCGGTGTTACAGGGTGCGAACGTCACCGAGGCTGTCGGCACGGAACTGGTCACCGGCGAGACCCTCTCCGGCCCCGCGGCCGCGGTGGCGCTCGTCATCGCGGCGTCACTGGTCGCCGTGGGCATCTTCACCGGCTACCCCATCGCGACGGCGTTCACCGTCACCGGTGCCGTCATCGGCGTCGGACTGGCGATGGGTGGCGGCCCGGCGTGGCCGAAGTACGGCGAGATCGGGGCCCTCTGGGTCGGCACACCGTTCGTCGGCGGCGGTGTCGCGTACGCGACGGCCCGACTGCTCCGGAACGAGGCGCGGTCGACGGTCCGCACGCTCGGCGTTCTGGGGGGTGTCGTCGGTCTCATCCTCGGGAACGTCCAGTTCGTCTTTCTCGCACCGGGCAGTGAACAGGCCTCGCTCTCCCGCGCCGCCGTCACCCGGTTCGGCGGTGGCTCGGTCACCTACGCCGTGGCGTCGCTCGCGGTGGCGCTTCTGGTCGGCGGGCTACTCGTGAGTCGGGCACGGCGCAACTCTGCCCGGACACAGCGGCGGTTCCTGCTCGTGCTCGGCGGTCTGGTGGCGTTCTCGGCCGGCGGCAGTCAGGTCGGACTCGCAATCGGCCCGCTGGTGCCGCTGTTCGGCGAGTTCGACGTGCCGCTCGTGGCGCTGCTCCTCGGCGGCGGACTCGGCCTGCTCGTCGGCTCCTGGACCGGTGCCCCCCGGATGATAAAGGCACTCTCACAGGACTACTCCGCGCTCGGCCCCCGCCGCTCGATTGCCGCGCTCATCCCCTCGTTCGCGCTCGCACAGACGGCCGTCTTCTTCGGGATTCCCGTCTCGTTCAACCAGATCATCGTCTCTGCCATCGTCGGCAGTGGCTACGCCGCGGCGGGCGGCGACGGCGAGGTCAGCGCGGCCAAACTCGGCTACACTGTGCTCGCGTGGGTCGCCTCACTCGTCGGGGCGTTCGCGCTCAGCTACGGGGCGTTCAGCCTCCTGACGGCACTGATCTGACCCCGCTCGCGCTCTGTAACCGGTCAAAATGCTCTCTTGAATATGCGGTACAGCGGTGCGATGCCACCTGACCGCTGCGGTGGCGCGCGCTGGCGAGCGTGGCCGGACCCGTGAGCCAACACCGTGTGAGGTGAGCACCGCAGGGAGCGGGAGACCGAGCGGAGCGAGGTCTCCGCTGCTCGAACGGGGACATGACCCGTGAGAGCATCGCGACTGAGGAGCGCAATCGGGTGGGGAGGGACGTGGTCTGTCTGGGTGGATTGAACGGGGCCGCCTGCGTGGCGGCGCCGCCGCCACGTTACAGGAGGTCGGCGTCGCCGACCTCCCGCTCAACCCACCCGGACGAGGTAAGGACCGCAACGGAGTGAGGACCGCAGCGAGTCTTGGGAGTCGAGCAGGCGGGGGCTTTCTTTCCTCCATCGACTCGCCCTCTCCCAGTTTCAATACAGCAGGTCAAAAAGCGCCTGTATATCGAAGATATCGACCAACTCGTAGATTGGTATCTCAAATGAGTGTATGTTCCTCAGATAGCTCTCGTACTGTCTCGTCGGGACCCCACACTCACAGTACCACAGTTTAACACAGATACCGAGCCAGTTCCGCCGTGCGCTGAGAGTCACCGCGGCGCGGCGGCGGTCGTGTGACGCGACGCGTCGCGGGCGGGAGCGTCACCTGTTCGCCACGCCCGATGATGGCGCTTTAGTGGGTTCGCGGGCTACCGGATGCCGTGACAGAGGAGTTGCTGACGGCCGTCGCCCCCGACACCGATGAGGCGCTCGCGCTCGTCGAGGCGAGCGAGGAGCGCGGACTGTTGTGCACGCTGTTCGGTCGGTGTCGTGTCGTCTACGAGGGCCGCGCGTCGAGCAGACTCGACCCGGGTGACCGGCTCGTGGTCCTCAAACCCGACGGAGCGGTGCTGGTCCACACCGACGAGGGTCAGCAACCGGTCAACTGGCAGCCACCGGGCTGTACCCACGAGGCCGCCGTCGAGGGTGGTGAGTTCGTCGTCCGGAGCCACCGGAGCAGTCCGGCGGAGGAACTCCTCGTCCGTTTCGAGCGACTCCGCCACGCGACAGCCTACGAGGTGACAGACCCCGCGGATCTGGCACTGACCGGCACCGAGGAGGACCTCCGTCAGCGGCTCCTCGACGACCCGGAACTGCTGGAGCCGGGGTTCGAACCCCGGGCGACCGAGCGGGAGACCCCTGCCGGCGCGGTCGACATCTACGGCGAGGACGCCGATGGCAACGTCGTGGTGGTCGAACTCAAACGCCGGCGGGTCGGACCCGACGCTGTCAGCCAGCTCAACCGCTACGTCGAGGCGCTCGAACGCGACCTCCACACCGGGACGACCGTCCGCGGGGTTCTCGTCGCCCCGTCGGTCACCGACACGGCGGCGCAACTGCTCGCCGAGCGTGACCTGGAGTTCGTCTCACTCTCCCCCGCGCCCGACACCTGACCAACCTCCGGCATGGCGAGGACTCACCGCTCGCTCTCGGCCCGTGTCTTCAGTTCGGCGAGCGTGTTCAGCGCCTCCAGCGGCGTCATCGTCGCAACGTCGACCTCGCTGAGTTGTTCGCGGAGCGCCTCGGCGTCGGCGTCGGTCGTGTAGTCGATGTCCGCTCCGACGTCGGTGTCTGCCCCGGCATCGGTGTCCGTCTGTTCCGCCCGGCCGGATGCTGTCGGCGAGGCTCCCCTTGCACCGGTCGCCCGCTCCGGGCTCCCAGTGTCTGTCCGCTGCGTGTCGGTCTCTCCAACACCTGTCCCCGGTGTGTCGGTACTCCCGGCGTCCGCTCGGGTGTTCGAGCGGTCGAGGAGTTCGCGTGCCCGGTCGACGACAGCCTCGTCGATGCCGGCGGTGGCGGCCACCTCGACACCGTAGGACGCGTCCGCCGTGCCGCGCTCGATGTCGTGCTCGAAGACGACCCCCGCGTCGGTGCGCTCGGTCCGGAAGTAGAGGTTGTACGCGCCGTCGAGGTCGGCCGCCACCGCCGTCAGGTCGTGGTGGTGGGTCGCGAACAGCGTCAGTGCGCCCACCTCGTCGTGGAGGTGTTCGGTGACCGCCCGCGCGATGGCGAACCCGTCGGCGGTGCTGGTGCCCCGGCCGACCTCGTCGAGCAACACCAGCGAGCGCTCCGTCGCACTGTCGAGGATGGTCGACAGTTCGTCCATCTCGACCAGGAACGTCGACCGTCCGCCGGCGATGTCGTCGCTCGCCCCGACGCGCGTGAACACGCGGTCGAACACCTGCATCCGGGCCGCGTCCGCGGGCACGAAACTCCCGGCCTGTGCGAGGATGGCAGTCAGCGCGACCTGACGCATGTAGGTGGACTTGCCGCTCATGTTCGGCCCGGTGACCACCGCCAGTCGCTCGGCCGGGTCGAGACGCGTGTCGTTCGGGACGAACGCCGCCTCGGTCCGCTCGACGACGGGGTGTCGACCCCCCTCGATGTGGATACCGCCGGCATCCCCGTTCGTCCCGGGGTCGACACCGACCGACGGCCGGGTGTAGTCGTGTTCGGCCGCGACTGTCGCGAACCCGACCAGCACGTCGAGTTCGCCGAGCGCGTCGGCGAGCGCCTGCACGCGCTCGGAGGCCTCGGCGACCTGTGACCGGACCTCGCAGAACAGGTCGTACTCCAGTTCGTCGGCCCGCTGCTCGGCGCGGATGATCTCCTCTTCGCGCTGTTTCAGCGCGGGCGTGTAGTAGCGCTCGGCGTTTTTCAGCGTCTGGCGGCGCTCGTACTCCTCGGGTACCCGGTCGAGGTTGGCGTCGGTCACCTCGATGTAGTAGCCGTGGACCGAGTTGTAGCCGACCTTCAGCGAGTCGATACCGGTTCGCTCGCGCTCGCGCGCTTCGAGGTCCTCGACCCAGGCTTTCCCGTCCCGTTCGGTCTCCCGGAGCGCAGCGAGTTCCTCGTCGTACGCCGGCCGGACGACCCCGCCCTCGGTGAGTTCCTGTGGCGGGTCCGACACGATGGCCGTCTCGATGAGCGAGCGCACCTCCGGCAGCGGGTCGAGCGCCTCGCGGAGCGCGGCGAGCGGGTCGCAGTCGGTGTCCGCGAGCGCGTCGCGCAGTTCCGGCACCACCGACAGGGTGTCCGCGAGCGACCGGAGGTCACGGGCGTTTGCCCTGGTGCGTGCGACCCGGGAGATCAGCCGCTCGATATCGTACACCTCCCGGAGGTGGTCGTGGGCCCGCTCGCGGACCTGGACCCGCTCGCGGAGTTCGTCGACAGCGTCGTGGCGGGCCGCGATGCGGTCGGCGTCGAGCAGCGGTCGGCGGAGCCACGCGTCGAGTGTCCGCCGCCCGAGCGCCGAGGCGGTCTCGTCGACCACCGCCACGAGTGTCCCGCCCTCGCGGCCGTGGACCGCGCGCGGTTCGAACAGTTCCAGACTGTCGATTGCAACCGCGTCCAGCAGCATGTACTCGTGTGGGTCGTACCGGGTGAGGTGGTTGATGTAGTCGAGACGTGTCTGCTCGCCGCCGCGGGCGTACTCGGCGTAGGATAGCAGTGCCCCGCAGGCACGCAGTTCACACGCTCCCCCGAGCAGCCTGTCGGGGTCGCCGACGTACTCGTCGAGACGGTCACGGGCGGCCCCGAGCGCGAACGTCGCCTGTTCGTGTGTGGTGACGACGGTCCCCTCCGGGAGTGCGTCGGCCGGGGCGTCCGGTCCGACGACCACCTCGGCGGGGTCGAACCGGCCGAGTTCGTCCGCGAGCTCCGCCCGCGTGTCGGTGCTCGTGGCGTAGAACTCGCCGGTCGAGACATCGAGCACCGCGAGTCCGAGCGTGCCGTCGCCGGCCACCGCGGCCACGTAGTTGTTGCGCTCGGTGTCGAGCAGTTCGTTCTCGGTGAGTGTGCCCGGGGTGAGCACGCGGGTCACCGCGCGGTCGACGACACCAGTCGTCTCCTCGGGGTCCTCGACCTGGTCGGCGACCGCGACCCGGTAGCCGGCCTCCAGCAACCGGTCGACGTAGGACTCGGCGTTGTCGATGGGGATACCCGCCATCGCGTAGGTGCCCGTGGAGTCCTCCCGCTGCGTGAGCGTGAGTTCACAGCGGCGGGCGACCGTCTCGGCCGCCTCGCAGAACGCCTCGTAGAAATCCCCCACCTGGAACAGCACGAGCGCGTCGTCGTACCGGTCACACAGTTCGAAGTACTGGGTCATCATCGGCGTGAGCTGCTCGCGGCGCTCGCGCATCTTCTCGGGTGGGCCCAGTGCCGTATCCATGTCTGTTCCCCCGGCGCCGAAACGCAAATACCTTGCACTTTTGAGAGTGGGCGGAGAGCACACTGCATGGACAGTGACCGCACACGGGCAAAGCGAGCGGCGGGCCGGAGTGCCGCCGGTGTGGTCGAGGACGGCTCTGTCGTGGGACTCGGAACGGGCAGCACGGCCGCCGAGGCGATCGGCCGTCTCGGTGAGCGTGTCGACTCCGGGCTCGATATCCGCGGGGTTCCGACCTCACACCAGTCCCGGCGACTCGCACGCGAGGCGGGTATCCCGCTGACGACACTCGCGGATACCACCCCCGACATCGCAATCGACGGCGCAGACCAGGCTGCCGGCTGTGACCTAATAAAGGGCGGGGGTGCGGCCCACGCACGCGAGAAGGTCGTTGACACCGCCGCCGACCGCCTGCTGGTCGTCGTCGACCCGACGAAGCTCGCAGACCGGCTCGACCACCCCGTGCCGGTCGAGGTACTGCCCGACGCACGGGGGCCGGTCGAGACCGCTGTCGAGGACCTCGGCGGCGAACCGACACTCCGGTCGGCCACACAGAAGGACGGTCCTGTCGTGACCGACAACGGCAACCTGGTGCTCGACTGCGCGTTCGGCCCGCTCGACTCCCCGGAGACCCTCGCGACCGACCTCGATGGGATTCCGGGGGTCGTGGCACACGGCCTGTTCGTCGGCCTCGCCGACGAACTGCACGTCGGGAGCCCCGACGGGGTGGAGCGACGAAGCTGTTAGCGAGTCTCCCGGGAGAATCCCGAGGGATGGAGCGACGGCGGTGTCGGGCCCGCGAGTCCTCCCGGGAGAGTCCGGAACGGGTTGCTACGACCGGCGCAGAGCGGCCAGCGCCTCGGCGGCCTCCCGGGCGGCCTGCAGGTGGTCGCGCGCACGGCGCGGGTCGTCTGTCTCCTCGGCGCGCCGGCTGAACAACGTGAGCGTCCGGACCAGCGACGCACGCGCCTCCCCGACGCCCGCCCCGCTGTCGGTGCCCTCCGGCGGAGTCGGTCGCCCTGTACCCCCGGTCGGGGCCGTGTGACTGTCTGTTTCGGTCTGTCCGTCTGTTCCCGCCTGTCGTCGCTCCTGTCCAGTCCTCTGGCCTCGTGTATCCGCGGTCTCACCGTCCTCGCCGCCGAACACCACCCGGGTGTCGTCGTCCGGTGTCGTGACCTCCACCTCGGTGTCGTCGGACTCGTCAACCCTGTCGTCTGCGTCGTCTCCGCGCTCCACCGGACGCTCGCAGGTCGCACAGAACTCCTGGCCGTCGTACCGGAAGATCGGGTCACCACACTCCGAACAGTGGGCGTTCGTCATCGTGGCCCCCTGCAGGAGCAGTTCGCTCATCCGCTCTGTCGCCTCTCGCTCATTTCTGTCCTGTTCGTACTTCTCCCTGAGCCGCTCGCGTTCGGCCTCTCTGTCGAAATCACTCATACACGAATCTCGGGGGTGAAGCTGAATATGGCTTGCGGGCTGTCGCGAGATGACACGGAGCGGACTCCAGTAATCGGCCGTGTTGAGCCGCACAGAGCGGGCCAGGCAGGACATTACATAAGGCTTATTCCCGGCGTTCTACTCAGACAGTCTAATGAGCAACTGGCAGGACCAGCTCGGCGGTGAGGAGGAGACAAAGGCCCTCGTCGACTGGCTGGTGGAGTACTACCACTATCCGGTGTTGCTGGTCGTCGTCGGGTTCGCCCTGGTGAACCGGGTCCGGAACTACTCGAACTTCATCGTGGACGGGAAGATTCTCTACGCCGGTAACGACCCCTGGTATCACATGCGCTCGACGGAGTACGTCATCAACAACTTCCCCGAGACGATGCCGTTCGACCCGTGGACCTTCTTTCCGCAGGGGACCGCCAACAGCCAGTTCGGGACCATCTTCGACCAGTTGATTGCGCTGGCCGCGCTGGTCGTCGGAGCCGGCTCCCCGAGCCAGGGGACCGGACGGTTCGTGCTTCTCATCTCGCCCGCGATATTCGGTGCGCTGGTGGCGGTGCCGGCGTACTTCATCGGAAAGCGTCTTGGAGGGCGGTTCGGTGGTATCGTCTCGGTGATGTTCGTCGCTTTCGCCCCCGACCGGATGCTCGACGTGAGTCTCGCGGGCTTTCCCGACCACCAGGTCGCCGAGGTGCTGTTCATGGGGCTCGCGGTGCTCGGCCTGATGGTCGCGCTCCGGGCCGCCGAGCGCGAGTTGCCTGCCTACGAACTGCTGTTGCAACGGGAGTTCGACCTCCTTCGCGGGACGCTCGGCTGGTCACTGCTCGCGGGTGTCGCGTTCGGGGTGTACATGTGGGTGTGGCCGCCCGGGGTCTGGCTGTACGGCATCTTCGGTATCTTCTTCCTGATCCACATGAGCGCCGAGCACGCCCGCGGGCGGAGTCCGGAACACACCGCCTTCGTCGGAGCGACCGTGTTCGCAACGGCCGGGGTCCTCCAGCTCGCCGCGGTCCAGGAACTCGGCCTCTCCGCGACCAGCCGGACGCTCCTGCAGCCGGCGTTTGGGCTTGTCGGTGCGGTCGGTATCGTGGGGCTCGCCTGGCTCTCCCACGAGGTTCACCGGCGCAACCGCTCCGCGCTCGCCTATCCCGCGGGTATCGTCGGCTCCATCGTCGGTGGGGCTGTGGTCGTCGCGCTCCTCTCGCCGGGGCTGTTCGACTTCGCCGTCAGCCAGTACGACCGTGCGTTCGGGGCCACCATCGACTGGCTGAACACCGTCGTCTGGTTCACCGACATCTCGACGCAGGCGGGCGCGGAGTCGACAATCGGTGAGGGAAGCCCCGGCAGTTTCGCCGATATCAGGAGCTTCTATCAGTTCGCGTCGTTCACGGCGCTGCTCGGTGCCGCCGCGCTCCTCGTGAGACAGGTCTTCGACGACAGGCCCAGAGGTGAGGAGCTGCTGGTCGTCGTGGTGAGCATCTTCATGGTGATTGCGACGTTCACCCAGATCCGGTTCGCCTACTACCTGACGATCGTCATCGGTGGGCTGAACGCCGCGCTGGTCGGGTTCATCATGCGACTCGCCGGGACACCGGACCGGGGGTCGCTGCCCGAGACCTACCAGATTCTCACCATCGTGGTCGTTCTGATGGTGATGTTCGTCCCACTGCTGGGGGTTCCGCTCGTCGGCGGTGACAACACCGCGGTCGGACTGGCCGACGCCGAGAGCGAACCCGGCAGTGTCACGGGCTGGAGTGACAGCCTCGACTGGATGGCCGAGAACACCCCCGAACCGGGGACGTACGCCAACCCTGACGGCGAACCGATGGACTACTACGGCCAGTACGAGCGCACCGACAACTTCGATTACCCCGACGGTGCCTACGGTGTGCTGTCGTGGTGGGACTACGGTCACTGGATAACCGCAAAGGGTGAGCGGATTCCGAACGCCAACCCGTTCCAGCAGAACGTCCGTCCGGCCGCCGAGTTCCTGCTCGCGCAGGACGAGAGCGAGGGACTGGACATCCTCGAGGAGGAGTTCCAGGACAGCGACAGCGCGAGGACACAGTACGTGATGATAGACGCGCTGATGGTCGAGACCGAGGCCCGGTTCGGCGGGAAGTTCTTCGCCCCGGCCGATTTCCACCCGGACTTCGAGCGCGGTGACTTCTACCGGCGGATGACCTCCGAGGCCGGGAACACCGCGATCGTGAACAAGCAGAACTACTACGAGTCGATGATGGTCCGGCTGTACCACTACCACGGGAGCAACACACAGCCCGACCCGTTCGTCACGCAGTGGGTCGGACAGGAGACACGTAACAGCGACGGGAGAGCGTTCGTCGAGATGCCACAGGGCGAGAACCAGAGCGTGGTCGAGTTCGCCGACAACATATCGGCGGCGCGGAGCATGACCGAGAACGACCCGACGAGCCAGGTCGGTGGCATCGGTGCCAGCCCCGTCGAGGAGGTGCCCGCGCTGAAGCACTTCAGACTGGTCTACGACGACAGGGTGCCGGCAGTTCCGTTCACCGGCGGTGAGGACGGGGCGCTCACCGAGGCCCGCGACAACGGAATCAGCACCGGACCGTTTGCCACCGTCGCCAATCAGAACCTCCCGCTGATGAACAGCAGTCTCCGGCAGGAGGCCCGGGGCCAGAAGAGCGAACTGGACACGATGTTCCGGACGACCCCCTCGTTCACGAAGACGTTCGAGCGGGTGCCGGGTGCCACCATCCGGGGGTCGCTTCCGGACAACGCCAGCGAACACGACGTGCTCAACGTCTCCGAGGGTGACAACATCGGCATCAGCGTGCCGATGAACATGGTCCACGGCGAGCAGTTCACCTACTCGCAGACGGTCACCCTCGACGAGAACCTCGAGTTCAACACGACTGTCCCCTACTCGACGACCGGCTACGACGAGTACGGCCCCGAGGAGGGCTACACGAACGTGAGTGTCCGGGCCAACAGCTCCTACAACATCCAGACCTCGCGCGTGTTCGACAACAACGAGAGCGCCTTCGTCTCCTTCGGTGCCAACGTGAACGTCACCGAGGGCCAGGTCATCGGCGAGGAAGACCCCGTCATCGAGGTCCAGCTCAAGGAACGAACCCAGCCGTTCGACTTCAATCTCGGTGGCGGCGGGGGCAGTGGCGGTGACGGCAGCAACGGTGGTGATACCGGCGGTGACACCAGCAACGGTGGTGATACCGGCGGTGACGGAGGCAGCGGTGGTGACAGTGGCGGTGACACCAGCAACGGCGGTGACAGTGGCGGTGACACCAGCAAC
>CAZFMN010000027.1:1396-4460 GCA_964520075.1 uncultured Halobacteriales archaeon | reverse complement strand
ACAGTGGCGGTGACACCAGCAACGGCGGTGACAGTGGCGGTGACACCAGCAACGGTGGTGACGGCACGGACGGAGACGGTGAGACGGACGGTGCGGCGGGCGCGGTTGTGTCGAGCGCCGCGGCAGACGCACGGCCCGCGGGAACTGTCCGGCAGGTTCCGGGCCGGTAGCCGATGCCCACGCAGGACGAGGAGGTCGAAGACCGGGGTCGTCTGTCGGGGTCCCTGCGGGAGCGACGGGAGGCGGTCGCGGTGTACCTGAAGGGGTTCGCGATGGGGAGCGCGGCGACCGTTCCGGGCGTCTCCGGCGGGACGATAGCGCTCATCCTGGGCATCTACGACCGGTTCATCCGGGCGCTGACGGGTATCGACGGTCGGCTGGCGAGACTCGCGACGGGTCTCCACCGGCCGGAGGGTCGTGAGCGGTTCCGTGTGGCCGTCCACGAGCAGGACCTGCCGTTCCTGTTCGTGCTGTTCGCGGGTGTCGGGACGGCGGTGCTCACGCTCGCCCGGGTCATCAGCGCGGCACTCGCGGCCGTGCCGGGCCCGATGTTCGCACTCTTCGGCGGTCTCATCGCCGCGTCCGCGTTCGTGCTGTTCGACCGGCGGTGGCTGACCCGACTCCGGCACGGTATCGCCGCCGTCGCGGGGTTCAGTATCGCCTTCGTCGTCGCGGGCGCCTCCGGCGTGGGGCTGTTCCCGGAGACGCTCCCGGTCGTGTTCCTCGCGGCCGCAATCGCCATCTCCGGCATGGTCCTTCCGGGGCTGTCCGGCTCGTTTCTCCTCCTCCTGCTCGGACAGTACGAGTATCTCACCGACATCGCGAGTCGGGTGACCGACCACGCGGCGACGCTCGCCTCGGGGACGGTGCCGCCGGGGCTGACCGCCGACCTGACCGTCGTCGCCACGTTCGGGGTCGGCGCCATCGTGGGGTTTTTCACGACAGCACACGCTGTCAGCGCCGCGCTGGAGCGGTACCCCGGTGCCACGTTCGCGTTTCTCGTGAGTCTGATGGTCGGGGCGCTCAACTACCCCCTCATCCGCATCTCCGAGGAGACCGCCCTGTCGCCGGTGCCACTCGCTGTCGTGGCGCTCGCGGCGCTCGCCGGTGCGGCTCTCGTGCTCGTGTTCGACCGCTACACGAAGGACCTCGAGTACGGCGAGAGCGACGCGTTCGCCGGCGAGCGGTAGTCCGGTTGTCGGGCGCTCACTCCTCGTCGGCGCGGAACCGGTGGCCACACTCCGGGCACGCGAGTTCGTCGTGGCGCAGCGCGACGCTGTGCTCGCGCACGTCCCGCATCACCTCGGAGATGCGCTCCTCGGCCTCCAGCTCCTCCTCAACGGTCAGGTCGACACCCTCTACCTCGAGGAGGAACTTCGCCACCTCGGTCGACTCGTACATCACGTCGTCGAGTTTCTCGGCGGTGAAGAAGTCGCTCATCGCGCCGTAGAGGAAGGTTGCGCCGGCCTTCCGGACCTTCTCCTCGAAGGAGGCGCGGGCCTGATTGACCGCCTGTGGGGTGTAGGTGTCGGTCATGAACGGGACCAGGTTGGGGAGGTTCTCGCCGATCTTGGTCATCTCGACGCCGGTCTCGGTCCGGAAATCCGCACAGAGTCGGGCGATAGCCCACTCCCGGGCGGTGATGTAGCTCCGCTCGCGCAGGAACTCGTTCGCCCGGTCGTAGGTGCCGCCCTCTATCTTGGAGAACTTGTCGTAGCTGCGCACGTCCTCGGGGACCCCCCCGGCGGGCGTGTCCACGCCGTCCGCCCGGTCACCCGCGTCACCGTCCGGTCTGCCGGCATCGGGGCCACCCCCCGACCGGCCGGAGTCGACATCCCCGGTACTGCCGTCACCGTCAGACGGTCCCTGTTCGGTCCCGTTGTCCGCGTCGTCGACCATGACGGGGTGATGGTGTGGGTCGGCAAAAGCGTGTCGGGGGCGTTTTGTGTTCCGGGACACGAGGGGTCGTATGCGCGTCATCGTCGGCGTGAACGGCAGCGAGAGCGCGATGGCAGCGCTCGTCGCGGCCACCGAGCGCGCCAGAGCGGCGGACGACGACCTGACAGTCGCGGTGTACGGGGGACCAGACCCGGTCGACGTTGTCGAGACGCGGGTCCGCGACAGGCTCTCGGCGCTCGGTGTCGACCCGCCGGTCGAGTGTCTCGAGGGGCATCCGGGCGGGTTGCTGGTCGAACGCGCCGAGGAGGGGGGGTTCGACCGTATCGTCCTTCCCGGCGGGACCCGGAGTCCACTCGGCAAGATACAGTTCGACAGCACTGTCGAGTTCGTACTGCTGAACGCACAGACCGCCGTCACACTCATCAGATGACCAGAACGTACCCGGAGGAGGCTGTCGGCGGATTCCCGCAACCGACACGCGAGGTGACCGACAGCGAGGGTCGCACCATCCTGCTGTGTTGCCCCGACGAGCGCGAGCGCCTCGTCGAGATGTACCTCGCGTTCGACCCCGCCGACAGGGCACAGGGTATCCCTCCGGTCGAGGAGTCGACCATCCGCGAGTGGCTCGACAGCATCACCGGACCGGACACGCTGAACCTGGTTGCACGCCACGGAGACCGCACTGTCGGACACGTCGTCCTCGTCGGCGACACCGAGTACGAACTCGCCATCTTCGTCCTGCAGGCCTACCAGAGCGCCGGCATCGGCACCGCACTCCTCCGGACAGCGCTCGGTGCCGCCGCCGCGGCCGGTATCGACCGGGTCTGGCTCTCCGTGGAGCGGTGGAACGACGCCGCAATCGCACTCTACCGGCGTGTCGGCTTCGAGGCTGCCGACACCCCCGAGTTCGGGATGGAGATGACGCTCCGACTCGACACGACAGCGTGAGAACGCTCGGCTCCCGTCCGGATGCCGACCCCGACTCCGGGTTCGATTCCCGCCTGCGTTCCGACGCCAGATCCGATCCGGATTCCGCGTCAGGCTCCGGATTCGGATTCCGCGTCAGGCTCCGGATTCGGATTCCGCGTTAGACTCCGGTCCGGATTCGGGTCCGACTACAGTTCGATGTCGGCGACGACCGACCGTAGCTCTGCTCCGGTCAGGT
>CAZFMN010000027.1:0-1296 GCA_964520075.1 uncultured Halobacteriales archaeon | reverse complement strand
GAGAGGTTGTCCGGGAACTCGAACTCGGAATCGTCGAACCCTGAGAGGTTGTCCGGGAACTCGAACTCGGAGTAGTTGAACTCGGAGAAGTTCTCCGGGAACTCGAACTTGGAGTAGTTGAACTCCGAATAATTGAATTCGGGGAACTCGAACTCGGAGTAGTTCTCCGGGAACTCGAACTCGGAGTAATTGAACTCCGAATAATTGAATTCGGGGGACTCGAGTTCGGAGTAGTTGAACTCCGAGAGATTCTCCGGGAACTCGAACTCCGAGAGGGTCCCCGAGACTCCGTCGGGGAGTTCGCCGTCGGTCCCGGCGAATCCGCTGCCGTCGATATCACCGGCGAGACTGTCGCTGTTCAGCAGGTCGGCGACAGTGGCGTTCGCCGGCAGGTCGTCGAGTTCACCGTCGACACCCTCGGGCAGGTCACCGTCGAACATCTCGAGGAGCGTCGAGAGTTCGGTGTCGGGGTCGATATCCCCGGGGAGGGCAGAGAGTCCGGGGCGGGCAGGGGCCTCGGTGCCGCCGCGGAGGCTGGCGGTCAGCGTGTTCCCGTCCCGGTCGAGCACGCCGGTCAGACTGGTGAGTGAGTCGTAGCGCCAGACAGTTCCGTCGTCGATACCCGTCAACACGTAGTATCCATCACCAGAGACGTTGAGTCGCATCCGGTCCGTGCCGGCGGCCGCGGCCGACAACTCGAACTCGGTCGTCCTGTTTGCGGCCTCGACAGTAACGACCGCGTCGGTCGAGACCGACTCGGCGTCCGCGTACGTCTCCTGTACGTCCGACAGAATCTCCGCTCCGGTTCGCTCGTCGGACCCGGAGTCCATCGCCCCGAGCGCGAATCCCGCGACCACCGCGACAGCGACCGTTGCGAGGAGGAGGGCGGCGATTGCGACTAACCGTGTCCGTCCGCTGTCGTCGAATCTCATCACCGTATTGTACGTGACGCACACACTTGTATGCTCCGTGTACGTCTCTCTGACAGCGACGGGTTGCGCGCCGTCGTGGCGTCGACCGACAGCCCGGGTACGTCCGCTGTCGTGCGATTGGCCGGTATGGAACCCCCGACCGCCGTACGGCGGCGAAAGGTTCACACCTGCCGGGCACGTATAAATAGCGGAATGGCAACATCGTCTTCTGACTCTGTAGTGTCCGTCGAGAACGTTCGAAAGGAGTACGAACTCGGCGGGACCGTGACGGCGCTCGACGGTGTCGACCTGCTGTTCGAGCCGGGATCGTACACCGCGGTGATGGGACCGAGCGGGTCCGGAAAGAGCACGCTGTTGAATCTCG
>CAZFMN010000026.1:13080-31213 GCA_964520075.1 uncultured Halobacteriales archaeon | reverse complement strand
CGGTCGCGAGTCGGACGAGGAACCGCTTCAGTGCGCTGTCGTAGCGCAGTTCGTGGCCGTCAAGCGCGTAGAATGTGACGGCGGAGGCGAGCGCGGTTCGCTTGTTGCCATCGACGAACGGGTGGTTGGCGACCAGCAGTTCCAACAGTTCGACGGCTTTCTCGTGGAGCGTCTCCGGCCCCTGACCGAACTGGCCCTCTCGAACGTGGTCCACGGTGTACTCGATGTCGCCGGGTGCGACGGCCCCCGGCGGTGTCACCCGACTCGACTCGACGATCACCTCGTGGACCGTCAGCACGTCCCGGGTGGTGAGATGCTCCCGTACCTCGCCGCTGTGTCCCATCGTGCAGAGCGAGCACCCGGCGAGAGAAAAGCCGAGCGGACCGGGCCTCACAGAGTGAGCCGGCGTCTCCCGGGCGCCGGTTGGTGTCCGGCGTGAGTCCCGCGGGTCAGTCTGTCTGTGCCACGGTGAGCACCGGAACCGGCGCGGAGCGGACGGTTTGCTCCGCGACACTGCCGAGCAGGATGCGCTCGGTGCCACGTCTGCCCGTCGTGCCCATCCCGACGGCGTGTATCTCGTTGGACTCGACACAGTCGAGGATCTCCTCGACCGGCGCCCCACGTTCGACGTGTCGAACCGTCTCGGCGACACCGTGGCTCTCGGCGCTCGAGACGACCGCATCGACGGCCTCGGTCGCGGGTCGTTCGGTCTCCGATTCGGACAGCGTCGGCCCGATATCCAGCCCGAGTGTCGACTCGTCGACGACAGACAGAATATGGACGGTCGCGTCGAGTGACGCCGCGAGCGAGAGCGTGTGCTCCGCCGCGCGTGCCGCGGCGTCACTCCCGTCGGTCGGGACGAGGATGCTCTCGTAGGGGAACGTGAGTGACTCGTCGGGTTGCATTCGGACCGTGAGCACGGGCACCGGGGAGAGTCGAACGACCTTCTCGGAGACACTGCCGGCGAGATACCGCGAGACCCCGTCGCGACCGTGGGTCGGCATCACGACGAGGTCCTGGTCGTAGCGCTCGGCGTACTCGGCGATCGTCGGGGCCGGATTGCCCTGGACGATGTCGGTGTCACAGGTGACGCCGAGTGTCTCCAGTGTCCGTGCGGCCTCCGCGACGATGTCCTCGCCCTTTCGAACGAGCGTATCGACGGTGTGGCCCTCGACAACCGTGACACTGTTGCGCGCCGTGTCGGCGACGTAGAGCACCTGGACGGTCGCGTCAGCCCAGTGTGCGAGTTCACCGGCGTGGTGGAGCGCCGCCGCCGCGCCGTCGCTGCCGTCGAACGGGAGGAGAATGGTCTCGTACATCACTCGTCGGAGGTAGGTCTGCCGCTCGCCTAACAGTTGTGCCCGTATCAGTTTCCCGACAGCCGAAAGGATTGGACCGGCACCCGGCCGTGAGAGTCGGACCGACACACGTCCGTCGACCACGGGGGTCCCCGGACCGTGTGACACCGCCGGTCAGTTTGTCTCACCCTCAGTGGTCGGGGACTCCTCGTCGACCAGGTCGCCGGTGTCGCGGTCGACGGTCACCCGAACCTTCTGGATTCGGGTGTCCTCGACCTGTTCGGCCCGCAGTCGCACGTTCTCGTAGTCGAACTCCTCGCCCTGGTCGACGAGACGGCCCGCCCGGTTGAAGATGAACCCCGCGATGGTCTCGAACTCCTCGCCCTCGGGAAGAGTGATGCCGAGCACCTGGTTGACCTCGTCGATGTTCACCCCGCCGCTCACTACCACTTCGTCGTCGTCGATAGCCTCGATAGGGTGTTCCTCGTCGCCCACCAGAATCTCGCCGACGATCTCCTCGACGATGTCCTCTATCGTGACAATCCCCTCGGTGGCGCCGAACTCGTCGACGACGATGACCATGTGCAACCGCTTCTCGCGCATCTCGAACAGCAACTCGTCGATGTTTTTCGACTCGGGGACACGGAGCGTCGGGCTGATAACCTCCGACACCCGCATCTCGACTGTCTCGTCGTAGTCGGACTCCTCGTCCAGGTCACGGATGTCGAAGACGCCGGTCACGTCGTCCAGGGAGCCATCGTACACCGGGAGACGGGCGTGCCCCGATTGCATGCACTCCTCGATTGCCTGTTCGACGGTCATATCCTTCGAGATGGCACCGACATCCAGACGCGGGGTCATCACCTCCTTCGCGACGGTGTCCTGGAATCGCAGCGTCCGCTGGATCATCTGGCGCTCCTCCTCGTCGAGGATACCCTCGCGCTCGCCGGTCTTTATCATGTTCCGTATCTCCTCGCGGGTGACGTAGGAGGAATCGAGCGACTCGCCGCCGGGGGTGAGCTTGTTGACCATCTTCGTCAGGTAGTAAAACAGGGTGATGAGCGGCCACAGCAGTTTCCCGACGAGATTCAGCGGGGTTGCGACGGTCCGTGCCCACGAGTCGGTGTGCTCGACGGCGTAGGATTTCGGCGCACTCTCGCCGAACAGCAACACCATCGAGGTGATGCCGAGCGACGAGACGAGAACCGCCGTGCTCGCGTCGAAGTAGAACCCGACGATGGTCGTCGAGATGGAGGACATCGTGATGTTGACGAGGTTGTTGCCGACCAGAATCGTCACGAGCAGACGGTGCGGGTCGGACTTCAGCGACTTTATCGCCCGTGCACCGCGTTTGCCCTCCTCGACCATCGCGTCGACCTGGTAGGGGGTCAGGGAGAACATCGCAATCTCCGACGAGGAGAAGAACCCCGACCCCATCAGGAGCATCAGAATCAGTACAGCACCGACGATAGTGAACCCAGTCTGCCCCAGTTCGACGCCGATAACCGGTACAGACAGTACGAGTTCGGCACCAGATGGTACTCCGGGCGCGGACAGTACGCTCATTGCCATACCTTGTCAAAGTACGGAATTAATCCTTGTGGACGAGAGTACGACCGACAGTCCGAGGTGCAGTCGACTCCCGGCCAGAGACAGACGGGGCCCGAAACTCGCGCCCGGACAGATCGGTCACGGTGTTCTGTACTGGCGGACAGAAATACGTGAGTTTCGTCCGACAGTGTGAGCCCGTACAGTGGTGACAGTCCAGACAGGCCGAGTGTGCTGCCAGTGCAGGTGACAGACGGGGCCAGTCAGGGACGGACAGTCGGACGAGAAGTTTTTCCGCCGGGTCACCGTCTGTCCGGTGGTGGCGATGACGAGACGTTACCCCCACCGAGCCCCGTGTGACGACAGTCCTGGGCCGAGCCACCATCCACCGCCGGGGAACGACCACAGGCCGGACAGCCGAGTGCGGCAGTCTGATACTCACAGAGACCGGACACCCCGGTATGATACCGCCGCTCGCACAGCGATTTCTCGCGGGGGAGACACCGGCAGAGGCGGTTGCACACGCCTCACGGCTGAACGGCGACGGCGTCGGAGCCATCCTGAATCTGCTCGGGGAGCACTACGACGACAGGCGCGAGGCCGCCGCCGACACGCGGGCGTACTGCCGACTCGTCGACGACATCGCCCGGGCGGACCTGCGGGCGCGTCTGTCGGTCAAGCCGACCCAGCTCGGGCTGGACATCTCCGAGGACTGTTTCCGCGAGCATCTGGCACACGTCGTCTCACACGCGGCCGAGCGGGGGGTGTTCGTCTGGGTCGACACGGAGGAGTACACGGCGACCGACGCGACACTCGACGCGTTCGAGCACCACGCCCGCGAGCACGGGAACGTGGGTGTCTGTGTCCAGGCGAACCTCCGGCGCACCGGCGAGGACCTGGAGCGACTGGCGGGGCTCCCGGGTGCGGTGCGTCTGGTGAAGGGTGCCCACGACCCGCCGGCGACTGTCGCGTACCAGTCCCGCGAGCGCGTCGACGAGGCCGCGCGCGAGCATCTCGGCTACATGTTCCGGGAGTTCGAGGGCGGTGTCGCACTGGGGAGTCACGACCCCGAGTTGGTGACACTCGCCGCCGACCTGCACGCCACCCACGGGACCCCCTACGAGGTGCAGATGCTGATGGGGGTCCGGACCGGGGCACAGCGGGACCTGGCCGCCCACCACGACCTCTGGCAGTACGCCCCCTACGGCGACCGGTGGCTCTCGTACCTCTACCGGCGGCTCACAGAGAGCGCAGGGTTCACGATTCGCGCGATTGGGCCCGGGTGAGCGGCCGGACACCCCTCCGGGGCTGTCACAGGAGGCTTTTACACACCGGTAGCGTAGGTCGTGTAATGAGTCATCCATTCGAGGGTCTGCCGGCGCCGCCGCTCGGCGAGGAACTCCTCGACCAGGCGTTCTCGCGGGCGGCACGCGCCGGTCGGGCGAAGTCCGGGCTGGACGCACAGACGTCGATGCTCCAGACCGGGGCGAACGTGATCTCGGACAACCTGGAGAACGTCGTCACCGGCTGGCCGGACCTCGACACGCTCCACCCGTTCTACCGCGACCTCGGGGACGCTATCGTCGGCGTCGACGACCTGCGACAGCATCTCAACGAGGTCGGCTGGGCGAGTCGGAAGGCGACGGACATCCGCGGCGAGTACCACTCGCGGCTCCGCCAGACCGACGCCGACACCGCGCGCAAGCACCGCAAGCAGGCGTTCGCCCGTCTCGCCGATATCGTCGCGGAGGTCGAGGACGACCTCGTGGCGCTGATGGACGCACGCGAGGCGCTCCGGAACCTGCCGGATATCCGCCCCGACCGGCCGACAATCGTCGTCGCGGGCTACCCGAACGTCGGCAAGTCCTCGTTCGTCAACAGCATCTCGCGGGCGAACAACGAGGAGGCGTCGTACCCGTTCACCACGACACAGGTCCACGTCGGCCACGTCGAACACCACCACGTGAAACACCAGTTCGTCGATACGCCGGGGCTACTCGACCGGCGGCCCGCGGAGCGAAACAACGTCGAGGAGCAGGCGGTCAGCGCGCTCACCCACGCGGCCGACGCCGTGCTGCTCGTGCTCGACCCGACCGGAACCTGCGGCTACCCGCTCGCGGTCCAGGAACAGCTCCGCACGGACATCGAGGCACGGTTCGACGCCCCGGTGATGGTGGTGTACAACATGCTCGACCGTCTCGACGAGGACCCGGCGAGTCTCGACGCCGAGCACACGATGAGCGTCGCGACCGGCGAGGGTGTCGACGCGGTGCGCTCGGCCGCCATCGAGGCTGTCGGCTACGAGCCCGAACTGCCGGTCGACGAGTGATACGGTCGTGCGAAATAAATTACCGCCAACGATAGCGTATCACGCGTACCGGGGCGAGTCTGAATACAAAGAGTTCTGCACGACCGTATGAGTCTGCCGGGGACGGCCCCGGAGTTGTCCTGGCTGTCGTAGTCGCACGCAGAGGGGAGACACGCTCCTGGGAACGGTAGCCGCTCACCCCGAGCTCGCCCGGACGGTGACCGTCGCCGCGTCCTCACGTGGCGTGATCTCCATCTCGAAGGTGCGGGTCTCTCCGCCATCGATTTCGGTCGTGCGCTCGTAGCTGTCCAGGACGGTATCGTCGTGGTTGACCACCTCCGCGATCACCCGAATCTCCCCCGTGGGTCCTCTGTTCTCCACGTCCACGACGACAGTCGCGGTGTCGGCGTCCCCGACGAGACTGCCGCGCAGTTCCGGCCGACCGACATCCGGATTCGGGCTGCCGCGGAGGATCTCCGCACAGCCGGCGGGCGCGACTGTACACCCACCTGCCGCCCCGCACACGAGCGTTCGTCGGGAGGGCACGGTTTGCAGATACAGAGCCGAGGACAAAAAGTTGCTGGCGGCAACTCCCGCGGCCGGACGGGCCATCCCCATGTGCCGGGGGTGTCTCGGCCGCTCGTGGGTGTCGCCGCCAGGTGCCGGTGGACCGCGTGCCGGGAGCGCGACCGACAGCCGACCGGACCGGGAGTCCGCGGACGCCCCCTCTCGTCCAGTTCCAGTTTTACTTTCACCCGGCGCGTGGCCGAGATTCTTTTGCCCGTGACCCCACCAGTCTGTATGCAGTCACCGCTCGAGCGCACCGGGACCGAGCAGTACTGGCTCCGTGCGCGTGATGTCAGCGACTCCGAGACGATCGCCGGCGACAGCTACCTCCGCGAACACGACGTCACACGCCCGGCAGACGTGACAGCCGCGGACCTGCCACCGACCGACAGCGAGGCAGTCCGGGAGATAGACAGGGAGGCACTCGAACAGCGGAAACTCGTCGGCAAGTGGCAGGTCACCGTCTCGCCGGACCGACTGGAGACGCTGTGGCCCGGGTTCGTCGCCGACGCGGAGGCCGGCACCATCTGGGCGGTGAAGGCGATGACGGCGTTCGGCCACGAGAACCTCCCGATGTACGAGGACTACATCCTGACCGTCTACACCCCAACTACTTCGACACCGGCGATGTCTGTCGCGTGCGCGAGCATCTGCGGGCTGAACACGGCGTGACCCACGAGCTGTACTACAAACCCGACATCTACACCGCCAAGGGCATCGTCGCCGACACCGCCGAGGCGTTCGGTCTCTCGGCCCCCGCGCGGTACGTGGAGTGAGACCCCGCGCGGCACGTGGAGCAAGTCGGCACACGGCAGGGCATACTCACGCCGGGTAGCAACACACGGGTACGACGCGACCTGGACTCGTACGGCGACCCGAACGACATCGGGCCGGACGACCCCGCGCCGCGCACACCGGAGGGGCCGCCGCACACGACAGTCGACGGCGACCAGGTCTGACAGTTCGACCCCGAGACGAGGGCGACAGTCCCCGACGGCCCCGGGGACAACCCAATCAACTACTGAGCGACACACACCCGTCACGGATGTGGGTGTAGCTACCGGTCGGAGACCAGAGATACCGCAGAACGTGTGTTCAACCGCTATACGGCGACCATCCGCATACTGTGCACTCTGTCGCGCTCTGGTCGTGGATGCCGCCACAGTCGGGGCACTGTTTCTTGTTGTAGCTCTCCTCCCAGTCGGCACCAGTCTCGTGACCGCGCCGGGCAAGGAACTCGTCGAACAGAGTCTCGTCGTCTGATGCGGACGCCATACATGGTATGCTATGACACACCAGTATATAGTTCTATTGGTGCGGACGGGTCCGACAGTACGTGCACGGGGGTCGTGTTCCTCCGGGGTACCCGGCCCGGCGTGACGGCAGGGCCGGGTCGAGGCAGAACTGAGACGGACGGTGGATGGACCGGACGAGGGCGGTGGGTCGAGGGTGGTCAACCCGGGAGTCTACGGCCTGTCGGCCAGTCGGCAGTCTTAACTCGCAGACGGACCAGCGTAAGAACATGAACGTAGCCGTACTGGGAGTCGGGGCCGCGGGGCGAGAGATCGCACGGCTCTGTGCGCGCGGCGGCAGCGAGGTCAGCATCCACGCGAGGGACCCGTCGGCGGCGATGGACGCCATCGACACCATCGAGCGCCATCTGGAGCGGGCGGATGTCCGCGAGGTGCCGCTGGACGCGACGACAGGGCTGGCTGCCGCCGTCTCGGACGCGGACCTGGTCGTCGAGACCAGCATCGACGACGCGGAGCAGCTCGGCCGGCGGTTCGCCGAACTGGAACCGCTCCTCGACCGGGAGACGCTCGTCGCAACCTCGCGGGGTTCGCTGTCGGTCACGACGGCCGCGAGCGCGCTTGATTCCCCCGGCCGGGCGCTGGGACTGCGCGTCCACCCCGACGGGACCGACGTGGTCGAGGTGGTAGCGACGGAGGCGACAACGGAGTCCACGCGCGACCGTGCGGCGTCGTTTGTCGAGAGACTCGGGGCGACACCGCTGTTCGTCGGGGACGTACCCGGTCCGGTCTCGGGCCGACTGGCGGTGACACTCGAGGTGGAGGCGATGCGACTGCTGGAGGCCGGGACCGCCGGTGTCGAGACGATCGACGACCTGCTCGTGACCGGCTACGACCACGCCGTCGGTCCGCTCGAACGGGCCGACCGTGTCGGTCTCGACCGGCGTCTCGACCTGCTCGAGTATCTGGCGGGCGAGGTGGGTGACCGGTACGACCCGCCGGATATCCTCGCCGAACGGGTCGCCGTCGGCAAGACGGGTCAGCACGCCGGCGAGGGGTTCTACGCCTGGCAGGATGGTGAACCGACCCGACCGGCCGTCGACGGCCCCGGGTTCGAGCAGTCGAGGTGACCGACGACCCCGGGCGTCACCACCCCGGAGTGAACTCCCGACGGGGGTGGCCCGGCGGTCAGGAGAGACTCCCGAGGTCGACTGTCAGGCCGTCGTGTGCGAACCGCACGTCGCCGTCGTAGTGGGTGCCGAGCGAGTCGAGCATCGCCTCGTGGCGCCCCTCCGTGTGGGGGTAGAGATGCGTCAGGTAGACCCGGCCGAGGTCGGGGTCGGCGTCGGCGAGCGCGCGGCCGAGGCTGGTCGGGGTGGGGTGGTTCGACACGTCGACCTCGTCGGGAAAGGAGCAGTCGTGTGCCAGCGCGGCCGCGCCGTCGGCGAACGCACACAGCCCCGTGTTGGCCTCGCTGTCCGCGCCGAACACGAACGGTGTCCCGTCCGGCGGGTCGAACCGGTAGGCGAGACACCGCATCGAGTGGACTGTCTCGCGGGCCTCGATACCGATACCCGCGAGTTCGGTCGTCTCCCCGTCTCCTATCTCCCGGAGTGTCAGGTCGAGACGGTCCTGCATGTACCCGTGGACGTCGAGCAACCCGTCCACCAGGTCGCGGGTGCCCGGCGGGCCGACGACGGTCAGGTCGGTCTCACCGGCCAGCCAGCGGGCCTTCATCAGCGGCAGCAGGTCCGAGACGTGGTCGAGGTGGTGGTGTGTGAGCACGACGGTGTCGACAGCCTCGTAGCCGGGGTCGGTCCGGGCGAGCGCGTGGAGCACGCCGCTGCCACAGTCGACGAGCAGTTGCCTGTCGGCCTCCAGCAACAGCCCCGTCTGGAACCGCTGTCCGGTCGGCATCGCGCTCCCCGTCCCGAGAAACGTGACCTGCATATCACCGACAACGGTCGGCCGGGTCTTTGGTGTTCTGCCCACGGTCGGGCGACCGACACGGCGACTGGTACCGGACACAGACCGTTTCGGGCAGAGAGACACCGCCTGCCGGGTTTTATCTGATGGTGGCAAACAACAGACTGGAATGACACAGTCACAGACTGCGGAGGTGTCGAGCGGTCTCTCGCCCTCGGGCATCCTCGGAGCCGTCACGGACGCACAGACCTACAAGAACCTGCTGTACCTCTTTATCGCGTTCCCGCTCGGTCTCGTCTACTACACGTTCCTCGCGTTCGGGTTCACGCTGGGACTCGGACTGGCGGTGGTGGGTATCGGACTCGGTATCCTGCTGGTGACGCTCGTCGGTACGCGCTACGTCGCCGGGTTCGAGCGCCGGGTCGCGAGCGGACTGCTCGGTATCGACATCACCGCCCCGGACGACCTCGAGCGCGAGGGGGACGGTATTGTCGGTCTCGCGAAGGCGTACCTCGGTGCGTCCTCGACCTGGCGAGGACTGGCCTTCGTCTTCCTGAAGGTCTGGATCGGCATGTTCTCGTTCCTGCTGCTCTTCTTGCTTCTCTCCCCCGCAATCGAACTCCTGCTGATGCCGGTGTTCCCGGACGGTGTGCTGAATCTCACGGTGAACGAGTGGGTCGTCGCCGAGAGCTTCGAGTCGACGCTGCAGCAGGTGGCCGCGGCTCCCGCCGGAGCCGTGCTGCTGGTCGTCGCGCTGAACGTGCTGAACGCGTTCGCGAGGGTGAACGGGTCCTTCGCGTCCTCGCTGCTGGGTCCGACCACCGAGGAGCGAGCCTAGAGCGAGACCTGGTCCGAGGTGCCCTCACCCGGACAGCGCGGGTCGCGGTCGCTGTACTCCTTTCGGCCGATTGCGTCCTCGCTGAGCGCGCTGTAGATCGTGTGTTCGGCGTCCTCGGGTGTCTCGAGGTCGTGACTCGGCAACCGCCCCAGCACCTCGCCGACCGTCACCACACCGTCCGGCAACTCTAGCTCCGTCGTGCCGTGGTGCTCGATGAACTCCGCCGTCGTTGTCGGGAAACTGTGCTCCGAACAGCAGCTCTCTACCGTGCGTGTCAGTCGCATTATGCTCTTTCCGTGCCCATCACTAATAAACGTTCATTATGAACGCTCGGATATGTATCGAGCCGGCAGGGCGGCGGTCGGTGACAGGTCGACCGGAGGGCTGAAACGGAGGGCAGGCGATATGCAGGTATGGTCGTCGCGGATCTGCACGTGCACACGACGAACTCGGACGGGACGCTGACCCTGGAGACACTGCCGGCGGCCGCCGAGCGGGCCGGTCTCGATGCGGTGGCGGTGACCGACCACGACAGGTACCACCCCGAACTGGAGCGGCCGGTGACCGACCTCGACGGACTGGAGCTGATTCACGGCATCGAGTTGCGCGTCGAGGCCGACGGGGAGCGGGTCGACCTGCTGGGGTACGGGCTCAGGCGCACCGAGGGGCTGACCGAACTGGTCGCGGACCTGCAGGAGAACCGCATCGAGCGGGCCCGGGAGATAGTGGGCCGTGTCGAGGACCGACTCGGTGTCGAGCTAAACGTCGAGCTCGAGCGCGGTGTCGGACGGCCACATATCGCCCGTGCGGTGGCCGAGAGCGACCACCACTACGGCTACGATGACGCGTTCGAACACCTCATCGGGAACGGTGGTCCGTGCTACGTCGCCCGCGACATCCCGTTGTTCGAGGAGGGGGTGGCCCGACTGACCGAGGCCTGTGGTGTCGTCGGCCTGGCACACCCGTTCCGGTACGACGACCCCGCGGCGGCGCTCGCGCTGACCGAACATCTCGATGCCGTCGAGGTGCCGTACCCGTACGGGAACGGGGTCGACACCGGGGCCGCCGAACAGGCCGCCGACCGCCACGACCTGCTCGTGACCGGCGGCACAGACGCACATCAGGAGACACTCGGCGTCACCGGTCTCGACCGCGAGGCGTACGACCGGGTCCGCGCCCGTCTCGGGTGAGTTGGCACCCGGACCGGCGGTCTCGATTTCGATAGCCCTGTCGGAGGGTTCATTTAGGATGGCACCGTAGCCTGCGGTATGGAGTGCCACTACTGCGACGCGGATGCCGACGTTGCCGTCGAGAAAGGCGGTGTGAGGGTTGGTGTCTGCGAGGAACACTTTCGCGAACAGATGGAGGAACTCGCCGAGTCCGAGTTCCTAGAGGAGATCGAGGACCAGTTGAACGTCGACCGACCGGACTGACGGCCGGTCGAACGTCGACCGAACAGGCTCTCAGACCGGTTGCTCGACCCCCCGGTGCTGTCGAGCGTACCGGGTGAAGTTGTCGAACAGCGCCTTCGTCCTGCACGCGGCCGCGTAACTCTCCGCGTCGATGTCCGCCAGAACCTGCTCGACCCGTTCGTCCTCCAGGTCGCGCCCGTCGCCGAGATAGTTGCGGGTGACCGCCTCGGCGGTCGCGGTGTCGTACTCGGGGTGGAACTGGACGCCGAACACGTCACCCGCCCGGAACCCCTGTACGCCGTAGTCGTTGGCGGCCAGCAGTTTCGCGTCCGCCGGGAGACGCGAGACGCGGTCGGAGTGGGTCGTGAAGGCGGTGAACGCCTCCTCGACACCCGCGAGCAGTGTCGCCCCGTCACGGCGATTGACCGTCCGGTAGCCGAGTTCGTACTCGCCGATTGCCTCGACTGTCCCGCCGAGCACGTCCGCGAGCAACTGGTGGCCGAAACACACACCGAGCGCCGGCAGTCCGGATTCGAGTGCCCCGGTGAGCCACGACCGGAGCCCCTCGATCCAGGGCTCCTCCCAGTAGACCGAGGCGCGCGACCCGGTCACGACACACGCATCGAACGCGACCGTCTCCGGAATCTCGCCAGACGGGGTGTGGTACTCGACGAGGTCGGCGTCGAGTTCGCGCCGGAAGTTCCGCCGCGTCTCGACAGGGTCGTACGAGGCGTTCAGGAGTGCGATTCGCAGTCCCATCATGCCACGATAGTGGTCCGAGGGTCTTAAGCCCCGGTCACAATCAGCCGGCGAGGTCGGCGAACAGCGACTGCACGTCGAAGATGCTCACCGTCTGCCCGCTCTGCTCGTTGAAGCTGAACGGTCCGGGGTTGTCCTGCACCACCGAACTGTCGAAGTGGAGGAAAAACGCCTGCACGTCGAAGATGGTGAACGCCCCGTCACCGTCGACATCCTCGAACTTCCCGTCCCCGTTCATATCTGTGGCCGGTTCACCGTTGCCGTTCACGTCGATTCCAACGGGTTCGAGCACCGACCCCGTTGTGTTCTCCACCGTGTACTCGACACCGTCGGTGTCACGCAGTCCGGTCTCGACGGTGAGGCTCACCGGACTCGTGTCGATCCCCGTGACCACCGTGTCGAGTTCGGCGACGACAATCTCCTCGGCCCCGTCGAACGCACCGTCGGCGAGGTCGGCGTCGAGGTAGACGACCGACCCGGTCTGTGCGGGGTTGCCGTTCGCGTCACGGATCTCGCTGTTGCTGACCGGCGGGTCACCGCCGGGGTCGACGTTGTCTGTGGCGGTCTCGGTGAAGTCGACGAACATCCCGGAGTCGGGGTTGTCGATGGCGATCTCGATACCGCTGTAGCCCCCGAGCCCGTACCCGGCATCCTCGACGACCACCTCGTAGGAGGTGGACTGGCCCGGCGGGAGCGTCTCGTCGGCCGCCACCAGCGAGACGTCGACCCCGGCCGGCACGACGAGTTCGCTGTCACCCAGTCCGGTGACGTCGTAGGCATCCCCGGCGGTGTTTCGGGCTATCTGTGGCTCGTCTATCGGCTCCGGTTCCGGGGTCTCGACGATCGAGAGGTTCGTCGCTCTGGGGCTGTCACCCAGCACCTCGACCTGTAGCTCCGCGATGACGATCTCCTCGGCCCCGTCGAACGCGGCGCCCCCGGTGAGTGCGGCCTCCATCGAGACGACCGGTCCGGTCTCGCTCGCGTTGCCACTCGCGTTCTGTATCTCGGTGAGCGAGTACGGGAGCCCCCCCTCGACGTTGTCCGCGGCGGTCTCGTTGACCGCGACGAACTGTGCGACCGACGGCTCCTCGATGACGATGTCGAGGTGCGCGTAGCCGTCGATACCGTCCCCGGCACCCTCGACGACCACCTCGTATGTTGTCGTCTCACCGGGGTTGGCGTTCGTCTCCGCCGGTTCGACCGTGATGTTCACCGCACCCTCGCCCGGACTGTCTGCACTCACCGGCGCCACCAGACACGCGGCCGCGAGTGCGAGCAGTACCCCCAGACAGAGCCATCCCGCCCCCAGTCGTGAGATATCTTCTGACACACTGTGACAGTAGATAGTCCATCTGTAATGAATCCACCGGAGCCTGACAGCCCTGAGAGCTATCAGGGAACGAACAGCCCGGAACGGCTGGGTCGCTCAGTCCCCGCCGACGATGGACTCGTCGCCGTCGGGAGGCTGCAGTTCGACCGGGTGGTCGGTGTGGCGGGTGTGGGTTCGCGCGAACCGTCGGGCCGGTCGCTCGGCGAGGAACCGTTCGGTCTCGGGGCAGGTCCGACAGTCCACGAGCCAGGGGGTCACGTCGTCGGGGTAGTGGCCGGTGTGGCGGTGGTGGTCGAGCGCGAACTGCTCGACTGCGCGGTTGCCGGCCTGGAGTTCGTCCAGTTCGTGTGCGAGACTCCACTGTCGCCCGCACCGCGAGCAGGTCACCGTCGGGGCGTCCTCGGGGCTCTCGTCGGTCACGTTCGGGGTTGTGTGCCGACAGTGTTGAGCGTTCGCCTCGCGGTCTCGAACGGAGACGCCCTGTTCGCGCTGGATACCGACCGGGCGTTCGCCCCGTGACCAAAGGGTTGAATCCCGGGGCTACCCAGAGACGGACAATGAGTGTCGACTCGCCCCCGGTCCGCCGACTCGCCGACTGGAACCACGACCGCCTGGTCTCGCTCGCGGAGACCCACGGCACACCGCTCTACGTGCTCGACCCCGAGCGGGTCCGCGAGAACTACCGCCGCATCGCCGCCGCCTTTCCCGACGCCCACGTGATGTACGCGGCGAAGGCCCACACCGGTCGAGCGGTGCTGTCGACGCTCGCGGCCGCCGGTGTCGACATCGAGTGTGCCGCCCGGGGGGAGTTACAGCGGGCAATCGACGCCGGCGCGGACCCCGACGGTCTCCAGTACACGGCGGTCAATCCGCCGACCGCCGACCTCGAGTACGCCGTCGATCTCGCCGCTTCCCACCCGGGGCTGACAGTCACCGCCGGGGCCGTGGACACGTTCGACCGTCTCGCGGCGCTGGGGTACGACGGCCGTGTCGCGATGCGGGTCAACCCCGGCATCGGTACCGGCCACCACGAGGATGTCGCCACCGGGAAGGACGCGAAGTTCGGTGTTCCGGCGGGACGGGTCGGGGCGGTCGCCGACGACCTTCGCGAACGGTTCGACCTCGTCGGAGTCCACGCCCACATCGGCAGCGGTGTCCTCCGTGGCGACCTCGAGGACCACTGCCGGGCAATCGCCCGCGTGGCGGACCTCGCCCGCGAGGCCGGCGCCGGGGACCTGGAGTTCGTCGACGTTGGCGGGGGGTTCGGTGTCCCCTACCGCGAGGACGAACCCCCGCTCGATATCGCCGCGGTCGGTGAGCGCGTGCGGGCGGCCGTCGGCGACCTGCCGGCCCGACTCGCGCTCGAACCCGGCCGGTTCGTCGTCGCGGACGCCGAACTCATCCTGACCCGGGTCAACACGGTGAAGGAGGCGACGAGTACCGTCGTCGGGGTGGACGCCTCGCTGGCGACGCTCGTCCGGCCGGCGATGTTCGGCTCGTACCACCCGGTCCGGAACGTGACCGCACCCGACCGCGAGGCAGTTCCTGTCTCTGTGGGTGGCCCCTGCTGTACCAGCGCGGACGTGTTCTGTACCGGCCGGCCGGTCGCCAGACCACGGCGGGGTGACCTGCTCGCAATCGGGATGGCCGGCGCCTACGGCTACGAACTCGCAAGCCAGTTCCACTCCCAGCCCCGACCCGCCGAGGTGGCCGTCGACGGCGAGGATGCCCGCGTCGTGCGCCGGCGTGAGACACTCGATGACGTCACGCGTGTCGAACGGACCGACTGAGGCGAACCGACCCTCGGAGTCGCGAACTCACAGGGAGTCCTCGGAGGGCTCGAGTTCGCCGTTGATGCGCTCTCTGGCCTCCTCGGAGAGTTTGAACCGCTGGACCTTCTGGGTCGCACTCCGCGGGAGTTCGTCGACGAAGAACACGCGGCGCGGGTGGGCGTAGCTCGCGACGTGTTCGAGCGCGAACGTCCGGAGGTCCGCCTCGGTCTGTTCGGCATCCGCCTCCAGCACGACGAACGCGACGGGTGCCTCGCCTTTTACCTCGTGTGGGGCCGCGACGACGGCCGCCTCGGCGACGTCGGGGTGTTCGTAGAGGGCGTCCTCCACCTCGGCGGGGTAGATGTTGTTGCCGCCGGAGAGTATCATGTCGTCGGCGCGGTCGACAATCCAGAAGTAGCCGTCATCGTCGACGCGGGCGATGTCCCCGGTGTAGAACCAGCCCTCGTCGTCGAAGACGCTCGCTGTCTTCTCCGGGCGGCCGTGGTAGCCGTCGAACACCGGGTCACCCCGGATGGCGAGTTCACCGGTGACCCGTTCCTCGTCGTCGAAGTCGATATCCTCGTCCGGGATCGGCTGGATGTCGTCCGGTCCGACGCGTGTCTCCCGGGTCTCCGGGTCGACGACCTTCAGGTCGACACCCGGCAGCGGCGGCCCGACACAGCCGGCCTCCTTCCGGGCACCCGCGACCGGTTCGATCGTCCCGGCCGGCGAGGTCTCGGTCATCCCCCAGCCCTCGACCATCACGACACCCCACTCGCGCTGGATTGTCTTCCGGACCTCCTCGGCGAGGGGTGCGGCCGCACAGACGACGTAGTCCAGCGAGGAGAGGTCGTACGCGTCGGGGTCCTCGCGCCAGACGCGGAACATCTGCGTGTACAGCGCGGGCACGCCCGCGAACACCTCCGCGCTCTGCTGTTCGATCCCCTGTAGTAGTGCCTCCGGCTCCGGCCGGGGCTGCAGGTCGAGCTGCCCGCCACGGGCCAGAAACGTCCCCATCAGCGCGTTCAGCGCGTAGATGTGGAACAGCGGCAACACGAGTGTCAGCGTGAAATCGGGGTCGATACCGAGCCCGCTCTTGTTGTAGCTCTCTATCGCCGCCAGCAGGTTCTCGTGGGAGAGCATCACCCCCTTCGGTTTGCCCGTCGTGCCCGAGGTGTACGGCTGGGCCGCGATATCGCCGTGCTCGCGGTCCACGATGTCGAACTCGGTTGGCTGGTCGGCGGTCAGGTGCGAGTAGTTGCGGACCCCGCGCGCCTCGTCGCTGCGACCGGGCATCAACAGCGTGCCGACACCGGCCCGCTCGGCGAGGTCGACCGGCCACGCGACCCCGGGGTCGTCCTCGGGGATGTACGCCGAACTCACCATCACCTCGACCGTCGAGTCCTCGAGGACGTACACCAGCGTCTCCGGGTCCATCCGGAGGTTGAGCGGCACCGCGATCGCGCCGGTCTTTATGATCCCGAAGTACGCGACCGGAAACAGCGGCTCGTTTGGGATGTACAGCCCGACGCGGTCGCCGGGTTCGACACCCAGTTCGACCAGCGCGTTCGCGAGCTGGTTCGCCTCGGCCTCCACCGCCTCGAACGTCTTCTCGGTCCCCATGAAGCTGAGTGCTGTTCTGTCCCTGTACCGGTCTGCCGCCATCGTCGGGATGGTCCCGACGTTCTCCACGGGTTCCCCTTGGTGATACTCCATACGACCTTGTACTGTATACCAGGGTATAAAGACTTCCGCAGTGTGCCGACAGGTCCGCCGGCCGTTGTTCTCCGGGTGTAGTCGGCAGTCTTAGGTGGTTCCCGGACCCACTATGTAGCATGAATCCGGACCTCTCGATGCTCGACGACCACCTCTCGGAGCTGGGTGTCGACGGCTACCTGCTGGAAGCCGACTCCGAGGAGGCAGACCAGTACTACCTCTCGGGGTTCGACGCCCCGGACCCGTTCGTGACACTGTACGACGGCGAGGTGCGCCTGCTGTTCGCGCGCAGTCTGGAGTACGGCCGGGCGGTACGGGAGTCACGGGCTGCGTCGGTCGAGCGTGGCTCGGACTACGACTACGAGACCCACGTCGAGGAGTCGGGCCCCCACGAGGGCTGGAGCCGCACCCTCGCGGCGTTTCTCGCCGCGTACGGTGTCGAGTCGGTGGCGACACCGCCGGGGTTCCCGCTCCAGACCGCCGACGGACTCCGCGAACAGGGTGTCACGGTCACCCCCGACGACGAGGGTGTCGTCACCGAGATCCGCGCGACCAAGACCGACGAGGAGATAGCACACGTCCGACAGGCACAGCGGGCGAACGAGGCCGCGATGGACCGCGCCGAGACACTGCTCCGGACAGCCACTGTCGAGGACGGCCACCTGTACCACGAGGGGGAGATGCTGACCAGCGAGCGGGTGAAAGAGGCAATCGAGGTGACACTGCTCCGGCACGGCTGTGCGCTCGACGAGACAATCGTCGCCTGCGGGACCGACGCCGCGGACCCCCACGACCGCGGCAGCGGCCCGCTGGCGGCCGGCGAGCCGATTATAATCGACATCTTCCCGCGGGACAAGACGAACCGCTACCACGCGGACATGACCCGCACCTTCTGCCGGGGTGACCCCGACGAGACTGTCCGGGAGTGGTACGACCTGACCGCCGAGGCCAAACGGGCCGCCCTCGACGCGCTGGAACCGGGCGCGACCGGCGAGGAGGTCCACGCCGCCGTCTGTGACGTCTACGAGGCCGCCGACCTGCCGACGCTGCGTGCAGACTCCACCGCGGAGACGGGCTTTATCCACAGCACCGGTCACGGTGTCGGTCTGGACGTCCACGAACTGCCCCGCGTCTCCGAGAACGCCGGCGAACTCCGGCCGGGTCACGTCGTCACGATCGAACCCGGTCTCTACGACCCCGCGGTCGGTGGAATCCGCATCGAGGATATCGTCGTCGTCACCGGCGACGGCTACGAGAACCTCACCGACTACGAGGAGTCACTCGTCGTCTGACACCGCCGGCCCAGGTCTACCTCCGTCTCGAACTGGGAGGTGCGTCTGACTGCTTGGGAGGTGTCTGACTGCTTGGGAGGTGTCTGACTGCTTGGGAGGTGTCTGACTGCTTGGGAG
>CAZFMN010000026.1:0-12980 GCA_964520075.1 uncultured Halobacteriales archaeon | reverse complement strand
GTGTCTGACTGCTCACCGGGAACCGGTCGGAAAACTGACCGTAACCGCTATCACTGAACCGACGACTACCTGCGGTATGGCCGATATCGACGACATCCTGGAGATGGAGGATGCCTTCGACGCACTCGACCCGGAGAACCTGGTCGAGCGTCTCGCGTCCAGCCTGCTGCTGGTGGTTGCCGCGGTGCTCGGCGCGTTACTCACGGTCGTACTGGTGGTATCGGTGGTGGCTCTGGTGGCCCTGTCCGTTGGTCTCGTCGCGGCGCTGGCCACCCTCGTCGTTCTCACCCTGCTCTGTCTGCTCCTCCTGATACTCGGGGTCGGTGTGTTCCTGTATCTCCGCGGTGGGTCCTCGGGTGCCCAGGAGCGCATAGAGGAGGCACTCGCACGCGCCGACGACACGCCACAGGCAGACGGTTCGATGACCGAGGAGGAGGCGGTGACCGAACTCAAATCCGAGTACGCCGATGGCAACATCGACGACGAGGAACTCGACCGGGCGCTCGACGACGCCCTGACCAGCGAGCGCCCGGAGCGGGTCGTCGAGCGGTATCGGTGAGTCGGGGGGTCACAGCCCCCCGTCGCCCCGCTCCTGTGTGAGCAACACCACCATCGAGAGCCCCGAGACCAGCAACAGCAGGAGAGCCGGAATCGCCGCGTACTGGTAGAGACCGCTCGACTGCGCGGTCCAGATCTGCGTGACGATGGTGTCGAACCCCGTCGGACGGAGGATGATAGTCACGGGCAACTCCTTCATTGTGGTGAGAAAGACGAGGGCGGCACCGGCGACGACACCGGACCGGACCAGCGGGAGTGTCACCCGGCGGAAGGCGCCAATCGAACTCTCGCCGAGCACGCGCCCGGCCTCGACGAGGCGAGGGTCGACCTGCAGTAGGGAGGTGCGGGCCGACCCGACCGCCTGCGGGAGGAACCGGACCACGTACGCGAACACCAGGAACGGGACCGTCTGGTATATCCAGCGACCCGCGCCGAAGTAAACCAGCGCGAGCCCGAGCACCACACCGGGAACGGCGAACCCGACGTAGGTTAGTCGCTCGAACACGAGCGCGAGACGGCTGTCGTGGTTCGCGGCGAAGTAGGCGACCGGAATCGCGAGCAGTGCCGCGACGACAGCCGCCGCGGCCGCGACACTCACCGAGTTGAGCACCTGGACCCACTCGAAGGCCTCGTTCGGGCGGTAGCCCTCGCCGGAGCGGCGCACCCACAGCAGGAGTATCCAGCACGGCACCACGAGCGCCGTCGTCGCCACCGCCGCCGGGAGCGCCATCGCCGGCCAGCGCCAGACCCCGAGGTCGACCGTCGTCCGCTGTCCGGGGGCGCTGCCGCTGACCGTGCGGTTCGAGCGAATCTGCCACTCCAGCGCGAGCACGACCAGCACCACCGCCAGCAACTGCAGGGAGAGCAACGCGGCGTAGTCGCTCCCGAAATTGAAGTTCTCGAAGTAGATCTGCCAGGTGAACACCGGCAGGCGCATGATTGCAGGTGTTCCAAAGTCAGACAGCGCGTACAGCGCGACCAGCAGGCCGCCGGCGGCGACCGCCGGCCGGACCTGCGGGAGTGTCACCCGGCGAACGGCCCCGAGTCGGCCGTGATTGAGTGTGCGTGCGGCCTCCACGAGCTGTTCGTCGAGCGAGATGAGCGCCGCCCGCGTCGTCAGGAAGACGTACGGGTAGGTGTACAGCGTGATGACCAGTGTGGCCCCCGGGAACCCGTATATCTCGGGCACGCTCTCGACGCCGAGCGGCGCGAACAGCGACTCGAACTCGCCGTTCGGTCCGAACGCCGAGACGAACGCGAACGCACCGACGTAGCTCGGTATCACCAGCGGCAGCGCCACGACCACCGTCCAGAACCGCCGGAAGGGGAGGTTCGTCCGGACGGTCAGGTACGCGAGCGGCACACCGAGCAGGATAGAGAACCCGGTGACCAGCCCCATCAGGAGCAGACTGTTCAGCAGGATGTCGAGCGTCCGGGCGCTGAACAGCAGTTCGAGCGCCCGCGGGAGTTCGACGCTTCTGACCCTGACGAACAGCCAGAGCAACGGAAACACCATCGCCGCCGCGATGGCGCCGCTGAGGACCGCCAGTCCCAGCGAGACTCCCTCGTCGTCACTCCGGTCGGGTCCAGACACGAGCTACCACAAGATGGCGTTCCGACGAATATAAGAATTTAGGTTCCCCTAAACCGGGTATGGAACTGACGCGGCGGGACGCGATGGCAGCGCTGGCCGCACTCGGCGGGGCCGGTGGGGTGGCAGTCGCCGCCTCCCGGCAGTTGGGGGATTCCTCCGACGGCGGGTCGGACGAGCCGCTCCCCGACGACGAGCGCGTCCGGGAGACGCTGGTCGCCGTTGCGGAGGTGGTCTACCCGGCGGAGCTGTCGGGTGTCGAGACGTTCGTCGGGTCGTTTCTCGGCTCGCGGCTCGGGACGGAGCCACACGCCACCGGACTCCGGGAGGCGGTTGCCACGCTCGACGAGCGCGCCGAGAGCTGGCACAGCGGGCGCGTCGTCGACCTGTCGCCGGAGGTGCGCGAACAGCTCCTCCGGGAGACCGGGGCCGACACCGCCGAGGAGGACCCCGACGGGACCGACGCCGAGCGCGTGCGCTACTACGTCGTAAACGAACTGCTGCTGGCGCTGTACGCCTCACCCACCGGGGGTGAACTCGTCGGCATCGAGAACCCGCAGGGCCACCCCGGCGGCACCGGGAGCTACCAGCAGGGGCCACTGTGAACTGGGGACCGGAGCCGCGACAGAGGGGAGCCACGCGACGACGTGACACGACAGAGCAAAGAACACGACACGACGGTACCGAGAATGACGCCACAGTATCCGACACACCACGACAGAACAGGCAGAGTCGAGCGGACGCCATCGGAGAGTCGACGGAGGGCAGGTGAGACGGGATGAGCGGCTCACAGACAGACAGGTCGCCGGTGTCGGACGCCGATGTCTGTGTCGTGGGTGCGGGGCCGGCGGGGGCACTGGTGGCGGACCGTCTCGCGGGCGAGCACGAGGTGGTGATACTGGACGCGGGGCCGCGGTTCGACCCCGGTGAGCGTCTCGCCCGGCAGGAGCGGGCCATCCGGCCGGCATACGACAGGCCGGACGTCTGGGACGTCGGCGGGGATAGAGACGCACACACCGCCTCGGGGGAGCGGTTCTACCCCCTGAATCACGCCCGGGTGAAGGGTATCGGCGGGTCGACACTCCACTGGCAGGGGATGGTGATGCGCATGCACGAGGACGACTTCCGCTCGGGGAGTGCCCGCGGTGTCGGTCCGGACTGGCCGCTCGGTTACGGTGACCTGCGGCCGTACTACGCCGCGGCCGAGCGGGAACTGGGTGTCGCCGGCGCCGACGACAACCCGTTCGGGCCGCCGCGCGAGGAGCCGTTCCCGATGCCCGCGTTCCCCCCCTCCTACAGCGACTCGCTGTTCGCCGAGGCCTGTGACGAACTCGGCATCGCGATGCACTCGGTGCCGAACGCCCGCAACTCGGAGCGCTACGACGGACGGGGAGAGTGTGTCGGCTACGGCACCTGCCAGCCGGTCTGTCCCTCCGGCGCGAAGTACGACGCCACGGTCCACGTCGAGCGCGCCGAACAGCAGGGGGCGACGGTCATCGACCGCGCACAGGTCGGCCATCTCGCCCACGGCCCCGACCGGGTCGAGGCGGCGGTGTACGACACACCCGACGGGCAGTACCGCCAGCCGGCCGACGCGTTCGTGCTCGCCTGCGGCGGGGTCGAGACACCGCGTCTCCTCCTGCTCTCGGCGTCGGAGCAGTACCCCGACGGGCTGGCGAACACCAGCGGTCGTGTCGGGAGCTACTTCTTCGACCACCTGTTCGCCGGTGTCGGCGGGGTGCTCGACGAGCCGACCCGGCAGAACCACGTCGGCTTTCTCACCAGCGAGTCCCACCAGTTCTACGACGAGGCCGACGCCGACGTCGGCCCGTTCAAGCTCGAGTTCTTCAACTACGCCGGCCCGTCACCGGTCGAGATGGCGCTCTCCGGCGAGGAGTGGGGCAACGACCTGCTGGACTCGCTCCGGTCGGCGTACGGCAACCAGGTTGCGGTCGGCGCGCTCGTCGAACAGCTCCCCCGCGCTGACAGCTACGTCGGTCTCGACCCCGACCGGACCGACAGCCACGGCAACCCCGTTCCCGACGTCCACTGGACGGTCGGCGACCGGGCGCTCGCGACGATCGAGCGGGCGAACGAGATTCAGCGGCAGATTCTCGAAACGCTCGGCGCCGAGATAACCTGGACCGCCGGCCCCGACAGCACCGGTCCCGCGTACCACCACATGGGCACCACTCGGATGGGAACCGACTCCGACCGGAGCGTGGTCGACCCGACCTGCCGGACACACGACCTGGCGAACTGCTGGGTCGCCGGAAGCAGTGTCTTCCCGACCGGCGGTGCCACCAACCCCACGCTCACGATTGCCGCGCTCGCGCTCCGGACCGCCGACGCACTCGATGCCGCGCTGTGACTCCGCTCGACGGACCCACCTGTTATGCGGGGACCGGTTCCCGACCACGCGGATGTTTTAGGCTGACCTAAAAGCTTAACCGTCGGAGGCCGGAAGACACGGTTATGAGTCAGACAGACGGCCCGTCGGCGGGACAGGCAGACGACGGGGCAGACAGCGACACCGGCGAGCGGAGAGACAGCGGGAGCACACCGGAGACCGGGCGGGCGACAGACAGCGAGGCGTTCAGCTTCGAGGACGTGAGCGTCGTGATGGGGACCTACAACGAGGAGGCGGCGGTCGGGACGGTGCTCGACGACATCGAGCGGGTGACAGACGGGGAGGCGGAGGTGGTCTGTGTGGACGGGTCCACGGACCGGACACCGGAGATTGCCCGCGAGCGGGGCGCACGGGTAATCGAGCAGGAGCCACAGGGGTACGGCGTGGCGGTGCGGACCGCACTGCTCGCGGCCGACCGGCCGGTCGTGGTCACCACGGACTGTGACGACACCTACCCGATGGAGCAGTTGCCGGCGTTTCTGGAGCTGATAAACGAGGGGTACGACGTGGTCAGCGGTGACCGCCTCTACCACGGTGCCGACGCGATGCCGGCGCTGAACAGACTCGGCAACCGCCTGTTCGCGGCAGCCGCGAGCGTCCTGATGGGGCGGCGCGTCCACGACACCACGACCGGGATGCGCGCCTACCGGCGGGAGGTCGTCGAGGCGATCGAGTGGACCGAGAACACCGGGCTGTCGGCGGAGTTGCTCGTCCGACCGGCGATGCGGGGCTACGCGGTGCGCGAACAGCCCATCCCCTACCGCGAGCGGGCCGGCGAGACGAAACTCGACCCGCTCCGGGGTGGCGCGGCAATCGCCGGCTCTATCCTCAGGGTCACAGTCGAGGAGCGACTGCGAGACCCGTGAGGCGACATCCGCGCGTGTCACCCCCGTCGGCTCTCACCCGTCCGGCGGCCCGTCGTCGGTGACCGGTTCGAGCCGTGATTCGACGGCGAGGCCGTACCGGTCCCCGCGGTCGGGGAGGTAGGTGCCCTCGCGACCACAGTCGTCGACCAGCGGGCAGACGGTCTGCTCGGGCGGCCAGACCGCCTCGACACCGCCCCTGGTCGTCCGAACGGCGGTGGCCTGCCGGTAGGTCAGTGTCTCGCCCGCGGGCTGGACCAGACGCACGAGCAGGACCACCTCACCGACGCTCTCGACCGGGACACCCGCCCCGACAGACTCGCCGTCGACGGCGGTGAGCGAGGCGTTCGTTCCGTCGACCGACCACGTGACCGGGAGTTCCGCGCCCGGGTCGGCGGCGGTGTGTGTGACCCGGCCGGCCGGGGTCTCGATGCGGACCTGTGCGTGTGTCACCCTGTCGGGAACCTGGACCGTCGTCTCGCCGGCGAGTCGGGGACCGGCCCGGAGGCTCTGTTGCTCCAGCAGGGGGGTCACCTCGCGCTCGCTGGCGTCTGCCGTCCACTCGCCCCGGAAGCTGTAGCGGTACTGGGTCCGGTTCGGGTAGGCCTCGCGCACCTCGAAGTTGCCCGGCGGGCCGCGGTCCAGCGCGTAGACCGTGTCACCGTCGAACCCGGGTTCGTTCCGGAGATACTGGAACGGGTGGCCGAGCCAGTCGCCGTACGGTGTCGGCAGGAACACGACGGCGTTCTCCAGGTCCCGGTCCTCGAACGGGGCGTAGGCCTCCTCGTAGGTCGCCGTGTGGGCGGCGTTTCGCTCCAGCGGACCGGCGACCAGCGCGCCGTTCGTCACCAGCAGTCCACCGACGAGCACCGCCGCGAGCACCACCCGCCCGAGGCGACCGGACCCCGGGGACAGCCCACTCACGGGAGCCGTGACACGCCCGCGGGCCCGCCAGAGCGCGAGTGTGCCGGCGGCCCCGAAGATTGCGACCGGCGCGAGCAGGTCGAAGTGGTAGAACGGACCGAACTGTCCGAGAAACCCATCTGTCGGGTCGCCCGGGTTCGCGAGGATGTTGAAGTTGCCCCAGAACAGCACGTTCCCCGCCGGCACGGTGAGAAAGAGCCCGCCGAGCACCAGCCGTGCCGTCGAACCCGCTGTTTCGTCCCCGGAGAGTCCGGTCCCGAGTGCGCCGGGGAGCAGTCGCCGGACACGCGTGCTCGCGAGGAGACCGACAGCCGCGAGCGCGGTCCCGAGCGCGCCGGCGGGCACCCACCGGGTCAGCAGATACCAGACGACAGCCGCGTTCGTCCGGACCGCGAGGTCCGGCGAGTACTCGACGGCGTGTTCGAGGATGCGGCGGCGACCGAACCCCGGCCCGTCACGCGGGGCGAACGCCTCGTAGGGGAAGGTGAACGGCGACCCGGTGACGTGGGCGTTGTACGCGAGGGTGGCCGCGACACAGCCGAGACCGACGGCGGCGGTCGTCGCCTGCCGGCCGAGCGCGGGTGTCCGGAGGAACCCGGACAGACCGGTCGTGTCTGCCCGCCCGCGGAGCGCCGTCCCGACCTCCCAGAGCGCGTGACCGACGAAGGGGGCCGCGAACAGCACCGCCGTGAACGGGCGCATGAGGAAGGCGACACCGACTGCACCCCCGGCGAGGGCGGCGCTCGCGGGGCGCCCGGTGCGGTGGGCGTGCAGGTAGGCGACGGCGAAGGCGAGGTTGCAAAGCGTCGTCGGCGCGTAGGGGAGAAACACCGCCGAGGTGACGAGTGTCATCGGCGCGGTGGCGAACCCGACGGCCGCGAGCAGCCCCACGCGGCGGTCGAACGCCATCGCGCCGAGGGTGTAGACGAGCGCCACGTTGCCGGTCGTGACGGCGGCGAGTGTCACCCGTGGCTCACCGAACAGCGCCATCGAGACCGCGTACAGCCCCGCCGGGAGCGGCTGGTACTTCGGGTACAGCCGGCCCTCCTCGGCGACGAAGAACCACGGCCTGACCGCGTCCGCGAGCTCACCCGGGAACAGCTGGAACTGCCCCTCCAGCAGGGCGGCGGCCTGCCTGAGATAGACCCCCTCGTCGTGGTTCGAGGAGTGATAGGGGAACAGCTCGCTGGCGAGCAGGAACACCGCGACCCCAGCAAGTACGGCGACGACGGCGGCCAGCAGACGCTCGCGGGGCCGAGCCAATCCGCGGACCCGCGCCGGGAGCAGACCACAGACGGTCCGCAGTCGGTCGCCGGGGGTCACGTCAGATCTGTGCGCCCGCCTCGCGCATCAGCTCTATCGTCGGCTCGAGGTTCGACAGCGCCGTCAGGTCGATATCGGGCAGATCGAGCTCGTCGACCGTCGGGAGTTCACCGACGGGTTCGACCCCCGGCACCGTCGGGTACTCGAACGTCTCGACGGCGAAGAACTCCTGGACCTCCGCCGAGAGGAGATGCCGGACGAAGTTCTCCGCGAGCTCGGGGCTGTCTGTCTCGTCGACGACCGCCGCGCCGGCGACGTTGAACGTGGCACCGGCGTCGCCGCTGGTGAAGGCGGTGTCTATCGGCGCGTCGGGGCTGCCGTCGAGGACGCGCTGGATGTAGTAGTGGTTCGCGAACCCGGCGTCGAGTTCACCGTCCGCGACCTCCTGCGAGACCGTGAACTCGTCGTTGTACGCCTGTATGCCGCCGTCGATGACCCCCTCCAGCCACTCCCGGGCGCGGTCCTCACCCTCCAGCAGGCGCAACGCGGTCACGAACGCCTGACACGAGCCATAGGAGGGGGCCCAGCCGAGGTCACCGTCGAACGTCTCGTAGTCGAGGATGTCCGAGGGCAGGTCGCTCTCGTCCAGGGTCTCGGTGTTGTACGGGATGGTGCGGACCCGACCGGAGGTGCCGACCCACTCCTCGGTCCGGAACTCCTCGGTGGTCGCCGAGAGGACGTCCTCGGATAGCGAGCGCGTGCGCCCCTCGTCGGCCAGCGCGCCCAGCGACCCCGCGTTGACCGAGAAGAACACGTCCGCCGGTGTTCCCGACCCCTCGGTGAGTATCGTGTTCACGTGCTCGGTCGAATCGGCGTACCTGAAGTTGGGGTCGAACTCGTCGTAGACCGCGTTCAGGTGCTCCTCGATGGTGCCGATGAGGAACTCGTTGCGGCCGGAGTACACCGTCAGCTCACCGCGCAGGTCCGGCAGTTCCTCGATTGTGGTGCCGCCGGGCTCGGGTCTGCCGGCCCGACCCGAACCGATGAGCCCGGGTTCGGGTTCGCTATCGGACAGACAGCCGGCGACACCGCCGATACCGAGCGCCGCCGCCCCCGCGAGCACCTGCCGTCTCCTGTACCCCGTCGTCGTGTACGTGTTGTCCTCTGTCATTGTCGTCGTGTCGTCTTCTGTCACTGTCGTCTCGGTTCAGTCGTCGGCAACGGCGGGTGTACGTTCGAGTTCGGCGAGACAGTCCAGCCAGTCGTGCATGTATGCCCCGACGTGGTGGAAAAAGTCGCCGTTGCGGTAGGCGTCGGCGTCGGCCGAGCACAGCGCGTCGGCCATCCCGCGGTAGGCCGTCTCGTAGCTGTCGGCGTCCGCGGCGGCGTCGTCGACCAGTCGCCAGACGTGCTCGTTCAGTTCGAGTCCGGCCACCTCGTTGTGGAGGTCGTCGAACGTCGACCGCGGGGCCTTGTTGTGCTCACAGAGCGGTCCTCCGGTGTAGATCCGCCTCCCGAGCAGGTCACAGGCCCGCTTGAGGAACACGCCGCTCCAGATATCGTCGAACCGACCGACCGACCACTCGTTGTCGTCCATCGGCAACTGGTAGAAGGCCGGGACGACCTCCCGCCGGAAGGCGAGGTTCATCGAGCAGACGGTCAGGTAGTTGCCCGGTTCGACGACAAAGTCCCGCTCGAACTGGTCGGCCTCGGTGCGGGTCTGTGCCTGCCCTTCCAGGTCGCCGTCCATCAGGATGCGCACCGCATCGAGGTCCGGAACGTTCGTCCACAGCCCCTGCGAGACGACGATATCGCCCCGCGCTATCTGTGCGGTCCCGGTCTCGACACGCTCGTCCATCGCCGAGTAGGGGTAGCCCCGCGGGTACAGACCGTGCTCGTCGGCGGCCTGGTACAGGACGTTCACCCACTGCTCGTCGGACGCGACAGACTCGACTGTCCCCTCGAACCCGAGATTCGACAGGTGGCGACCGAAGAAATCGGTCTCCCCGGGCAGGGTGTCGTCGTCGACGAACACGCCGTACTCGAACCGCGGGTTCGCCCACATGTACAGCAGGCCGAAACTGGTCTCGGCGTGACTGGCCGCCGGCACCACGTGTCCGTACCCCTCGATACCCTGCTCGGCGTACCACTCCTCCCGGCGCGGCCCGTCGAACACCTCCCCCTCGACCCCGAGCTCCGACAGCATCTCGCGCATCTGCCCGGTCTCACAGAACTCCTCTGTCACCAGCACGAACGTCAGCCGCGACGTGTCGAACCCGTGCTCGCGGGCGTTCTCGACGTACGCGCGCACACACTCGTACTCGCGTATCGTCGGAACGACCACACAGATGTCCGATGTTGTCCGTTCACTCATGACTCCGTGTATTTTAGGCCGACCTAAAACAGTTACGACTCGGTGTGCTCCGACCGCCGGAGGGTTCCGCGGGAGAGATTCAGCGCGAGCGCGGCGGCGACTCCGCCGGTGACCGTGACGAGGTTCTTCAGCGCGTGGTCGAGGACGGCGACCGCGAGCGCTGTCGCCGCGCCGACGGGGGAGACGGCAACCACGAGCGCGGTGAACGCCGCCTCGTAGAGACCGATACCGCCCTGCGAGAGCGGAAGGACCTTCGCGAGGTTGCCGACGGTCACCGCGAGGGTGCCGACACAGGCGAGCACAGGCAGGGACAGATTCGCGTCGACGAGTGCCACGAACACGAGCACGGCGGTGAGCACGTCGACAGCCCAGACGGCGAGACTCCCGGCGGCGACCCGCAGGAGCGCCCCCCCGTCGGTCGCGACGACGCGCAGGTCGGTCCCGACGCCGACCGCGGCGTCGACGACCGCCCGCAGACGCGGCCGCCGGACGCGCCCCCGGAGCCACGCCCCGGGACGGCGGTCGCTGTGTGCGACCGTGACGGCAACCCCCGCCGCGAACACGCCGACGAGGGCGACCACGCCGGCACCGGCGAGGAAGCGCCCTCCGCCCGCCCCGCGGTCGCCGGCGAGGGCGAGGGCGACGAGCGCGCCCGTTCCCAGAGTCGCGAGCGAGAGCAGGTCGAACAGTCGCTCGACGGCGAGCGAGGAGACACCTGTCGTGTACGGGACCTCCCGACGGGTGTTGAGGAGGTACGCCCGGACACCGTCACCGGCCCGTGCCGGCACCACGAGGTTGACCGCCTGACTCACGAACACGGCCGCTGTCAGAAAGCCCGTCCCGCAGCGGTGCCCCACGGCCGCGAGCACGTCGCCGTACCGGTGTCCACGGAGCGGCCAGGAGACGAGATAGACGGCGCTCGCGAGCGCAAGCACCGCCGGGTCCGCGGTCCGAACCGCCTCGATTGCCCGCTCCAGGTCGACGGCCCTCGCGGCGAGGGCCGCCCCGCCGACGACCACGAGCAGGGTCCCGAGGAGCGTCGCCGCGTGCCGCAGACGAACCGCTCTCCACTCCATACCCGACCCGTGTCGCGCCAGGGTTTTAAGCTGACCTAAAAATCCCCGGCAACCGGACACTCACCTCCCTCGCGTTCGGGACCGGCGTGCTGACTCAGGTGGGACCGGCGCGCCGGACCACGGTGTCGGAACCAGTCGTGTCGACCCCGGTGTCCGGCGCGTCGGACCCTCGCCGGTCGACATCCGAGGGCGGGGGTCGAGACAACGTGTCGGGTATCCGGCGGTAACGGCACGATTCGCCACGTTCAAGCCGTCGCCGGTCGATTCTCTCCACATGACACGGTCTGTCTGGCTGAAAGCCGACGACGAGGTCGGCAACTGGGAGGCTCGCAAGCGCCGCATCACCGCGGGGCTGGAGGCGGGCGTCGACTGGGTTGTCGTCGACCGCGACGACGTGGAGCGGGTGCGCGAACTCGGGCAGGTGAACGTCGCCGCCTTCGGCGACGATGTCCACGTGATGGACGCCGAGTCGAACGGCACCGACGCCGACGCGACTATCGTCGGCAAACACACCGAGGGCGACGGCACCGTCGACCTGCCCTCGGACTTCTCGGGGTCGTCGGACCTCTCGGCGCTCCGCCGGGACAGCGGCCCGGACGCCGGCTACGTCCGCATCTACAACGAGAACTACGAGGCCTTCGCGGAGGCGGTCGCCCGCGCGGCCGAGTACACCATCGTCGTGGGGACCGACTGGCAGATAATCCCGCTGGAGAATCTCATCGCCCGCATCGGAACGGAGACGTCGCTCGTGGCCGGGGTACAGACCGCCGAGGAGGCCCGGACGGCCTACGAGACGCTCGAACAGGGGGTCGAGGCCGTGTTGCTCGACACGGACGACCCCGACGAGATACGCGAGACCGTCGCCGTCCGGGACGCGCTCGACCGCGAACAGCTCGAGTTCCAGTGGGCCGAGGTGACCGCTGTCGAACAGACCGGGTCCGCGGACCGCGTCTGCATCGACACCGGGTCGCTGATGAACGGTGACGAGGGGATGCTCGTCGGGTCGATGTCCCGCGGTCTATTCTTCGTCCACGCCGAGACCGCCGACTCGCCGTACGTCGCCTCCCGACCGTTCCGGGTCAACGCCGGTGCCGTCCACGCCTACGTCCGCACACCTGGTGGTGAGACGAGCTACCTCTCGGAGCTCTCCAGCGGTGACGAGGTCCAGATCGTCGACGTGACCGGCACCACCCGCGAGGCGATTGTCGGTCGCTCGAAGATCGAGCGCCGCCCCATGTTCCGTGTCCAGGCCACCCTCGGTGAGGACCGCGTCGAGACGCTGCTGCAGAACGCCGAGACAATAAAGCTCCACACCCGCGAGGGCCGGAGGGCCGTCACCGACCTCGAGGTTGGCGACGACGTGCTCGTCCACTACGAGGAGGATGCCCGCCACTTCGGTGAACCTGTCGAGGAGTCCATCATCGAGCGGTGAGTCGACCGGTCACGGGGGTAGAACTCGCGTTCGGCTCCGACGGCCCCGTAGCGGAGCGCGGTCGTGTCGGTGGCGACGTTGAGCAGACCGGGGATGAACAGGCGCAGGACCTGCTTCTCGTACTGGTGGAGGTCGCTGATGGCGTCGTAATAGTCGTTGTCCTGGGCCAGCGACTTCACCTCGAACTGGACGACCGGGATGCCGTTGACGAACAGCGTGATGTCCGGGCGAATCGAGTGGGTGCGCGAGACGCGGAACTAGTTGGCGGCGATGAGGCGGTTGTTCTCGGGCTGTTCGAAATTTATCAGGTCGATGTAGGTGGGCTTGGTCGTGCCGTTGTTGTCGTGTTTGACGTTGAATTTCTTGCCCGTCCGGAGGAGGTTGTGGAAGGAACGATTGCCAGCCATCAGGCTCTCGTGGTCGAGGTCGCGCCAGAAGGAGTTCAGGAACGAATCGACGTTGTCCCCGGTGATGTCGTCGTTGAGCGCG
>CAZFMN010000025.1:0-31284 GCA_964520075.1 uncultured Halobacteriales archaeon | reverse complement strand
TCGCACTGCCCGACGCCCACCAGGGCTACGGCTTCCCCGTCGGCGGTGTCGCCGGTATCGACGCCGAGGACGGCTGTATCAGTCCGGGAGCGATCGGTTACGATATCAACTGCCTCCCAGGCGAGACTGACGTCCGCCTGCAGTTCGGACGGCGACGGGAGATTGCGGACCTCGTGGACGATTTCGAGACCGAGCAGGCGGCCGTCGCGGCCGAAGATGGACAGGAAGCATCGGCAATCAGGCTGGTGACCGAGCGGGAGGGCCAGACAGTCCACGAACTCGAAACCGAAACCGGAGATACCGTCGAGGCGACAGCTGACCACCCGTTTCTGACGCCAGACGGGATGGTCGAACTCGGCGACCTCGAACCGGGCGACACGGTCTACGTGAGCCCGTTTCGCGGTATCGACGACGAACCGGTCGAGGAGTTCACCCTGCTGACAGAGGAGGACTTTGCCGACGAGAACCCACAGATCCGACGGGTGCTGAACGAGCGCGACGTGTTGCCGCTCGAATCGACCGACGAGACGTTCCAGCATCTGCTCAAACTCCTCGGTCACCACACCGGCGACGGTGCGTTCACGAACGCCGGTCTCACGCTGTTCTACGGTGACCCTGCGGACCTCGAAGCGATCGGGCGAGATATCGAGCGTGTCGGATTCACAGCCTCGCCAATCCACTCGCGCGAGCGCTCACACGAGCTCGACGGGACGACGTTCGAGGCGACAGGGCACAGTATCTGTTCCAGTTCGCGCGCCCTCCAGCTCGTGATGCAGAAGCTCGGGGCACCGGCCGGCAGGAAAGTCGAATCAGGGTTCACCACACCGTGGTACTTCGACCGCCTCACCGACTGGCAGAAGCGACTGTACCTCTCCGCGTACTTTGGAGCCGAGATGAACGCACCGGCAGCGCAGCACGAGACGACCCTCTACTGTCCGAAGCTCTCCCAGACACGAGTCCCGACAACCGCTGACGCCGGTGAGCAGTTCATGCAGGACATCGCGGCGTTTCTCGACAGTCTCGGCATCGAGACAAACTCGCTCGAACGGTTCGATACCGACAGCAACAGCCAACACGACACGGTGCGACTCCGCCTCGGTGTGACGAACAGTTCGGAGAATCTCGTCAGGTTCTACTCGACAGTCGGCTACACGTACAACCGGGAGAAACAGCGACTCGCCGCAAAGGCAGTTCAGTATCTCAAATCGAAGGAGCAGGCAATCCAGAAACGCGTACAAATCGCCACGGAGGCTAAAACACTCGCAGATGGCGGGACCTCTTCACAGGAAATAAAATCACAGTTCGATATCAACGGGCGGTTTATCGAGCGGAGTATCTGGGGGCAGCGCGACGGCCGTCCCCGTCCGCCGGATGAGTTCCCCGGGTTCGAGGAGTACCGCGAGCAGGTGTCCGTCGCGGAGAATCTCACGGTCGAGACAACTGTCTCGGAAATTCGGGAGGGTGGTGAGACGACTGTCTACGACATCGGTGTCGAGCACGAGGCGCACAACTTCCTCGCAGACGGGTTCGTCGTCTCGAACTGTGGCGTGCGAATGCTGAAAACTAACCTCTCGTACGAGCAGGTGCAGGGCCACGAGGAGCAACTCGTCGACGCGCTGTTCGCGAACGTGCCGACGGGTCTGGGTGGCGGTGGCGTCATCGAGGGGGCACCCGTCGAGGAGATCCTGGAGCGGGGTGTCGAGTGGGCCGTCGACGAGGGTCACGGCATCGAGTCGGACCTGGCACACTGCGAGGACGAGGGTGTCCGGCGGGACGCAGACCCCGGGGCAGTCTCGAAGAAGGCAAAGGACCGCGGCCGCAACCAGGTCGGCAGCCTCGGTAGCGGCAACCACTTTCTGGAGGTCCAGCGGGTCACCGACATCTACCGCGAGGACGTCGCCGACGCGTTCGGGCTCGAACCCGGCCAGATTGTGGTGCTCATCCACTGTGGCTCGCGCGGTCTGGGTCACCAGGTCTGCACGGACTACCTGCGCGATATCGAACAGACCCACCAGGGGCTGTTGAACCAGCTGCCCGACAAGGAGCTCGCGGCCGCGCCGGCGGGCTCACAGCTCGCCGAGGCGTACTACGGCGCGATGTGTGCGGCGATCAACTTCGCGTGGGTCAACCGCCAGCTCATCATGCACCAGACCCGGCGCGTGTTCGAGCAGGTGTTCGACCGACCGTGGCGTGACATGGGGATGGAGCTGCTGTACGACGTGGCACACAACATCGGCAAGAAGGAGGTCCACGACGTCGATGGGGCCGAACGGGAGCTGTACGTCCACCGGAAGGGCGCGACGCGTGCGTTCCCCGCCGGTCGACCCGAACTGCCGCCGGCATACAGCGACGTCGGCCAGCCCATCATCATCCCGGGGAGCATGGGCGCGGGGAGCTACATCCTGCGGGGTGGCGAGAACTCGCTGTCGGAGACGTTCGGCTCGACCGCCCACGGTGCCGGCCGACTCATGTCCCGGACACAGGCAAAACAGGAGTACTGGGGCGAGGACGTGGTGGATGACCTGCGCGAACAGGACCAGATCTACGTCAGAGCCGAGAGCGGCGCGACTGTCGCCGAGGAGGCCCCCGGGGTCTACAAGAGCGTCGACGAGGTGGTCAGGGTGTCCGACGCGCTCGGTATCGGTGACCGTGTCGCCCGGACCTACCCGGTCTGCAATATAAAAGGGTAGCTGCTCAACTGCCGCACGTCTGTGCAGTCGCTCGCCCTGTTCGACCGCCTCCGGCAGTTCACCGGTTATCGGGGCTCACGCCGGCGCGGGGGCCAGCCCCTCGATATCGTACTCGACGCCGGTGAGTTCCTCGCTCCGGCTCCAGAGTCGTCTCGCGTCCGCCTCGTCACGGGAGGCCTCGTTCGACTGCTGTTTCTCGGGCGCGCCGCGCATGCTCATCAGGCCGCCGGGGCCGTAGTACTCACCACCCTGGACATCGGGGGCCGTGGCCGCGTACAGCAGCGGGAGCGCACCCTGTTCGGCGGACTGTGCGACGACGGTGTTCGCGACTTTCATCATCGCGTAGCGCAGGCGCGACCCCGACTGCTCGGGGCCACGGTACTGCAGGTTCGTCGCGGCGTAGCCCGGGTGACAGGCGACGCTCTCTGTCTCGGTGATCCCGGCGTCGTCGAGTCGGCGCTGGAGCTCGTAGGCAAAGAGGAGATTCGCCAGCTTGCTCTGGCCGTAGGCGCCCCACTTGTCGTAGGACTCCTCGCGGTGGAGGTCCTCGAACTGCATCTCGCCGGCGGTGTGGGCGCCGCTCGAGTGGCTGACTACCCGTGTCTCACCGGCCGTCCTGACGAGCAGTCCGAGCAGCTGTCCCGTCAGCGCGAAGTGACCGAGGTGGTTCACGCCGAGCTGCATCTCGAACCCGTCCTCGGTTTCGGCCCGCGGAATCGCCATCACACCGGCGTTGTTGCAGAGCACGTGTAACTGGTCGTACGCCTCGCGGACACCCGCGGCGAACGACGCCACCGACTCGAGGTCGGCGAGGTCACACCGCCGGACGTTCAGCACCGCCCCCGTCTGGTCGATTGCCTCTCGAATCTCGTTTGCGGCCTGCTCGCCACGCTCGAGGCTCCGGCAGGCCATCACCACCGTCGCACCCTTTCGGGCGAACGCCGCTGTTGCCTCGTAGCCGAGGCCACTGTTTGCGCCTGTCACCACGACGGTCCGGTCCGACTGGTCCGGCATCGTTGCTGCTGTCCAGGAATCTGCCATACCAACCTGTACGTGGACCAGCGGTACAAATCCCCCGACTGACCGGTCCAGCGACCTCGATGAGACCGGGGCTGTTAGTCAGTGCGGTGAAGCGATTCCAGTGGAGCAGTCTGTCCGGCATCGAGGAGAGCGGAGCTACGGGGACCGTCAGCGGGCCGAATCCGGGGTCTCGACAGCTTTAACAGCCAACTCCACGACAGACGCATATGGGCGTTCGGAGCGATTTCTGGGAGATCTACCGCGAGTCCCTGCCCGTGTTGCTCGTGGCGCTGTCCGGCGGGCTGTTCGCCGGACTCGTGCTGGAGGGGCTGGTCGAGAGTGTCGCCGAGTACCCGGGGTTGCTGGTGATGGTGCCCGTGTTCCTCGCAACCCGTGGCAACGTCTACGGGGCACTGGGGGGCCGCATCGCCAGCGGTCTCCACCAGGGACTGATCGACCCCCGGTTCCAGCGCGACGAGCGACTGGTCAACGCCGCGCTCGCGTCGCTGGTCAACGGGGTCGGTATCTCGGTTCTGATCGGTGTCATCACCTGGACGGCGCTCCTGATACTGCCGGGCTGGACACCCGCGAGTCTGGTCGCTCTCGTGGGGATTATGTTCGTCGCCGGGGCGCTGACGTCGGTGGTGATGATAGTCGGACTGCTGGCGCTCATCTTCGCCGGCTTCCGGTCGGGCTACGACCCCGACAACCTCGTCGGCCCGATTGTCACGACGCTGGGTGATGTCTTCGGGATGCTCTTCCTGCTGTTCTCGGTCTGGCTCGTGGGCGTGGTTCTGTGACGGCCCCCGTGCAGGAGTCGCTCGGCACCTGGCGGTGGCGGACCATCGTCCGCAACATGTTCCCCCTGCTGGTGGTGCTCTCGGTGGTCGTCCTGTGGGCCGGACTCACACTCGAGGCGGCCGAGGAGATGCTCACCGAGTTCACCCTGCTGGCGGTGATGGTGCCGACGATGGTCGACATGGGCGGGAACCTCGGTGCCATCCTGAGTTCGCGCCTCTCGACGCGGTTTCATCTCGGGACGACCAGTCTCGACCCCCGTGACAGGGTGCTCGTGGCGAACGTCGCCGCGATTCTCGCGCTCGCTGTCTCCGTGTTCACGGCGCTCGCTGTCGGTGCCTACCTCCTCGGACTGGTCATCGGCGCGGCGCTCACCCTCCCGCAACTGCTCGTCATCTCGCTGGTCAGTGGGATGTCCGTGGCTGTCATCGCGGTCGTGTGCAGCTTCCTCGCGACGTATCTCTCCTACCGGGTCGGTGTCGACCCGGACGACACCACCATCCCAGTCGTGACGAACGTCGTCGACGTGTTCGGGATGGTCATCTTCGTCGCTGTCTCCGCGGCCGTCGTCGAGGTCTGACCCCTGCCGCGCTCGAGGTGATGTGAGAGGGCGACCGGCGTGTGACCGACTCAGCGCGTGTCCGAGAGTGGTCGCGACAGCCGCGCCAGTCGCTCCGCGGTCACCGCGGCCCGCTCCTCGGTCGCCGCGGTGTCGGGTTCGATGCCCCGCAGACCACCCCGTTCGACGGTCACCGACACGACAGAGCGCTCACCGGCCCCGTCTGGGAGTCGCTCCGGCGCCACGGTCATCCGCCGGTCGGACCCACCGCCGGCCAGCGGGAGCAACACCGCCCTGCCGTCCTCGACCCGGTCGACGACGAACCGCGACCCGCCGGAGCCGTCGACCCCTGCCGGGACACGCGCCGTCTCGCTGTCCGGCTTGTCCGCCAGCAGCTCCAGTGGGTCGGTCGTGAACGCGATATCCGGCTCTGTCGTCACCGTGCCGTCGACGGTGACCGTGGTCTCCTCGTGGACACCCGTCCAGTAGGTCTCGATGTCGAACTCGCCGAACCTGACCAGCACATCGTCGTGGGGGTGGCCGAACTGGCTATCGTAGGCGCTCGACGCGACCGCGATATCGGGGTCGACCGTCTCCACGAACGGCTCCGACGAGGAGGTGCTGGAGCCGTGGTGGCCGACCTGGTAGATATCACTCGGGAGCCGGGTCCCCCACTCCGAGACCATCCGCTGTTCCGCGTCCGACCCGGCGTCCCCGGTCATCAGGTGGGTGACACCGTCGTACTCGACCTGCAACGCCACGCAGTTGTAGTCGATGTCGTCTCCCGAATCACCCGCCGGCGGGTTCAGGGCGAACACGTCCACACCGGCCACCGGTAGCTGTTCGCCCTCCTCGACGACGAGCAGGTCGTGACCGTACGCGTCGACGGCGTCGATGTAGTCCGCGTAGGTCTGTGTGGTGTGTGGCACCCCCGAGTCGTAGACGAACCCGATACCGTCGTGTTCGGTCTCGAACTGCTCGATTATCTCGGCGTGCCCGCCGATGTGGTCTGCGTGTGCGTGGGTTGCCACCAGGTGGTCGATGTGTTCGACACCGATAGCGTCGAGATACTCGAGCACCGTCTGCCCCTCCTGCAGCCAGTTGCCCGTGTCGACCACGACTGTCTCGTCCTCGGGTGTCACGAGGACCGTCGAGTCGGCCTGACCGACGTCGAGATGGTAGATTGTGAGCACGTCGTCGGGCGGTTCGGGCTCGGGGCTGGTACACCCCGCGAGAACGACCCCCCCGACTCCGACCCCTGCCCCCAGGAGCGCCCGGCGCGTGACACGCGAATCAGGACACATTCCTCTGCACGTTCGGGAACCACCTACTTTGTACTGTCCCTTCGACCCGCCCGTCTTCCGTCCGGCGATGGGTGCCGTCACGCCGACACCGCCCGGTCGGCACCGGAGTCGTGGCCTGGACCGGGCTGGCGCTCACACCTGCTGTCCGCGGCTGGCTCCGGACCCGGTGCTCACATCCCCATATCTTCGGCGGGGTCCGGGACCGGGATGTCGTGAACCTCGACCCCGAGCAGTTCGGCAACGTGGTCGAGCGCCATGTCGAACCCGTAGTAGCGCTCGCGCTCGGTGCCGTCTCTGTCCCGCACCGCGAGCATGGCGTACCCGTCGGTGTTCTGTGCGACTGTCGCCTCGGCGCCGTCCACGCGAACGAGGAGCTGGCGCTCGGTGTCTGTCTCCTGGTACGTTGCGGTCACTCCGTCCGCGCTCACGGTATCTCCCATACCATGTGTTGGTGCCGACACACCCAAACCTGCCGGTTCCGGAACTGTGTTGTGTAAAACTGTCAATCGGCCATCGCCGTGTGCGATGGAGCTACTCGCGGACGACGTTCGTCGCGCGGGGGCCCTTTGGGGCCTGTTCGATCTCGAACGTGATATCCTGTCCTTCTTCGAGGTCCGGTCCGCCAACGTCTTCCATGTGGAAGAACACGTCGTCGTCCGCGTCCTCAGTCGAAATGAATCCGTAGCCGCCTGTGTCGTTGAAGAAATCAACCTTGCCGTTTGCCATTGCAAACAAATGTACAGTCCACGCGGGTATAACCGTTGCGAACTGTCCGTGCGACAAACCGATGTCGGTCACCACGCCCAGACACGGCAGGGCTGGACTCCGACACCGGCGATTGCAGGCACGACGCGGCACTGTGCACATCCCAGGTCAGCCCTCCAACTCGCCTGCCGGGCACGGGTCAGAAACGCAGTTCGTCCCACCAGCGGTCGTCGTGATGTCCGAGTGTGCCGAGCATCGCACGCGAGCCCCGACTCGACCCGCGCTCGCCGGCGGTGAGCGCGTAGACACTCCCGTCGTCACTCCCGACGAGGACGGTCCCGTCGACCAGTGTGGGCGAGGACCAGACGCCGCCGCCGGTTCGTACCCGCCACCGCTGGTCGCCGGTCTCCCTGTCGATGGCGTACACGAAGCCGTCGGTGCTCCCGACGAACACCGTCGAGGCGCCGGCGGTCGGCGAGGACTCCACCTCGCCGTCCGTCTCGAGCGCCCACCGCTCGTTGCCGGTCTCCTGGTCAATTGCGTAGACGGTGTCACCGCTGCCGACGAACACGGCACCGCCACTGACTGTCGGCGAGGAGCCGACATCCGCTCTGGTGTCGAAGCTCCACTGTCTGGTCCCCAGGTCGGCGTCGAGCGCGTACACCCGACCGTCTCTGCTCCCGATGTACACCGTCGGTCCGACGACTGTCGGCGAGGACTCGACGATATCGCCCGTCGAGAGCGACCACTGCTCGGTGCCGGTCGCCGCATCGAGTGCGTACAGGTTGGTGTCGTTGCTGCCGATGTACACCGTCCCATCGGCGACTGTCGGCGAGGAGCCGACCTCGTTGTCGGCGTCGAACTGCCAGATTCGGTCGCCGGTCGCCCGGTCCAGCGCGTGAATCCCACCGTCGAGGCTGCCCACGACGAGTCGGTCCTCGGTGACAGTCGGTGAGGACCACAGCCAGTCGCCGACGGTCGTGCTCCACAGTCGCTCGCCGGTCGCCGCCTCGAGCGCGCTGACCTCTGCGTCGAAGCCCCCGAGATACACCGTCTCGTCGAGTGCTGTCGGTGACCCGCGGACGCGCCAGCCGGTGTCGCGACGCCACTGCGTGTCGCCGGTCGTCACGTCCACCGCGTACAGGTGCCCGTCCCGACTGCCGACGAACGCGGTCTCGCCGGCGACCGTCGGCGACGACCGCACCGGTCCGCCTGTCTCGACTGTCCAGCGGATGGTGCCGCCGACTCGCCCCCGGTGTCGCTGTCTGGCCGCGCTCTCGGTCTTGGCCGGCTCTGTGTCTCTCATCCGGTCCTGTCTCTGTTGTTGTCTGTGACCGAATTATAACTTGTGGTGACGGCCGCGTGTACACGGCCGCCCCACCCCGGAACGCGGGGTCCAGTCGGACTCCGGCCCGAACCGTCGACGGGACCGCCCAGATACCCGTCCCCCCGCCAGGAATCAGAACCGGTAATACGGTCAGGCGGCTACAGGAAGGAACATAGCGTGTTTTCGAGCGTTCAGGACCGACTGCGACGTGGTGTCCGTCACGAGTACATCGTCATCGGGGCGGTGGTCGCCAGCACCTTCTTCATCGGTTTCGGCGGGGGTGTCATCTTCCCGATTCTGCCGAATCTCGGGGCCGTGCTCGGCATCTCGCCGTTTCTGGTGGGACTGATACTCAGCGCGAACCGGTTCTCGCGGCTCCTCGCGAACGCGCCGGCAGGGGCACTCGTCGACCGGTTCGGCACGCGGACGCCGATGGTGGTCGGTATGCTCGTCCAGGGGCTCGCAACGGCGGGCTACGTCGTCGCCCTGCTCGCGCCGTTTCCGGAGGGCTGGTTCGTCGTCGCACGGGTTCTCTGGGGTGTCGGCAGTGCGGCCGTGTTCGCCACCGCGTTCACGATTGCGGCCGACGTCAGCACCGACGCCTCGCGGGGCACCAGTATGGGGCTGATACGGGGCGGTGTGCTCCTCGGGTTCCCCTCGGGGGTGGTGCTCGGCGGACTGGTCAGCGAACTCGCGGACAACCTCTCGGCGTTCGTGCTCGCGACGGGCTTTGCGTTTCTCGCCAGCGGCGTCGCCTACCTGCTCATTCCCGAGACCCACGTCGATGAGGAGCGTGACTCGGTCAAGCCGTGGGAGATCAACACGGGGCTACCGGCGCTGACGGTCGGACTCGTCAACTTCGCCGTGCTGTTTGTCTACGTCGGTGCGCTGTTCTCGACACTCGTCGTCCTCCTGGACACCCGCGGGGTGGGCGTGTTCGGACTCGGTCCACAGGGGAGTTCGGGCATCTTCATCGCGGTGACGGTGCTCGTCGCCGGCGGCTCCATGTTCGCCAGCGGCTACGCCAGCGACCGGCGCGAGTCACGGGTGCCGCTGTTGCTCGGCTTTCTCGGGGTTATCTGTCTCGGGTTCCTGCTCCTCGCTCGCGCCCGCTCGGTGGGGGAACTCGCGCTCGCCTGTGTCTGTATCGGTGCCGGACAGGGCGGCGTGAGCGGCCCCCTGCTCGCCCTGCTGGCCGATCTTACACCGGGTGAGCAGATGGGCCGCGCGATGGGCACCAACAACGTCTTCGGCGACATCGGCGGCGGACTCGGCCCCGTCGTCACGCTCCCCATCGTGGATGTCTCGGGGTTCTGGCCGGTCTATCTCGCCTGTGCCACACTCCCCGCGCTCGCGGCGCTCGTACTCCTGGCCGGTGTCTTCCGCGAGACCGGCCAGTTTCTCCCCTCGGTGGAGCTGTGACCGTCGCTCACTCGACGGGTTGGAGTGTCGCCGAGAAGTGCCTGAGCGCCTCGCGCTCGGGCTGGTCGACCACCTCGAACCCGCTGACCGACTCACCGCGCTCGATAACAGCCCCGAACGTCTCGGCGACGTGTTCGAGCTGTTCGCGGTGGTAGCGCCGCCGGGGGAGTGCCAGCCTGACGAACTCCGGCCGGTCGGTGCCGGGGAACGCGAACCCGCCGAGTTCGACCGCCCTGACACCACCCTCGCGGTAGGCCGCACAGACCAGCGCCTGCCCCGGGAACTGCTCGCGCGGAATCCGCGGGAGTGCCGCACCGGCGTCGAGATACACCGCGTGCCCACCCACCGGGCGATAGACCGGAACCCCCTGGCTCTCGAGCAGGTCCGCGAGCTCCCGGACCTGACCGACCCGGTGGTCGAGATACGCCGGGTCGACGGCCTCCCTGAGCCCCACCGCCATCGCCGCCATGTCCCGGCCGGCCATCCCGCCGTAGGTGTAAAATCCCTCGTAGAGGATTGCCCGCTCCCTGAGTCGGGTGAACAGGTCGTCCTCGTCCGCGCCGTCGGCGACACCGACGAACCCGCCGGCGTTGACCAGCCCGTCTTTCTTGCCGCTGACGACCATCGCGTCGGCGTACGAGGCCTGTTCCCGGACGATATCCTTTATTCCGGCTCCCTCGAACTCCGACTCGCGCTCGCGGACGAACCAGGCGTTCTCGGCGAACCGGCAGCCGTCGAGGATCAGTCTGGCGTCACACTCGTCGGCCAGTTCGCGGGCCCGCCGGACGTTCGCCACTGAGACGGGCTGTCCCGCCGCGGAGTTGTTCGTCACCGTCACCACGACGGCTGGCACCCGCTCGTGACCGACAGTCTCGATTCGCTCGCGCGCGCTTTCGATATCGAGGTTCCCGGTGAACGGCCCCTCCGCCGAGAGGTCGAACGCGCCGTCGACCGGACAGTCGACCGGTCGCCCGCCGGCCTCCGCGACGTGGGCGCGTGTCGTGTCGAAGTGCGTGTTCGCGACGACGATGTCACCCTCCTCGACGAGCGCACCGTACAGCAGATGTTCGGCCCCCCTGCCCTGGTGGGCGGGCACGATGCGGTCGAATCCGAGGACATCGGCGACTGCCCGCTCCAGTCGCTCGAAGCTCTCGCTCCCGGCGTAGGACTCGTCACCGCCCAGCAGCGCGGCCCACTGGTCTGTGCTCATCGTCCCGGTCCCGCTGTCGGTCAGCAGGTCGATGTACACGTCCGAGGCCGAGAGCCCGAAGACGTTGTAGCCGGCCGCCGCGAGCGCCGCCTCCCGCTGCTCGCGGTCGGGCAGCGACTGACGCGAGACCATCTCTGACTGGTACATACCGGCAGATCGTGTTCGCCACGAATGTATCTTCCCCGGACAGTTCTGTCGGGTGGCCCGCGACTCCGGGTTCCGATGGACAGGTCGGTCGGTCACACGCCGGTCACCACGCGCGGCCGGTGTCTACCTGCCGGTGTGGCCTTCGAAACGTTCAGTGCCGGCGACCCGGTACAGTCTGACGATGAGGTGTGAACTCCGCCGTATCCCAGGCGAGGCGAGTCTCGCGGACGCCCACGCGGTGCGCCGGGCCGTCTTCATCGACGAACAGGGCGTCTCCGAGGCCGAGGAGATGGACGGCCGCGACGGGGCAGCGACACACGTCGTCGCCTACGCGGACCCCGGCGAGGACCACGAACACACCGACCCAGACAGTGAGGCCGGCCACGACGATACAGACCTGCAACCGGTCGGGACCGCCCGCCTCCGTCTCACCGACGACGGGGTAGCGAAACCCGAGCGCGTCGCCGTCCTCGAACCCTACCGGGGGGAGGGTATCGGCAGACGACTGATGGCGGCCATCGAGCGCGAGGCCCGCGACCAGGGCTGTACGCGTGCCCGCCTGCACGGACAGACCGCCGTCGAGACGTTCTACCACGACCTGGGCTACGAGACCACGAGCGACGTCTTCCAGGAGGCCGACATCCCACACGTCGAGATGGAGAAACACCTGTGAGCAGATATCCCGCACGTCGAGATGGAGAAACAGCTCCGAGCGGACATCTTACTCGGAGACCGCACCCCGGAGACACCGGACCGCGGTGCACGTCCGGTGACGCGCCACCGTGCGGGACGCCGCCGGTCAGTCCTCGCGCAACCGGGCGATGTGGTCGATGCGCTGCTGGACCAGTTCCGGCGTGCCGATGTCGTGGCGGGCGCGCAACCTCCCTGTGCCGGCGTCGGCGAGCGCCTCCTCGGCGGTCTCCTCGGCCGCGGCGATGGAGTCGCCGACACCGACGACGGCGAACGACCGCGAGGTGGTCGTGTAGATGCCGTCCTCGCGCTCGTCGACGCTGGCGTAGTACAGCAGGGCATCCCCGGCACCCGCCTCGTCGATTGCGATGCGCGTGCCGCCCTGCGGGTCTGTCGGGTAGCCCTCGGGGACGACGTACTTGCAGACGGTCGCCTGTGGTGTGAGCGTCAGTTTCGGGAGCGACTCGCCGTCGCGGGCCGCCACCAGCACGTCGAGCAGGTCCGTCTCGAGTACCGGCAGGGTGTTCATCGCCTCGGGGTCGCCGAAGCGAGCGTTGAACTCGACGACCCGCACGCCGTCGGCAGTCAGCATGAACTGCCCGTAGAGGACACCCTTGTACCCCGAGAGAGCGTCGACAGTCGCCTGCAGGATGTCGACGGCGTCAATGTAGTCGCTCTCGTCCATGAACGGCAGGGCGAGGTCGGCATCGCTGTACGACCCCATCCCGCCGGTGTTGGGACCCTCGTCACCCTCGTAGGCGCGCTTGTGGTCCTGGACGGCGGGGGTGACACGCAGGTCACCGTTCGCCACGAACGCCTGGACGGTGAACTCCTCGCCGACGAGTCGCTCCTCGAGCACGAGGCGGTCGTACCCCGACTCGCGGATGTAGGTCTTCGCCTCGGCCGGGGTCACCTGGTCGCCGATCACCTTGACACCCTTTCCGCCGGTGAGTCCGGCGGGCTTGACCGCGAGGTCACCGTCGTGGCTGTCGATGTACTCGCAGGCGGCCCCGGTGTCGTCGAACGTCTGGAACGCCGGACAGCCGGGGATGGAGTGTTCGCGCATGAACCGGCGCTGGAAGGCCTTGTCCGTCTCGATGCGGGCCTCGGCCTGCTGTGGGCCGAACGCGTAGACGCCATCCGCGTCGAGGGCGTCGGCGACACCGGCCTCCAGCGGTGCCTCGGGACCGACAACGGCGAGTGTCGCCCCAATCTCCCGGGCGTACGAGCGCACTGCTGTCGGGTTCGTCGACGCGAGCGTCTCGAACCCGGCGGCGGCGTCCGCGATACCCGGATTCCGGTTCCTCGCACACGCGTACAGAGTGGCGGACGACTCCGAGAGCGCCCGCGCGATGGCGTGCTCGCGACCGCCGCCTCCAACCAGCAGTACTGTCTCGCCCATACTGGAACCGCGCCCGAACGGAGTGTAAAGCTTGTGCTCCCCGGGTCGCCGGCTACACCGGTCCGGTGTCGGCGACCAGTTCCTCCGTCGCGTCCCAGGTCCCCCGGACGATGACGGCATCACCCTCGCCCAGGCGGTCGTCGTCGGCCGGATAGAACACCCACTCGTCGTCGGTCCGGTGGACCGCGACCGGCGAGACACCCGGATGTCCGGTGAGCAGGTCCCCGACGGTCCCGCTGTCGGCGCCAGGCCCGACGTTCACCCGCCGGACCGCAATCTCGCTCTCCCGGACCGACTCCGCGATAACGGGGTGGGTGTCGATATCCCGGAGGATACCCTCGGTTATCTCCAGCGCCGCGTCGCTTATCAGTTCGGCACTCCCCGCGAGGCGGAGGAACCCCCGCAGGGTGACCGGACTGTCGACCTCGGCGGCGGCCCGCAGCGTCCAGGCCTCCAGCCGTGACTGCAGGCTGTCGACCTCCGCCTCCAGGGCCAGCACCTCCTCGGCGAGGGACTCGTCGTCGAACAGCACGCTCGCGTACGCCAGGTCGACCGCGAGTTCGCTGACGTTTTTCATCAGCACGATGGTGTCGACGGCACGGCTCGTATCCGCAACCTGGTCTGCCGGCTCCGCCGGCCGCTCGTAGCTGTCCCCGGTGGCGGTCTCGTAGACCGCCGCGAGGGGGTCGGCCGGCCCGCGCAACAGCACCACGTCGCCGGCCACCAGCCGGGTGTCCCGGCCAGGGTCGAGCAGCCACTCGCCCGCCCGCCGGATTGCGATCACCCGGACCCCCGTCTCGGTCGCCAGGTCGATACCGGCCAGCGTCCGGTCGGCGTATCTCGACCCGGCAACGAGCTCCGCCCGCGCCAGCACCTCCACGGCATCCGGCAGCGCCGCCCTGACCGCCAGCGGCAGGTCGTCCTCGCCGAGCACCACGTCCGCGATATCGCCGGCGGCCTCCGTTATCTTCTCCGCGGCACCGACCATCCCGAGCACCGGTGCCAGTTGCTCCGCGTCGCGGGTGTTGCGCGCCGCCATCAGCATGTTCATCCGGGTCTGTAGCTGGCGGATATCCATCTCGGACTCGAGTGCCAGCACCTCCTCGGCGAGGGGCTCGCTGTTGTGCAACAGCGCCGAGTACGCGAGGTCCACGACCAGCTCCGAGCGGTCTTTCATCGCCACCAGCAGATTCTTCACACCGACCGGCTCGTACCCGACAGACTGGGTGCTGACCCCGTCGAACTCGTCCATACACCGTCTTCACCCGACACCCGTTTCACTCTGTCGCAGACCTCCGGTCAGGGTGTGACGACCACCTTGCCGATGGACCGGCGGCTCTCGATGTACTCGTGGGCGGCGGCGGCCTCGGACAGGTCGAACGCCCGGTCGAACTGCACGACCAGGTCACCGCTCTCGAGCATCCCGGAGAGCTCCGGCACCGCGGCGAGCACCTCCATCGGGCGCAACTGGAGCGCGCGCCCGAGATGGTAGCCCACGACCCGGTAGTTGCCGAACAACAGGTCGTCGGTCTGGAGCCGCCCGGGCATCCCCGAGGCCGCGCCGTAGACGACCATCCGGCCAAAGTGTGACAGCGCCTCCAGCGACCGCGCGGTCGTCTCCCCACCGACCCCGTCGAGCACCAGGTCCACACCGTGGTCGGTCTCGGCCCCCACCGCGGCGACAAAGTCGTCCCGTTCGTAGTTTATCGGGTGGTCACAGCCCAGCTCGGCCACACGCTCCAGCTTCTCCGCCGTCGAGGCCGTGCCGAACACCTCGGCCCCGGCCTCGCGGGCGAGCTGGACCGCCGCCGTGCCGACGCCGCCGGCCGCGGCGTGTATCAGCACCGACTCGCCCGCCTCCAGCCCGCCCCACCCGTGCAGGCAGTTGTGCGCGGTGAGAAACTGCACCGGATAGCCGGCCGCCTCCCGCATCGAGAGCCCCTCCGGCACCGGCAGGAGTCCCGCCGCGTCCGCGATTGCGTACTCGGCGTACCCGCCCTTGTCGACCATCGTCACCACGCGCTCGCCGACCTCGCGGCCGACGCCATCCCCGACCGCGTCGACCGTGCCTGCCACCTCCAGCCCCGGTACGAACGGCGCCTCGGGACCGCCGTGGTAGTGGCCGCGTCGCTGCATGATGTCGGCGAAGTTGACACCGGCAGCCTCGACCGCGACCCGTACCTCGCCCGGTCCGGGCTCCGGCTGTCCGCGCTCCACCGGCTCTATCACCGCACTGTCACCGTACGCTGTCACCTCGATTGCTCGCATACCTCACCGTAGCGGCGCGTCTCACCTGTCGGTTGTGTCCAGCGCGACGGACCCGCGGCCGGTGCCAGACACGTGCGAGTCGGGAGCCAGCGGTGCTGTCTGTGTGAGACCGGCAGAGCGAACAAGCCCCGTCGGTCACTCGCCGTTGTCGAGCGAGATCTCCTTTGTCCGGACGATGCGGTCGTCGGACTCGAGTTCGTCGAGCACCGACCCGGGGACGCGGTCGTCGAGGTTGTAGACAGAGAGCGCCTCGCCGCCGATCGTCTCGCGGCCGTTGAACATCCCCGCGATGTTGATATCGGCCTCACCGAGCACGGTCCCGATGAACCCGATGACACCCGGCACGTCGTCGTTGTAGGCCACGAGCATGTGCCCGTACGGGACAGCGTCGACGCGGTAGCCGTCGATACGGACGATACGGGAGTCGCTGCTGGCGAACTGGGTGCCACAGACACTGACACTCTCACCGTCACTGGCGACGGTGACGGTCACGAGTGACTGGAAATCCTCCGCCTGGTGGGTCTTCGACTCCGTGACGTCGATGCCCCGCTGTTCCGCAACCCGCGGGGCGTTGACCGCGTTCACCTGCCACTCCAGCGGCTGGAACACGCCTTTCAGGGCGCTCGCGGTTACGAGGTCGATATCCTCCTCGGCGATATCACCGGCGTAGGTTATCTCGACGCGCTCGACACGCTCGTCGAACAGCTGGACCGCTATCTTGCCGGCGGTGTCGGCGAGGTCGATGTAGGGCTCGATCGTCGGAAAGGAGCTCTCGTCGACCGAGGGGGCGTTCAGCGCGTTGCGAACCGGTTCGTCCGCGAACGCCGCGAGCACCTGCTCGGCGGTCGAGACGGCGACGTTCTCCTGTGCGGCCGCCGTCGACGCACCCAGGTGTGGCGTGACGACGACGTCGTCGACCCCGAGCAACGGGTTGTCCGGCGAGATTGGCTCCTCGGCGAACACGTCGACCGCCGCCCCGTTCAGGATACCGTCCTCGACGGCCGCCGCGAGCGCCGCCTCGTCGACGATACCGCCACGGGCACAGTTGACGACGTACCCCCCTTCGAGTTCGGCCAGCTCCTCCCCGGCGATCATGTGCTCGGTCTCGTCGGTCAGTGGGGTGTGAATCGTGACGACATCGGCCCGGGAGAGACACGCCCCGAGCGTGTCGACAAGCTCCGCCCCGAGCTGGTCGGCCCGGTCCTCGCTGATGTAGGGGTCGAACGTGACGACGTGCATCCCGACGTTGCCGAGCCGCTTTGCCACCTCCTGCCCGACGCGGCCGAACCCGACGACACCCAGTGTCTTGTCGTTCACCTCGGTCCCGAGGAACTCACCCTTTGCCCACTCGCCGCCTATCAGGCGGGCGTGGGCCTGCGGGATAGACCGGGCGGTGGCGAAGGTCATCGCGACGGTGTGTTCGGCCGCCGCCCGGACGTTCCCCTCGGGGGCGTTCGCCACAATCACACCGCTCTCGGTTGCGGCATCGATATCGATGTTGTCGACACCGATACCCGCCCGGCCGACGATGCGGAGCGACGGCGCGGCCTCGAACACCTCGCGTGTCACCTCCGTGCCGGAGCGGACGATGAGCGCGTGCGCGTCGGTGACCGCCTCGAGTAACGCCCCGTTACCCAGGTTGTAGGCCGTCTCGACCGTGTGACCCGCCTCGCGCAGGAGCCTGAGCCCCGCGTCGGCGATGGGGTCCGTGACTAGTACGTGCATGCCCGAACGAAACCCGTCACCCGAGATAACGCTTGCCTTCTGCCCGGCGATCCACCCTCACGACACCTACGACTGACGGGTAATCTGTCGACAGCGGGTGGCGTCTCACAACCGGCCTGTGCTCGGGTCACGCCCCGTCCGGAGAACACCGGAACGGTCTACCGCCACGCCGAAAGCGATGCCGCCTCCGAGAGCGGTACTGTGAGATATGCGTCGTCCGTGCTGATGTCCGCGATGATAAGCTCCGCCGGCTCCTCCTCTATCGCCGCCATCACTTCCGTGCTCTCTTCCACGGCCGCCGGTTCGACAGCATCGGACCTCATGCGTGTCAATATGTAGCAACCCAATATAAGCCCGTCGGTTCGGGGAGAATCGGTAGAGAGAGCGGTTCTGCGGGCCGTTCGGGGGACGATGGAGTCGCGTGTCGTGTCGGGTCAGCGAACGTCACTCGACGGTGTTCAGACACAGCACCTGCCCTCAGACGGAATCTCGCCCGACCCGCGGGACCGAGGGCGGGTACAAATCGGGAGCAGACGGACCGCGGCCGCGTCCGACAGGAGCCGTCGGACGGTCCGGTGTTTTTGTGGCGTGGTCCCGAAGCGGAGGTGTGAAACAGACAATCGTCGCGCGGGCGGACCTCGGGATGGGCGAGGGGAAGCTCGCGGCACAGGTCGCACACGCCTCCCTGCAGGCCTACGAGGACGCGGTGGAGTCAGCCCGCCGGGAGTGGAAGGGAGAGGGGCAAAAGAAGGTGGTGGTGCGTGCCGACAGCGAGTCCAGACTGTTCGAACTCGCGGAGCGGGCCGACATCGACGGGCTCCCGCACTCGCTCGTCCGTGACGCCGGCCACACGCAGCTGGAGCCCGGGACCATCACCGCACTGGCTGTCGGCCCGGCGGCCGACGACAGGGTCGACGGCGTGACCGGTGACCTCCCGCTGTACTGACCCGCCGTCCGGACGCGGGTCGCGCGCGGAGCGAGTCGACACAGACAGCGGTCGTGGCTGGCGTCAGGGCTAATCGTGTGGCTCCCGAGTATCCCGTGTGGACCGTCGCACACTGACCGTGCTCGGGGTAGCGGTGCTCGTGGTTGTCGCCATCGGTCTCTCGGCGGCCTCGCTGACCTCGACTGTCGACAGGATGGGCGGCACACAGGGTGAGGGGAACGGAACGGTGAACGCAACAGGACCCACACCCCCGCAGGTCGAGGAGCCGGCCACCCCCGCGCTCAGACCGGACACACCGGGGCTCTCGGAGCGACTGGGACTCGCCGTCACCGCGCTCGTCACGCTCGGGCTGTTCGTGTACGTGTTCCGGTACGGCCGCACGAGGGAGGTGACAGTCGTCGGAACGCTGCTCCTGTTCGTGCTGGCGCTGTACGTCGCCCGTGTCGTCCTCGGTGACCCCGACGTGGTGCCGAACCTGGAGAGCGGGCCGGCGAACGCCACCGGCGGGTCCGGCGACCCGGGCGGTGACAGCGTGCTGCCGGGGCTCTCCGGGGGCGGGTTCCTGCGCGACCTCTCGCGGCTGTGGCTCCTCGGACTGCTCGCGGCGCTGGGGCTCGCCGGGGTGGTCGTGGTCAGGCGGCTGGACGAGCAGGGCGAACCCGAACCGGCCGAGCGGGAGGGGAGTGGCCGCGTGACGGTCCCCCGTCGCACCGGTCGTCCGGTCGACCGAACCGCCGATGACCACGGCACCCGGGGCACGGACGAGGACGAGGACCCGGACAACGAGGTGTACCGCGCCTGGGCGGAGATGACCGCACAGCTCAACATCGAGAGCGGGGAGGCGACGACCCCGCGGGAACTCGAGCGGCGGGCGGTGACCGCGGGGATGGCACCCGACGACGTGCGGGAGCTGACAGCCCTGTTCGAGACGGTCCGGTACGGCGGCGAGTCCGCAACCGAGGACCGCGAGCAGCGCGCGATGGCGGTGCTCCGGCGACTCGGACTGACCGACACCGTGAACGGGTGAGCAGGCCGGGCCCACGAGACGGGCGTGGCGACTGCGTTAGACATAATTACTCCCACCTCCGAGTGGGTCGCGTGGACCGCCGTTCCCTGATAGTCCTCGGGCTCGCAGCCCTCGCGGTGGTCGCAATCGGCCTCTCGGCAGCGACGCTCACCTCGACGGTCAGCCCCTCGGGTGGGCAGGGGTCGGAGACGGCAAACGAGACCGGCGGCGCCGGGACCACCCAGCCGGAGCTGAACGGAAGTTCGGAGACAGACCCCGGGTCGGGTGCGCTGCCGCTCGCGCAGCGGCTGATGATGGTGCTGGGTGGTCTCATGCTGCTCGGGGCGCTCGGGTACGCGGTGCTGAACCCATCCCGGGCAACCGCACTCGGCGTGATACTTCTCGGGTTCCTGCTGGTGGTTGCCATCCTCATCGTAGTAGCCGGTGACACGGAGACGAACCCCGGCCAGCCACCGGAGCAGCAGCCACAGGAGGACCAGCAGAACGGCAGTAGCAACCCCGGCTCGGGCGGTGACAGCGAGGTGCTCTTCGACATCCCGGTGGTGTGGTGGTTCCTCGGCTCCTTTGCCGTCGTGATACTGGGTTTGATACTCGTGCTGAGACGGTACGGTCTCCGGTCGGACGAGGAAAGCGAGGACGGAGACGGAGACGAGTCCGAGTCGGACGAGGAGACGGCGGCGCTGGGTGCAATCGCCGGCCAGGCGGCCGACCGCATCGAGGATGGTTCGGCAGACGGCGGGTCCGGCGCGGACAACGAGGTGTACCGCGCCTGGGCGGAGATGACCGCACAGCTCGATATCGAGACCGGTGAGACGACGACACCCCGGGAGTTCGAGCGGCAGGCGGCCGCGGCGGGGATGGCCCCCGACGACGTGCGGGAGCTGACAGCCCTGTTCGAGACGGTCCGGTACGGCGGCGAGTCCGTGACCGAGGACCGCGAGCAGCGCGCGGTGTCGGTGCTCCGGCGGATCGAATCGACCTACGGGGGGGAGCAGTGAACCCGCGACGGCTACTGGTCGTCGCTGGTGTCCTCCTGTTTGGGCTCAGCGTGCTCGAACTGCTCCAGCCGGGTCGGGTGCCGTTCCCCGCGAGCGACACACTGCTGATACTGCTCGGTATCGCGGCGATTCTCTACGGGGCGTTCGCGCTCTTGGAGCGCCGTCGCGGGGGGCCGGGCCCGGCCGAGACACCGGACGTGGAGCTCGCGACACCGCCGGAGATTCCGGGGACCGACCTCGAGACGACACTGGAGGGGATACCCGGTGTCGAGGGGGTCCGGAGCGGTGTTGTGCCGTCGGTCCGCGGTGAACTCCGGAAGGCCGCGACAGCCTTCCTCACACGCTACCGGGGGCTGGACAGCGAGACGGCGTGGGAGCAGGTGAGGACGGGAACCTGGACCGACGACCCGCATGCAACGGGGTTCCTGACCCGCGGAGAGATGTCGTTCCGCCAGCGGGTGCGCGCGCTGGTGAGGACGGGTGCGACGAGCGTCCGGGCCCGGGCAGTCGATGCCGTCGCCGCTATCGCGGGGGTCGAACCCGACGAGAGCGCCGACGGGGCTGACGTGGCGCTGAGCGAGGACATCGACGAGACGGGGACGAACAGCCTGACACCGGAGAGCCTCGACGGACAGCACCGCCGGTCCCGGCGCCGGACGAACCACTGGACAGGTGTCAGTGTGGTCGTGCTGGTCTGTCTCGGAGCCGGTGTGATACTCGGGGAACCGGGTGTGTTGCTCGCCGGAGTGGTGGCGGTCGGCTACGCGGCCTACGCCCGGGCGACACCGCCGGGGACGGTCGCCCTGTCGGCCACCCGCTCGGTTGACGCGACCGACCCCGAACCCGGTGACGAGGTGGCGGTGACGGTCACGCTCACGAACGAGGGCGGGTTCTGCCCGGACCTCCGGGTCGTCGACGGTGTCCCCGGGTCGCTCACCGTGGCCGACGGCTCCCCGCGGTCGGCCACCGCCCTGCGCGGTGGCGAGTCGGTCACGTTCAGCTACACCGTGACCGTCAGACCGGGTGTCCACGAGTTCGGGCCGGTGCTCGTGCTCGCCCGGAACCTCTCGAACTCGGTCGAACAGGAGTTCCTGCTGCCGGCCCCGGTCACACTCACCGCGGTCCACCGCCCGCAACCGGTCGAGGAGCCGGTACCGCTCCGACGCCAGCCCACACAGTACGCCGGTCGTGCCCCGACCGACACCGGCGGCGAGGGGATCGAGTTCCACACCGTCCGGGAGTACCAGCCCGGGGACAGCATGGCCCGCATCGACTGGAACCGTCGCGCCCGGACGGGCGAACTCACCACACTCGAGTTCCGCCGCGAGCGCGCCACCCGGGTGATGCTGCTCGTGGACGTCCGCCCGGAGGCGTACGTCGGGCACAGCCCCCGGGGCCAGGATGCGGTCGAGCGCTCGGTCGACGCGGCACAGCGGGTCTTTCCCGCGCTGCTCGCGGAGGGCCACCAGGTGGGTGTCGGCGCGTTCGGACCGCAGGACTGCTTTCTGGCCCCCGACACCGGGACGAGCCACCGCCAGCAGGGTCGCCAACTGCTCGCGACCGACCCGACGTTCAGCGCACGAACGGACCCCGAACCCGACCAGCGGTACTGGCTGCCGCGACTGCGCAAGCGACTCCCGGAGGACACGCAACTGCTCGTGTTCTCGCCGCTACTCGATGCGCGGACCGTCCGGGTTGTCCGGCGACTGGAGGCCCACGGCCACCCGGTGACCGTCCTCAGCCCCGACACGACGACCAGTGCGACGTCGAGTCGCCGGTTGATGCGTGCTCGCCGCCGCCTGATGATGACCGACCTCAGACAGACCGGCGTCCCGGTGCTCGACTGGAGTCCCGGGACACCGCTCGAGGAACTGTTCAGACGTGAGCGTGCCACACGATGAGCGTGTGGAACCCCGACGACCGCATCGACCGGTCGCCGACCCTCCTGAGCAGCGCGCTCGCGCTCGCCGCGGCCGTGTTCGCCGCGACGGCAAACGCCGGTGTGACGGTCGCGCTGCTGACCTGTGTGCCCGGTGTGGTGGTGCTGGCTGCCGGACTCCGCACCGGTCGACAGGTCGCCGTCACTGCCGGAACCGGGGTGCTCGTTCTCGGCTCGCTCGTCGGCGGGACACAGGGTGGGACGGTGCTGGCCACACTCGTCGGTGTGGCGGCGGGGCTGCTCGCGTTCGACCTCGGAAGCACCGCCGTCGCGCTCGGCGAACAACTCGGCCGCGAGACCGACACCGTGCGGGTGGAACTGCTCCACGCCGGCGCGAGTTCACTCGTCGGCGGTGTGTTCGTGGGCGCGGGCTTTGCCATCCGCGAGGTGGCCTCCGGCGGGCAACCGCTATCGGGTGTGCTCGGACTCGTCGTCGCCGTGCTCGTCCTGATTGCCGCGCTCCGGCGTGCGGACCCGATACGGTGAGACCCGCACCTGGTGCCGACGACTGGTACAGCCCGGGAGTGTGGTTGCAGACCCAGAGACAGCGCGGCGCCCTCTTTTCTGAACCGGTCGAACAGCAGCCATGTCACAGACAGGAAGCGACCGCGTGCTCGGAGCACGGGCTATCGAGGCCACGAGCGTCGCAGTGGTGACGACACTGGCGGCAGTGCTCGCCTGGCACCAGACCGACCTGACCGGTGTGCAGGCGCTGACGAACGCCGCTATCGCCGCGCTCGTGACCGCGGTCAGCATGACGCTTATATACTCTCTCATCAGAGCGCTGGACCCACACTGGCACCGCCCCTGACTCGGGTCGAATAGCGGGGGTCTGTGCATGCCCGAACACCGCCCCGGACAGACGTATCCGGACGCCAGCCCCACGCGTCCGAATGCCAGTCACACGCGTCCGAATGCCAGTCCCGCAACGCGCGTATTGAAGAGTCGCCCGACTGCCCGGGTAACGGAGTCACTCGCTGTTCGGGCCGGGGCGGATATCACAGGTCGTACAGGTCGCCGAACTTCTTCTCGGCGTACTCGATAAAGTACTCGGCGGTGAGCGGCTCTCCGGTGGCCTGCTCGACGAGTTCCGGGGTCGTGTAGCGCTGTCCCTGTTGGTGGACACGCTCGCCCAGCCACTCGCGGATTGGGTCGAACTCGCCCTCGCGGACGAGCGCGTCGACGTCGAGGTCGTCCCGGATTGCGGCGTTCAGCTGTGCGGCCAGCACACTCCCGATGGTGTACCCGTGGAAGGCGGCGAACCCGCTCGTCCAGTGGATATCCTGCAGACAGCCCTCGCTGTCGGTTTCGGGCACCACGCCGAGATACTCGTCCATCTTCTCGTTCCAGAGCCCCGGTATCTCCCCGGCCTCGATCTCCCCCTCGACGAAGCGACGACCGATCTCACACCGCAGGATGATGTGCATGTGGTAGGTGAGTTCGTCGGCCTCGACCCTGATGCGGTTGTCCGGGCGGATGCGGTTCGTGGCCTCGTATGCCTCCTGCACCGTCAGGTCGTCGTGGCCGTCGATGTGTTGTTTGAACGTCGGCAGGAACCGCTCCCAGAACGGTCTCGTCCGGCCGATGTGGTTCTCCCAGAACCGCGACTGTGACTCGTGGACACCCGCCGAGCGGGACTCGCCCAGCGGTGTCCCGTAGGCATCCTGCCGGAGGCCGAGCTGGTAGCTCGCGTGGCCGTACTCGTGGATTGTGGCGGTCAGCGCGTCGAGGGGGTCGGTCGGCTTGAACCGTGTCGTCACGCGGGCGTCGAACTGTGTCCCGGCCATGAACGGGTGCGGGGCGGTGTCGAGTCGCCCCCGCGACCGGTCGTAGCCGAGCACGTCGAGCACGGCCTCGCTGAGCGCCTCCTGGTCGGCCTCGGGGTACTCACCCTCCCACGGGTCGGCCAGGTCGGTCCCGGAGTCGCGGATCGCCTCGATCAGCGGCGGGAGCGCGGCCCGGAGTTCGTCGAAGATGCGCTCCATCGTATCGAGTGAGATATACGGGTTGCTGTCCTCGTACAGCACCTCGTAGGGGTCGGTCCCGGGGTCGACGTGGCCGGCCCGCTCGCGTTCGAGGTCGCGGAGCCGTTCCAGCCGCGGTGCGAACCGGTCGTAGTCGTCCTCGGCCTTTGCCTCCTGCCAGATCTGCTGGTTCTCGGAGCCGACCTCGGTGAGTTCCTCGACGAGGTCGGTCGGCACGTCGGCCACGCGCTCGTGGTTGCGACGGATCTCCCGGACGTTCGCCGCCTGCTCCTCGTCGAGGGCTGCCCCGTCGAGTGTGTCGAGCAAGGCCGCGACGTCGTCGTCGACGAGCAGTTCGTGGGCCGTCGCCGAGATGGCCGAGCGCTGCTGTGCGCGGGCGGGTGTGCCGCCCTCCGGCATCACCACCTGCTCGTCCCAGTAGAGATGCATCGCCGCGTTGCCGAGGTTCGTGATCCGCCGGTTCCGGTCGAGCAACTCCTCGTAAGCCGCCGGCGTCTCGATGTCTGCCTCTGATGCCATGACCGCACAACGTGGACCAGCGGTATAGTCCCGGCGGTGACCCGCGGGCAGGGTGGAGACGAGCGCCCGGACCGGTCACCCGGGTCTCCGGAACTGGTCATCCGAGACTCTCGAACTGCTCACTCGAGTGTCCCGAACTGCATCCCCAGACGCTCCTCCAGATGGGCGAGCGTGCGACGCTCGACTGTCTCGACCGCGCCGGAGTCGAGTTTCGCCACCCCGGCGCTCTCGTGCCCACCGGCGTGGCCGCCGAACTCCGCGACGAGCGGTTCCAGCACCGCCGCCGGGAGCGAGAGGTCGTGTTCAAGCGACGGCGCGGTCCGTGCGACGACCCTCGTCCGGTCACCGCGCGGTGAGAGGACGACCCCGATATCTGCGTTCCCGTCGAGCAGTGTCTGTACCGCCGCCGACTCCTCGCCGCCGACCGACGACACGAGGACGATTGTCCGCCCGGCCTTGTACCCGGAGGCTCGCGCCAGTGCCGTCGTGGTCGCCACCCGCTCGCTCCACCCTGGCTCCGCGTCCCAGAGTCCGGCGAGTGTCTCCGCCCGGTCGCTCGACCGCTCGAGCAGGTCGAACACGGTGTCCCGTCGCTCGGGGTCGAGTACGACACGGAACCCCGTGTCGTCGAGGATACCCGCCGCAAGCGCCGCCGCGGCGGTCGGCGGTAGCTCTGACTCCCGAGCCATCCCCCGGAGCAGGTCGGTCACGAGCAGTGCTGTCGCCGGCGCGTCCGTGTCGATGTGCGCGACTGTGGCCGCCGCTTGGAGGTCACCCGGTTCGTGGTGGTCGATGACGACCAGCGGCGTGTCGCCGGTGACCGGGTCCAGTGGTGCGATGCGCCGCTGTGAGGGTGCGTCGACAACCACCTGGAGGTCGTAGCTGTCGAGGCCGGGGTCGGAGACGACGGACTGCCCGTCGAGTAGCTCTGTGGCCTCCGGTTTCACCCCATCGGGGGTCGCGATATCGACTCTCGCGTCGAGTGTCGCCGCAATCCCGACCGTGGAACCCACCGTATCCAGGTCGGCGTGGGTGTGCGTGATGGCGACGACCCGCTCGCTCGCCGCCATCCGCTCTCGAATCTCCTCCATACCTGCTCTGTACGATATCCCGATACTAACAGGTATCTGTTCGAACCGGGGCGAGCCCCGCCGTACTCTGCCCTGTCTTGCTCTCCCTGCCCTTCCCTGGGTCGCGGCACGGAGGCCGCTCCCGGCCACTCGGCGTGTCTGGACAGGGCGAGTCGGACGGATGCCTGGACAGGGCGAGCCGAACGGGTGTCTGGACAGGGCGAGTCGGACGGGTGCCTGGACAGGGCGAGCCGAACGGGTGTCTGGACAGGGCGAGTCGGACAGATGCCTGGACAGGGCGAGCCGAACGGGTGTCTGGACAGGGCGAGTCCCGAACAGGACCGTGAGCAGAGCGAGTCAGGGAGAACACGTCGTGAACACCGCGGGAGGGCGGAGGGTCGCAGTCCGAGACAGCGAGACGACTTTTTGTTCTCGGGAGGAGAGACCACAGGTATGGGTGATATCGTCGGCGCTCTCGTCGTGGCAGTCCTGATGATGGTGGCAGTGAGTCCGGTGCTTGGGATTTTTCTGTACAAGCGGTACCAGACCGGACAGCGGTACAGACAACTCCGCGGGACGGCTGTCGAAACGCCGGACACGGTCACTCCGGGGGAGACAGTGTTCGTCCGTGGAACGGTCAGGGATACAGGTGAGTCGGTCACCGGACCCGTATCGGGAACCGAGACGGCGCTCGCTGCCTGGGTCGTCAGGGAGTGGTACACCGGGGACGGCAACTACTGGATGCCGAAGGCTCGCGGTATCGAGAGCGGCGGTATCCATCTCGGTGGGTCCGCGGGACGGGTCGCAATCCCCGACCTCTCCGAGTGCGGACAGACCGATACCGGAACGCGCGTTGCGGGCGTCGGAGCCCCCAGTGTCAGGGGTGTCGAGGCCGACGACGCCGTGGTCGAAACCGACGCGTTCGACACCGACACGGAGATCTCACCGGAGGAGTCGACGCCGTCACGGTTCGCCACGCTGGAGCAACGTGTCGGTCTCGACTCCCCGGTCGAAAGGTGGTCACTCCCCGTTAGGCGTGACAGTGGCACCCGGAACTACCGGGAGGTGACCGTCGACACCGGTGACACGGTCACGGTGTACGGGAGGGTGGAGGCGACTGACCGGCCGGGAGCGGCACCGACAGTCGCACCGCCGGAGGACGACCCGCTGCTCGTGAGCACACTCGAACCCGACGACCTCGTCGGACGCTACCGGTGGTCCTACCGGAGAGGGTTCTACGGTGTTCTCGCCGTGCTGGTGCTAATCGGTGCGTTCGCTGGAACTGTCGCGTACATCTGAGTCGCTACCGGGGGGTCGGGTCGTCCGACAGTACGGAGTCCGGTCACCCGACGGAGGCCGTCCGGACTAGAGTCCGGCACACAGATACTGCTGGCTCACCGAGAATAGCGTGTGCAGTCCAGCGTTCGACCGCGGGTGACCGGATGAGATGAGAACACTCAGGGTCAAACTCGTCGTGTCCGACGAGGGTCACGGTGCTGCCCGTGAGGCGTTCGACCAACTCTCGGAGATCCACGCCGACCAGTCGATATTCCAGGTGAACCAGACACGGTACGTCGACGACGATAGCTGGGGGTTCCAGGTGCGCTACGAGACGGAGATACACACGAGACAGGAGTTCGTGCAGAGCACGTCACTCGCGGACATCGAGGCGGTGATGGTCCAGGTCGCACCCGACTCGTTCGAGCGCCGGGTCACCGGCGACGCGGTCTGAGACGCTGTGCGGACGCTCTGCTCGACAGTACGGAGTTCGGCGGCGTCTCGAACCACTTGCCCCCGAGGGCAAAAACAGTAAAATCCAAGCGGCTCCCGACCCACAAACGACGCCACAGTTGCCGTCCTGACGAGGCTCCGGGTCAACGGGCGGTGACCACAACCGATAAACAGGGACACATCGAACCCCGAGTCATGATTCGCGTGGGCATCAACGGCTACGGGACAATCGGCAAGCGCGTCGCGGCGGCGGTCCGGGCACAGCCGGACATGGAGGTGGTCGGTGTGGCGAAGACACGCCCGAACCACGAGGCCGCGACGGCAGTCGACAGCGGGTTCGACCTCTACGCCGCGGTCGAGGAGCGTCGACCCCGCTTCGCCGAGGCAGGTATCGACCTCGCGGGCGGGGTCGAACAGCTCGTCGAGGAAAGTGACATCGTGGTGGACGGCTGTCCGTCCGGTATCGGGGTGGAGAACGTCCCGATGTACCGCGAACACGACACGCCGGCACTCCTGCAGGGCGGCGAGGACGCGGCGGCTGTCGACTCGAGTTTCGTCGCCCGGGCGAACTACGACGCCGTCGAGGGGGCCGAGGTCGTGCGGGTGGTCTCCTGTAACACGACGGGACTCTCGCGGCTGATTGCCCCGCTGCGAGAGACCTACGGTATCGAGAAAGCCCGCGTGACACTGGTCCGGCGGGGCGGCGACCCCGCACAGTCCGGTCGCGGCCCGATAAACGACATCCTCCCGAACCCGGTCTCCCTGCCCTCGCACCACGGGCCCGACGTGAACACCATCTACCCCGACCTCGACATCGACACGCTCGGCCTGAAGGTGCCCGCGACGCTGATGCACACCCACAGCGTGAACCTCACCCTCGAATCGAGTCCCGACGCCGGGGCCGTGCGTGAACTCCTCGAGGGGGAGCGTCGTCTGTTCGTCGTTCCGGAGTGGCTCGACATCGACGGTGCCGGGGCGCTAAAGGAGTTCGCCGGCGACGCCGGCCGTCCCCGCGGGGATATCTGGGAGAACTGTGTCTGGGGTGAGTCGATCACCGTCGAGGGCCGGGACCTGTACCTGTTCCAGGCAGTCCACCAGGAGGCCGATGTCGTCCCGGAGAACGTCGACGCAGTCCGGGCGGTGCTCGGGACCGCAACCGCCGAGGAGAGTATCCGGACGACAGACGAGGCGCTCGGACTCGACGAGGGACTCGCCCCCTCCCCTCGCTGACCGGTATCGACCGAACGTGCCTTACCCTGGTATCCCCGACTGCGTGTATGGGTCTCGAGGACCTGATAAACAGCATGCCGTTCGCGGAGTTGCTCGGTATCGAGGTGACGGAGGTTGCGGACGGACACGCCCGTGCACACCTGCCGGTCGACGACCACCTGCGGTCGAGTTCGGAGGGTGACGTGGTCCACGGCGGCGCGACGTACGCGCTCGCGGACACCGCCGGCGGTGCGGCCGTCGTCTCGCTCTCCCGGGATGTCAGCCCGACCGTCGACATGCGCATCGACTACCTCGCACCGGTGACCGACGACATCTACGCCACCGCGGACGTCATCCGGTACGGGTCGAACCTGTCGATGGTGCAGGTCCAGATTCACGACGAGGACGACACCCGCGTCGCAACCGCACAGGGCACCTACAAGACCGGCGGCCAGGGCGACGGCACCCCCTGGGACAGCAGTGAGCACCGCGAGACCGGGGACACTCCTGGCCGTGATCGAGACGACACCAGCAGAGACGACACCGACCAGGACGAGGCGAAGAGATAACGGGCGTGTCTGTCGGCGGCCCGAGACGCCGTCGGTCCCCGCTCGACGCGGGTCACGGCTGCCTGCTCGGCGGGAGCTACACCTGCACAGTCGACGCGAGCCACAACTGTTTTTCTGTCGGGCGCGAATTCCGGGGTATGCACGTCAGTGGTGTCGGGCCGCCGCTCGTGACACCGTTCGATAGGGATGGCGATGTCGACCACGACCGTCTGCACGAACTCGTCACATGGGTCGAGGCGCGCGGGGTCGACTTCCTGGTCCCGTGTGGGTCGACCGGTGAGGCGGAACTGCTGACCGCGGCCGAGCGGGCGGCGGTCGTCGAGACTGTCGTCGATGCCGCGTCGGTGCCGGTCGTCGCTGGAACCGGTCACCCCGGCCTGCGGGAGACACTGGAGTCGACACGGGCGGCGGCGGCGGCCGGCGCCGACGCGGCGCTCGTCGTGACACCGTTCTACTACGACCACGACCAGGCGGAACTCACGGCCTACTACCGCGAACTCGCGGGGGAGTCGCCCCTGCCGGTGTATCTCTACTCTGTGCCGACCTACACCGGGGTCGAACTCCACCCGGAGACGGTCGGTACGCTCGCGCCCGAGTCCGGTATCGTCGGACTAAAGGATTCGTCGGGGTCACTCGGCGCGCTCGCGCGTCACGAGCGCCGGACCGGTGAGGGGTTCACGCTGCTCGCCGGGAGCGCGGACCTGCTCGCGAGCGGGCTGGCACACGGTGCCGACGGCGGTATCCTCGCGGTGGCGAATCTCCGGCCCGAACTGGCTGCCACCGTCGTCGAGAGTCAGCAGGCAGACCCCCGGCGGGCCCGGGAACTGACCGCTCTCCTCGGGGAGTCCCACGCCGCGGTGTTCGAACACGGCGTCGCGGGGCTGAAGTGGGCGATGCGCGAGCGAGGGGCACCCGCGGGGTTCCCGCGGACACCCCACCGACCGCTCGACAGCGGGGCACGCGAGTCACTCCGGGAGACCCTGGACGCGCTCGCGGAGGGACGGGACATCGTCTGAATCGGAACCGGTGTGGACCACCCGTCACTCCTCGAGCGAGTGCAAAGAGAGAGTTTCACGTCCACAGCAACCTGTGAGGGTGCTACCCGCCGGCTCGGCTGCCCTCCGAATCGGTCACGAGTATCCTGCGGAGGCTGTCAGAGCTGGTGTGGGCACCGCTGGTGGTCGTGTGTCGACAGCGATGGAGGATGTTCGCGTGGGCGGTGTCCGACCCGACTCCCGCTCGGGTCGACGCGACTCGGTCTGTCGTCGCCGGTGTCAGGCCGGCTCGACTCGCCAGGTGGTCGCGCTCGTGTACGACCACTTCTCTATCTCGACCTCCGTCGCGGAGTCTTTGAGCTTCACCATCAGCGCACCAATCTCCTTCGGCGAGAGCCCGACCTCGTCCGCGATGAACTTGCTCTTGAAGTACATCTCTCCGTCCGCGGCCTTCTGGGCCAGATACGCGTGAAGACGCTCTTCCTTCGAGAGATTCTCGTGCTCCTGCGCATCGAACGTGTCCTCTTCCTGCGGGGACGTTGTCACACTCATCGTTTTCCTCGTCGTTACCTGTGACCCACAGGGGTATATAAAGGCCGGATGGTTTGTGTTCCTTCGAGCGGTTTCAGGGTGAACTGTCGTGAAACGGTGACTCAGGACAGTTTATTCGACCGCGAGACGTTTTACGAAGCGTTCTGAGGCCGTGAGAGCACTCCGAGCGGGGCCGCGCTGTTCGCACCGTCACTCCGTCCGAACCGGCGACACTCCTGGGCGGTACCAGTAACAGTTGCCGGTAGCTGAGGATGCCCAGTTTCGGCCGCGCGAGACGCGCAGACCGTTTCGAACCGGGGTCGAGCGTCCACCACGCTTTGCCGGGCGCGGGTTCGGTGTCGTGTGCCGGGTCGTGTCCGACAGAGCCAAGGGTCGGCTGGTAACCAAAGGTTCAGAGCCACAATTATAAATAGTGGCCGTGCGTCATCCGTGGTATGACCGATCCCAGCACCCAACTCGACACGCTGCGTGAACGGA
>CAZFMN010000024.1:0-31808 GCA_964520075.1 uncultured Halobacteriales archaeon | reverse complement strand
GTGGAGCGGGGGGCCGATACCGTCGAGCAGGCACCCGAACCGGTTGTTCTCGGTGCCACGACGCTGATACTGTCGGTCGCCTCCGTGTTCGCTCTCGTCTACATCCTGCGGGCCTACTACTGGGCGTGGCTCCAGGTCGAGGGGCCGCTCACGCGGTTCTGGGAGGCGCTCGTGCCGGAGTCACCTATCCTGCGGTTCGGACTCGGCATCACGGTGATGGCACTTCTCTTCCTGGTCGGACCCCTCGTCGTGCTCGCGGAACTCGATTTCCTCGACGACGGTCAGGACCCAGTCGAGGAAGACGACACCGACAGCGGGACCGACACCAGCAACGGGACCAGCACCGGTGGGGACGGGAACAGCACCGGTGACGGGGACACGGACGAGTCCGGGGAGCCGACCGGTGGCGGGAGCACCGGGTGACTCCCACGCGGCCAGTAGTGGTCTCTGGACCTGCCTCGTACTGTCGGCTGTGAGCCCACTGTATATTTCGGCACCCCGGGGTGCCGAATCATTCCACGAAGTTACAGCCGACAGTATCACACAGATTGCGCGAGACAGGGGCGTCAGCCGTCGGGACAGCCGGAGAGCGGAACGGTCCGCTGTCGGCCGGTGAGTCGTGGGGGTCGACAGGGGGACCGGACTACGGGAGTTCGGCGTGGGCCTCGAGCATCTCGTCGAACGCGGTGTCACAGACCGCGAGCGAGACGCCGTCACGGCGGGCGAGCGCGGGGGCGTGCTCCCAGAGCGACTCCTCGTCGATGCCGTGGAGCACGACCGCGTGTGGTGTGGGGGTGACCACCCGGAGTGCGACGAGCGGTGACTCACCGCGACTCACGCCGGTGAACACGAGCACCCGGTTGGTGCTGCGGCCGTAGAGGTTGTAGAACTCCTCGCCCGAGAGCTCGCGGATAGCGGCGATGCTGTCGATGACGGTGTGCCCCGCGATTGTCTCGCGGTCACCGCCCACCAGCTGTGTCGCGCCGATGGCGTCGTAGTAGCGGTCCAGGCGGACCGTCGAGTCGTACTCGCGGAGGTCGTGGACAGCGTCGCTGTCGAACCCCGCGGAGAGCACGCGGGCGTACCGCCGGATGTGCTCGCCGCCGCGACGCTCGTCGATATCGAGCAGTGCCTCGACGGTCCGCCTGACGACCCCGATACCGGGGTTCGCCCGCCGCCCCCCCTCGTAGTCCGAGACCACCGAGGGCGAAACGTCGAGTGTGGCAGCCAGGTCCGCCTGCGCGACCTCGAACTCGGTTCGCCACTTCTTCAGCGTCGCACCGGGTTGCTCGCTGAGCGCCACCTCGCCCGCTATCTTCTCGGCCAGTTCCGCCCGCGGGTCACCGGGAACGTGCCGCCCCGACTGGTCCTGTGCCCCGCCAGTCATGGTTTCCTCCGACGTATGCTGGTCTGAAAAGCCTGTCGGAGCCTGACACCGGCTCCCCGACCCGTGCGCTGGGACACCCGGTCACCGGTGGGCACGGTGGTCTCCGGACGGCAGACACCCCGGACCGACGGTCTTTTTTTTACGTACCGTAGAGACAGAGGTATGAACGGCGGCAGTGACGACATGACCCTCGCGTTCGAGCTGGAGGCGCTCGAGGCCCTGGCGGACCCCGAGGCGGTGTTCACCGACGCGCGCCGGTGGACGAACTACGTGGGCGTCATCTCGGCGGAGCCGACGTACGTGGTGACGAACTTCACACGCAAACACCGGATCCGGCAGGATTTCTTCTCGGGACCACGGAGCCGCGAGGAGAGTCTGGTCAACATACGGACCCAGTTCGACAGCGAGCGGTACGTCCTCGTCGGCACCAGCGAGGAGGACCGGGCGCTCGCCGACGAGACCGACTGGGAGTACGTCGACGTGGAAACCGCCGCTGACGCCGCCGACTGGCAGCTCGCGACACAGACCGCGCCGGTCGAGCCACAGGAGGACACCCACGACGACTGGCCCTGAACTCCGGACCGGTTCCGACTCTGACTCCGTGTCGGGTCTGTGCTCCGATTCGGCCCTGATTCTGTATCCAGTCTGGAGGTTCGGTTCCGAGCCCGTGTCCGGTCTGCTCCCCATCGAGACGTGTTTATCAGTGTCGCCCCCGAAACGGGTGTATGACCGACGAGTTCGAGGTGAGCACACCGGAGTTGACACCGGAGGACCTGCTCGTTCTGGACGACCCGCGGTTCACCGGGGAGAGTGTAGCGCTCGTGACGGGCGCCGCGTCGGGTATCGGGCAGGCGACAGCGGTCGCACTCGCCGCGAACGGTCTCACCGTCGTCGGTGCCGACATCGACGACGAGGGGCTCGACCGGACCGTCGAGTTCACCGAGGCGTTCGGGACACCGGGTCGTGTCCACCCGGTCCAGACGGACCTGACCGACGACGACGACGTGGACGCGGTCGTCTCCGCCGCCGCCGAGGAGGGTGACCTGCGATACGTCGCCAACATCGCCGGGATGCAGCACATCGACACGGTCGCGGAGTTCCCGATGGAGAGGTACGACCTCCTCCTGGACCTGATGCTCCGTGCCCCGTTCTACACCGCAAAGCGCGCAATCCCGCACATCCGGGCGACCGACGACGGGGTCGGCGCAATCGCGAACATGTGCTCGGTCCACGGCCACTACGCGACCCAGGCGAAGGCGCCCTACATAACGGCCAAACACGGTCTGCGGGGGCTGACCCGCTCGATCGCCGCCGAGGGGGCAGGTGACCTCCGGAGTTTCTCGGTCTCGGTCGGGTACGTGCTGACACCGCTGATGGTCGACCAGATCCGTGACACCGCCGAGACACGCGGCATCTCCGAGCGCGAGGTGGTCGAGGACGTGATGCTGGGTCAGGCCCGCACGAAGGAGATGATGACCCCCGCCGACGTGGCGAACCTGTTCGTGTTCGGTCTCTCGGGGTACGCGGGTCACCTGAACGGCGCGGACCTGCTGTTCGACGGCGGGTACACGCACACCTACGAGTGAGCGATGCCCGGACACAGCGGGACGACCGACGAGTCGACCAACGTCGCGATCGCCTGCCAGGGCGGCGGGAGCCACACCGCGTTCACCGCCGGCGTGCTGGAGACACTCCTGCAGGAGTGTGACTGGCAGGCGGAGTACGACCTCGTCGGTATCAGCGGCACCTCCGGCGGCGCGTTCAACGCGCTGGCGACCTGGTACGGGCTGGTGTCGGGCGATGCCGACACGGCCGCCGGACTGCTGGGCGACATCTGGGAGGACCTGTCCGCAACCGGGTCCGGTGACCGTCTGCTGAACGCCTGGCTGACGGGTCTCGCACAGGTCGAGGCCAGCGGGCTGCCGGTCCCGACGGTGAGCCCGTACCAGATACCGGGGCAGGAACTCGGCAAGGAGCGCATCCGCGAGGTGCTCGAGACACACATCGAGTTCGAGGCGGTGCCGGATATGTGCAAGCGCGGCGCCCCGGACCTCGTCGTCGGGACCGTCAACATAAACGCGGGCGTGTTCGAGACGTTCGTCAACGAGGGGGTGACCGTCGACGCGGTGCTTGCCTCCGCCGCGGTGCCGGGCACGTTCAGAGCCGTCGAAATAAACGACCACCTCCACTGGGACGGACAGTTCTCGCAGAACCCGCCGATCGACGACCTGATGCGACAGCCGCCGGCGCGAAAGCCCGACGAACTCTGGGTGGTCCAGATAAACCCGCAGGAACTCGACGGTGAGCCGACCAGCGTCGAGGAGATCGCCGACCGCCGGAACGAACTCGCGGGCAACCTCTCGCTGAACCAGGAGCTGCGGTCGATACGACGTGTCAACCACTGGGTCGAGACCGGGAAACTCCCCGAGGGGGAGTTCTCCGTGACCGATATCCACCGCATCGAGATGGGCGAACGGTTCCGCTCGACGACGAAGGTCGACCGGAGCCCCCGGTTCGTCGAGCAACTGATGGACCTCGGCCGACGCCGTGGCCGGGAGTTCCTCGACACCCGGTGAGTTTGGGTCCGGCTGTCCGGTCCGTGTGACCGTCTCGGCTGTCGGTGTGTGACCGCCCCGGCTGTCGGTGTGTGACCGCCTCGGCCGTCGGTGTGTGACCGCCCCGGCCGTCGGTGTGTGACCGTCTCGGCTGTCGGTGTGTGACCGCCTCGGCCGTCGGTGTGTGACCGCCTCGGCCGTCGGTGTGTGACCGGTCAGTCACCGGGTTCGCGGTCGGGCAGTGTCATCTCGACGGTGGTGCCGTCGGTCGTGTCGAAGGAGAGTTCACCCCCGAGGGTGGTGACCGCCCACTTCAGTTGCCAGAGACCGAGTCCGGTGCTGTGACGGAGCGGTGTCTCGACGCCGCTGTCGAGCGAGGCCAGTTCCCCCTCCGGGATGCCGGGACCATCGTCGTCGATTCGCACCGTACAGCCCCTGCTGTGTTGCTCGACCGTGACCGTCACCTCGCTCTCCGCGTACGTGACAGCGTTCTCCAGCGCGCTCCGGAGCGCGGCGGTCAGCGCCCGGCGGTTGGTCTCGATTCTGAGTCGGTCCGGCGTGTCGAACCCGACGGCGATACCGCTCCCGTCGGTGTCGATATCCTCGAGTGTCTCCGAGACGGTCGCCACCACGTCGAGGTCGGTCTCGCGGCTCTCCTCCGCGACGACCTGGTCGATGCGGCGTGCGTTACGGCCCAGTTCCGCGATCTCCTCCGCGGTCCTGCCGAGTGTCTCGGTGTGGGTGGTGTACTCCCCGTCGAGGTCCTCGTCGAGCACCTCGGTCCGGGCTTTCAGCACCTCCACCTTGTTGCGGAGGTTGTGCCGGAGGACACGGTTGAGCACGGAGAGGCGCTGCTCGCGGAGTTCGCGGTCGGTCACGTCCCGCAGGTCCAGCAACACCCCGAGTTCCCGCCCCTGCCGCGCGAGCACCGACACCTGTGGGTCGTAGCGGCGTGTCCCCTCGGTGGTGTCCAGCGAGACCGTCTCCCGCTCCTGGAGCGTGTCGGTGTCGTAGCCGAGCAGCGCAGACAGGTCGGTCTCGAACGCCTCGGCGCGGGTCACACCGAGTGTCTCCAGTGCGGTCTCGTTGAGTCGGAGCGGCCGGTCGAGGCTGTCGACCACGAGGACGATATCGTCCGTCTCGCGCAACATCGTCCGCTCGCCGAGCGTTCCGGCGGCCGGCGAGGCGGCGAACACGCGCAGACGAACCACCGCGAGACCCAGCACCAGCGCGACAACCGAGAACGTCCCGGTAAACAGCGTGGCGTTCACCAGTTCCAGGTCACTCGGGAGCATCCCGAGCGAGTTCAGCATCAGCAGGGTCCCGAGCGGTGCGACCGACAGTGTCACCCCCTGCAGGACCGAGAACTGACCGTACGTGTAGGTCGTCCGCGACAGCAGGTAGACCCCGACGAGTGCGAGCGCCAGACTGTATATGATGACGAGCGAGATGAGCAGATTCGAGAGGGTGACCTGCTCGCTCCGCAGGATGCGGCCGAACGCGAGCACCAGTCCGAGATGTGGCACGGCCAGAAGCAGGGCCGTCCGCCGCCGAATCTCGACCAGGCGGCCGGTGTACTGGACCGCGAACACCACCCAGGGAACCGTCGAGAACGCCCACACAGCGAGCGCGGCCACCGACCACACCTCGGCGCCGTCCAGTATGGTCGCACCCGTGATACCGAGCGCCCCACCTGCCACCGCGGTGAGCCCCAGTGTCGCGGCGAACACGGCAAACGCTGTCACCCCAACCTCGTCACACCTGCTGTACGTGTAGTACCCCAGCAGACACAGGCTCACCCCGACGAGTATTCCGACGCCGAACACGCCGTTGACGAGGGTAACCATCAGGTTGTGTTTACTGTCGCCCGACAAAAGTTCCCCGGGTCGGTGCTCGCCCGGAGACGCCTGCCGGCGGGCCTTTCTGACCGGAGACAACTCTCACCGACCGCGAACGGGACCGCTGCTTCCGACGTACCCGTGAGACCGACGAGGGTCGACCAAACCGTCGTCGGGTGTGCTCGATGGTCCGGTGTGTTCCGGAGACCGGCAGTATCAGACCATCGTGAACCAGTGTTCGTACGCCTCGGGTGCGTCCCCGACGAGGTCGAAGAACGCGGACTGTATCTCGTCGGTGACCGGGCCCTTCGTGCCGGAGCCGATCTGCTTGTCGTCGACAGAGCGAATCGGTGTCACCTCGGCGGCGGTCCCGGTGAAGAACAGTTCGTCGGCGGTGTACAGCTCCCCACGGGAGATTGTCATCCCGTCGTGGACGGTGTAGCCGAGCTCCTCGGCCATGTCGATGACGGTCTCGCGGGTGATACCGCTGAGGATGGACTCCGACAGCCCTGGCGTGTATATCTCGCCGTCACGGACCAGGAAGATGTTCTCGCCGGGCCCCTCGGCGACGTTCCCCTCCTGGTTCAGCAGGAGTCCCTCGACGTAGCCGTTGTTTGTGGCCTCCTGTGAGGCCAGCACGCTGTTGACGTAGGTTCCGGTCGTCTTCGCGTTCGTCGGTATCATGTCGGAGTTGTACTTCCGCCAGGAGACCACCTTCACCTCGACACCGTTCTCGAGGGCGTCCTCGCCGAGGTACGCACCCCACGGCCAGGCCGCGATTGTGACCTGCACCGGAACCCCGTCCGGGTTCACGCCCAGCCTGTCGTACCCGTAGAACGCGACCGGCCGGATGTAACAGGAGGCGAGGTCCTGGCGGTCGATCAGTTCGAGTGTCGCCTCGGTGAGTTCCTCGCGGCTGAAGGGGATCTCCATCTCGTAGAACTTCGCCGAGTCGTACAACCGATCGAGGTGTTCCTCCCACCGGAAGATGGCCGGCCCCCTCGTGGTGTCGTAACACCGCGCCCCCTCGAACACCCCAGTTCCGTAATGTAGTGCGTGGGTCAACACGTGCACCTCCGCGTCCTCCCAGTTGACGAACTCGCCGTCCATCCAGATGCTGTCGACGTCCATCTCCTCGAAACTCATAGTCGTATAGACGGCCGGCCAGATATTAAAACAGGCGGATACAGGCCGACACGGTTCTGTGCGCGCGGGTCAGACGGGAGTCCCTGTCGGGTACAGCGTCGGTCGTGTCGAGCGCGGGTGTGCTCGCACGGAGACTCCGCGTCAGGTACTCACCGACAGCACGGCGCGCCACGCGGTCCGGGGTATGTCCCGGTCGATGGCGGCCAACCTGGGTGAGCACGGGATACAGACCGTCCACGCTGTCGTCGACGGCTGGATAGCGAAGCCCGCACTGCGCGAGCGGTACCCCGACCACGACAGGTGGATGGACCCCGACGAGATCGCTGTCACCGACCGCCGACTCGTCGACCACCCCGAGACCGTCCACGCGAGCGAAATCGACCTCCGCCACCCCGGCGACGACCTCTCGTTTTGAGTGTGGACGCTCGAACTGCCAGCTCTCGTCTCTGCTGTCCCTGGCCGACGGTCCGGACAAGCCAGACCGCGGGAGCGCGGGGTGTGGCACGCTCTCCGGAGACCCGGGCGGTCGGCAGTCGCCCGCGATGGTCGACAGCCTGAAGAGGCGACACGACCACCACCAGGCATGGATGTGGAGATCTCGCCGGCGCCGCTACGGGGACAGGCGCGGGCACCGCCGTCGAAGAGCTACACGCACCGGGCGATCCTCGCGGCGGGGTACGGCACCGGGGCGACGGTCCACGAGCCGCTCGTGAGCGCCGACACCCGGGCGACGATGCGCGCCGTCGAGGCGTTCGGTGGCTCGGTCGAACGGGAGGAGGGGAGCCTCGTCGTCGAGGGGTTCGGGGGTGAGCCGGCGGTGCCGGGGTCGGTGCTTGACTGTGCGAACAGCGGGACGACGATGCGGCTGGCGACGGCGACAGCCGCGCTCGCGGACGGGCTGACAGTGCTGACCGGCGACGACTCGTTGCGCTCGCGCCCGCAGGGACCGCTCCTGCGTGCGGTCGACCAGCTCGGTGGCCGCGCCGACAGCACCCGCGGGAACGGGCAGGCGCCGCTGGTGGTCGGCGGCCCGATGACCGGCGGGACCGCCGCAATCCCCGGCGACGTCTCCTCGCAGTTCGTGACCGCCCTGCTGATGGCCGGCGCGGCCACCGACGCCGGTGTCGACATCGCGCTGCAGACCGAGCTCAAATCTGCCCCCTACGTCGACATCACGCTGGAACTGCTCGACGAGTTCGGGGTCACCGCGAGACAGACCGGCCGCGGGTTCTCGGTCCGGGGTCGCCAGCCCTACCGGGCCGAGGAGTACACCGTCCCGGGTGACTTCTCCTCGCTCTCGTACCTGCTCGCGGCCGGTGCCCTCGCCGGGGAGTCGGTGACTGTCACCGGCGCACAGCCGAGCGCGCAGGGCGACCAGGCGATCGTCGACGCGCTCGACCGGATGGGCGGTGCGGTCGAGTGGGACCGCGAGGCGGGTGAACTCTCCGTCTGCCGGAGTGACCTCGCGGGAATCGAGGTGAGTGTCGCGGACACACCGGACCTGCTGCCGACACTCGCGGTACTGGGTGCGGCCGCCGACGGCACGACGACCATCACGGACTGTGAGCACGTCCGCTACAAGGAGACCGACCGCGTCACCGCGATGGCAGCGGCGCTCGACCGACTCGGGGCGTCCGTCGAGGAGGAGACGGACAGGCTCCTGGTCCACGGCGGCGCGAGTGACCTCGAAGGTGCGACCGTCGACGGCCGCCGTGACCACCGGGTCGTGATGGCGCTGTCTGTCGCCGGGCTGGTCGCCGAGGGACAGACGACTGTCACCGGCGCCGACCACGTCGACGTCTCCTTTCCGAACTTCTTCGACGTGCTCGCCGACCTCGGCGCGGACACGACACGACGAGGGTGAACCGGAGCGGTCTCAGGTCACGCTGTCGAGGTGTTCGCGCTCGGCCGAGAGGTCGACATCGGCCCACGCCTCGAGTTCGTAGCTCACGTCGAGCAGGCGCTCGACCCGTTCGGGGTCGCCGGAGTCGACGGCCGCGGCGGCGTCGGCGCGGAACCGGTCGAGAGTCGCCGCACCGGCCGTCGCGCGGTCGACCTCGCGGTGTTCGACCTCGAGGATGTGCAGGAGGTCCGCCGCGCCGGGCGGGAGTGCCGGAAACGCGCCGGGGCCGGGGACCAGCACCGGGTCGTCGGTGTCGACGGTATCGGCGTCGAGTTCGACCAGGTGGTACCCCTCGAGTGCCCGCTCGATGTCGGAGCCGAACCCGTCGGGGTCGTACGCCTCGCCCTGCTTGAACGCGAGTTCCGCGAGCCCGGTTCCCAGTTCGTCACGGGTGAGTGCGCCGAACAGGTCGACCACGCCCGCGAGTTCGTCCCCGGAGACGTCCATGTGGGTCGGTGTGTCCGAACCGGTATATCTGTTTCCCGCCGCGGTCGTCACCGGGGGGTCGCGCCGATTCCCGCGAGCGCGTCGGCGGAACGCTCGGCGATGCGGGCGGGGTCGACCGGGGCCGACCGCCAGGCGGGCAGTCTGTTGTCGGCGTCGGGTGGAGCGATGGCCCCGGCGTAGCGGTCCACCTGTGCACGCTCGGCCTCGATACCGTGGTCGAGACCGTTGAACGCGGCGTCCGTGGCGTACTGCTCGACGAGTCGACGACCGCGGTCCCGGTAGCGGTCGGGGAGTGAGCCGTAGTCGATATCGATACCGCGCTCCTCGAGGACCGTGAACAGGGTCCGGCCGACGTCGTGTGCCATCTTCCCCAGTCCGGTGTGACCGGCAACGGGGCGGTGGTCGTGTTCGTGGGTGCCGAGGTCGACCTGTGCGGTGCCCGCGACTCCGGCGGTGGCGAAGGCATCACCGAGTGTGCCGACCTCGAGGCCCCAGTCACGCGGCAGTCTGAGCGACCGGACCAGGTCGCCGGTCGCCGCGAACTCGCCCGCGAGCGGGTAGCGAAAGGCCGCGAGATACCGGAGCAGGTCGCCCCCGTGGTCGGTGGCGAGTGTCCGCACGAGCGGGCGGACGAACAGCCGACAGAGCCGACCGTACAGGCGGTTGTTCTCGACGCGGGCGTAGTACCCCTTCGAGAACTCGTGGCCGTTCGCGAGCGGAAAGAGCAGGCGCGGGAGGTGCGTGTGGTCGTAGCTCGTCGCGTCGGCGTCGTGGACGACGACGTACTCGGCGTCGCACACCAGTCCGAGCGCCAGCCAGACGTCCTGTCCTTTCCCCCCGGTCCCGTCCCCGGCGAGTCCCGCCCGGGTCAGCGCCGTCTCGACGGCGGGGGCGTCACACCACAGCACCGTCACCGGAAGGTCGAACCCCCGGAGCCAGTCGACGGCGTCGCCGACCCCACCGGGGTCGGACCGGAGTGCGACGACCACCCGCCCGGGACCGACCGCCGCGAGCGTCGAGAACACCTGCTCGGCGGCCGGCGTCTCGCAGTCCTGGCCCGTGAGCGGCACCACCACCGCCGCCCGGTCCACCGGCGCCGGCGGGTTCACGTCGTCGTACGCGTGCAACGTTGTAATCGTCTCCTGGACGTACTCCATCTACCACTGGTTGGTCTGTGCGATAAAAAGGAGCGCGGTCCGGGCCGACCGCGCCGGTCTTAAATCCCCTCACCTGCAACGGTCGTGTATGGATTCGGTCAGAAAGGGGCTGCGCGCCGGTGACCTGGAGAAGGACACCTACGAGCGGTTGCGGTGCTCGGCCTGCGGGGAGACCCTCGAGACGGAGGACGACCCCGACGAGGTCGGACAGATTCGCTCCTGTCCGGGGTGTGGCTCCGAGTGGCGCCGTATCGGTTGAGTCCGGGGCGACCCGTGAGGATAAGTGAAACCACCCCGTACGGGGAACCGATGGTCGAGGCCACGCCGCCGACACTTGCCGCCCGAAACGCCTACGCGGTGTTGCTCGTGGTGTTGATGGTGCTTTTCGTCTACCAGGCCGTCACCGTCATCGAGAGCGACCTCGTCATCGAGGTGCTGTTCTATCTCGCCGCCGGTGTCTACATCGTCTCGCTGTACTACTACAGGCGCGGACAGGACGACACCGATGCGGAGACTGTCGACGGGGCAGAGCCCGACTCGGACCGACCGTGACCGCCGGGCACAACACAACCATTTAGTACCGGTCGGTACAACCGGCAACTATGTCAGGCAGCGTGCAGTCGAGCACAGGAAACAGTCCGGTCTCGGGCGGTGACGAACCGGAGATGCAGCCGGTGAACACCACGGGTCTGCGAGACTCCGCACAGCGGTTCATCGCCCTGTCTGTCGTCTCCGGTCTCACCTTTCTCCTGTTCTCGTTCCTGTGGAGCGCCCTCGGCCCACTCAGGTTCAGACCGATAGGCGAGTTCGTTACCCTGAACACCGACGGCGCGGCACAGATGCCGAACGCGAACCTGTTTCGGACGGACCTGGATTTCAACTTTCTCCCGGCGTTTCTCGATCAACTGCTCACGGAAACGCTGCCGACACTCGGTAATAAACTGCTCGCGGCAATCGTGGTCCTCGCGTTCGTGGTGCTGGTCGTGTTGACGACACTGGCGGCGTTTCTCGGCACACTACTCGTGAATACGCCAATCATACTGCTGGGGGGGTTGTGTCTCGTCTCCGGACTGGTGTTCACGCTGTCGCTTTTCGGGTCGGTCCTGTTCACCCTCGGTCACGTTCTGTTTGTTCTGCTCGGGCGGTAGCTCAGATGTAGCCCTGTTCGAGCAGGAGTTCACCGTTCAGCACGGACGCCCCGGCAGCCCCGCGCATGGTGTTGTGTGCGAGACAGTCGAACTGGACGCCGCCATCGGTAGTCTGGAGACCGCCGACATCGACACCCATCCCCTGCTCGCGGGTGCGGTCGAGACGGGGCTGTGGCCGGTCGGGCCGGTCGAACACGTGTATCAACTGGTCTGGCGCGCTCGGCAGGTCGAGCGTGGGGTAGGCCCGCATCGCCTCGGCAACGACATCGACCGTCACCGGTTCCGTGGTGTCGGTCCAGACGTTCTCCAGGTGGCCGTCGAGTGTCGGAATCCGGTTACAGGAGGCGTCGACCCGCGCATCGTGCCAGTCGACGGTCGCACCGTCGAACTCGCCGAGCAGTTTCCGTGACTCTGTCTCCATCTTGTTCTCCTCGCCGCCGATGTGGGGGATGGCGTTGTCGAGTATCTCCATCGAGGTGACCCCCGAGTAGCCGGCCCCGGAGACTGCCTGCAGGGTCGCCACGGTGACACGCTCCAGTCCGAACGCATCCTCGATTGCGGCGAGCGGCGGCGCCATCGTGATGGTCGAGCAGTTGGGGTTCTTCACGAGCGCACCCGACCAACCGCGCTCGTCGCGCTGGCGCTCCAGCAGTCCGAGATGGTCGGGGTTCACCTCCGGAATCACGAGCGGCACGTCGTCGTCGGCCCGTCCGTTCGAGGAGTTCGAGGAGACCACGTAGCCCGCCTCGCAGAACCGCCCCTCGACGGCCGCGCCGATATCCGACGGCAGCGACGAGAAGATGATACCGACATCGTCCGGAATCGCACCGGGGCGGGTGTGCGTGACCGACTGCTCGGCCACCTCTGTGGGGATCGGCGCGTCGATGCGCCACTTCGCGGCCTCGCGGTACGACTGCCCCACGCTCGTGTCACTCGCGGTCACTGCCGCGATCTCGAACTCCGGGTGCGGGTCGAGCAACTGGACGAGTCGCTGTCCGACCGCCCCGGTCGCACCCAGGATTCCGGCACGTACTGTCATACCACACCGTAGCCCGGTGCCCGGACAAAACAGTTTGGAAACGCCACTGTCGCGCCGTTCGCGCTCTGGACGGGTCCGACACCAGTGGTCGGGAGAGAGCCCCGCCGTCTGGTATCTGTATCGCCGACACATCGCACGACCCGGGCTCCGAACACGGACGAGTCCCTGATCGAGGAGGTTCTCGACAAACTCGAAGCGCTCGGGCGGACTGTCGACTCCGGGGCGGAGCGGTCGGAGGTGGCCGACGTGGGGCATCCGTGGAGTGGCTGCCGGGCAGTAGCTTCCTCGGCGAGCGCATCGAGCGCGACACCGCCCGCGACGTGGCGGAGTCGTTCGTCGGGGGTGTGCCCGTCTCCCTGCCCCTGCTCGTCGAGAACAGTATGCTCGACATCGCCGACCACTCTCGCGGGCGGTCGCCGGCCTGCCGGTCTGGCTCGCCGGGAACCTCCGCTGTCCCGGCGTGATGACCTGTGCACTGCTCCGCTGGGCCGACTTCCGCGAGATGTGGAACGCACGGTCCATCCGCGGACTCGTCCCCCGCCGCGTCGTCGGTGTGTCGAGCATCTCGCGGTTCACGTCACCGTCGGCCGGACCGCGGGGAGAAGCAAACAGGTTTAGTGAGCGACCGTCAACGTGGGAGTATGCCGTTCCTGACTCGGCTCACGTTCAGCAGCGGTGACGTCGACCACCTCGATTCGGTGGTCTCGGAGCTCAAACACCAGGCCGAGCGCAAGGGCGTCGAACTCAGGGGGCCGCACGCGGAACCGCCGACCCGGTACAGCGTTCCACAGCACAAGGGCATCGAACAGGGCACGTTCGACCCCTGGCGGTACACCGTCTACACCCGAACCCTCGAGATTGTCGACCACAACCAGTTCGCCCGGGAACTGGCCGAACGGGACTACCCCGACAGCATCCACGTCACCGCCGACGTCGAACAGTTCCGGTAACTCCGCCGGCGGGTCGACAGACGTCACTCCGCCGGTGGGTCGTCGACGAGGACGACCGCCTCGCCGTCGACGACTGTCGTCTCGCCGCGCCGGACGACCGTGGTCAGGCGGTACTGGCTGTTGCCCAGTTCCTCGACAATCTCGCAGTCGGCTGTGACCCGCTCGCCGACCGGCACCGGGTTCCGGAACTCGGTCTCCTGCGAGAGGTAGACGACGACACCGGGCATCCGCGCGAGTGCGGCGCTGATGAGCCCTCCAACGAGTGTCCCGTGGACGATTCGCCCCCCGAAACGGGTCTCCTCGGCGTACTCCTCGTCGAGATGCAACGGGTTCGTGTCCCCGCTCGCGCCGGCGAACGCGCTGACGTCCTCGTCGGTGAGTGTCTTCGTGAACGTGAACCGGTCTCCCGCCTCCAGCTCCGACCGCCGCTCCGCGGTCACCTCCGTCTCCCACGCCGGCGCGTCACCACCCGGACCGACCCCGGTCGCTTCCGCGTCGGTGTCTTCCGCGCCGGTATCGCCCTGACCCGTGGATGGCTCCTCGGGCGGGGCGACACTGAACGCGGCCATCACCGTCCGGTTGGCCGCGACCACGCTCTCGACCCACTGTGTTGTGGTCTCTGTCCACGCGTCCAGCAACGTGTTCTGTCTCGTCTCGGATGTCATCATCCTGGGTACGACGCCGCGTTATTAAAACACACGGCACCTGTGACCTCACAGCAGTAGACGGACACAGGGAGTCGACCGAGACGAGTCAACAGACCCAGTGTCGGGTCGGCCGGTCAGCTACTGTCGCGAACTGTGTGCCGCAGACGGTCTCCTCGCCGACGATACCGGTCCGTTCGCCGCCGAACTCCTCGCGATGGCGGGCCAGACCGAACAACTCAGGTGCATTCGTACCGACCCCAGAAACGATGCTCCTCGAGACGGCGTTGCGGGTCGGGATACTGCTGGTGCTCGCGGTCGTGGTCGGGTACGTCTGGCACGTCGACGGCCGGGGTCGCTGGTGGGAGACACTCACAGACAGGTTCGTGCTGGGGGTGCCGTGGGGGTCGCTCGTGACGCTGGCACTGGTGGTGTCTGTCTACCTGTTCGTCCAGAGCGGCATCGAGAGCTGGGGTGACCCGGTGGTGTTGCCGTTCCGGAGCTGGTCGTACTCCAACGTGCTCGGGATGCTGGCCGCGGGGTTCACACACGCGGGTCCGGGACACCTGCTCGGGAACCTGCTCGGGGCGCTCGTGCTCTCGCCGCTGGTCGAGTACGCGTGGGGTCACTACCCGCCCGGGAGTCGCGACGCCCGGCACCCGGGGACCGGCCAGGCCGACCAGTCGACCGCCGCCCGACCCACAGGGACCGTCCACAACCCCCCGTCGCCCGCTCCCTCCGGGGGCGACCGGCAGGTCAGCGCGGCGGGACCAGACAACACGGAGCGCGGACCCTTCGCCCGGCCGGTGGTGCGTGCGTTGCTCCTCTTCCCGCTCGGAATCGTCGGGGTGAGCCTGCTGACCTCGCTGCTGGCGAGTGGCTGGTCGCTCGGCTACTCCGGGACGGTGTTTTTCCTGCTCGGGGTGGCGGTGATGCTGCTCCCGCTCGCGACGGTCGTCGCGATGGTCACACTGAGCGGCGTGACCGTGGTGTTCAGGGCGCTGCAGACACCCATCCTCCAGGTGAGCACGTCACCGGGTGTGCCGGGGCCGCCGTCGTGGGTGGGGGTCAACGTGCAGGCGCATCTGGTCGGGTTCCTGCTGGGGACGCTCGTCGCGTTCGTCCTGCTCAGGCGGCGCGACCGCTGGCCCGACGTCGGGCGACTCGCGCTCGCGGTGGTGCTGGTCGTGCTGGTCAGGAACCTCTGGTCGTTCGCGACGGGTGGCGGCGGCACGTTCACCCGCTGGCAGGGGGTCGGTGTCATCTTCGTGCTGTTTCTCGCCGTCGTCATCGTGGCGATGGTGTCCGTCGAGGACAGACAGCTCGTGGGACCGGTCACGCTCCGGAGTGTGGTCGTCGGTGGCGTCGTCGCCGTCACCGTGCTGATCGCACTGCTGAGCCTGCCCGCGAATCTGGCCGGAATGGACGAGGAGCCGGTGCCCGACACCGACAGTCTGACTATCGCGGACTACACCGTCACCTACGCCGAGGGCGTCCCTCACGGGCGAGCATCGTTCAACGACAGCGGTGTCATCGTCGTCAGCGAGCAGCGCGACATCTGGTCGTCGGTGGTGCGGCCGAGACAGCTCGCCCACCACGGCTCCGCGACGGCCACCGTCGGTGGTATCGGCTGGCGCGAGGTGGTCGACGTCGAGCGGACCGGCTGGCGGGTCGTCGGCAACGACAGCGTCTACACGGTCGCACTCGAGCACGACGACCGGCGGGTCCAAGCGTTCCGGTCCGACCCGAGGCGCGCCGACGCCCGCGTCGCCGGTCACAACCTGACCGTCGTCCCGGCCTCTGGGGGGTTCAGACTGCGCCTCTCCCGCGACGGCGCGGCCGTCGACTCCGTTGCGGTCCCCGCTGTCGACGAGACCCGGACCGTCGACGTGAACGGGTCGATACCGAACGAACCGCTGACAGTCACGACAGAGGAACGGGATGGGACCCGCCGTCTCGTCGTCGCGTACGGTGATACCCGGGTGCCGGTTGCAGAGGCCGAGGGGGGTTGACATCCTCCCCGCGCCAGCGAGTACGCCGCGGTCACTGTCCGGGTCGTTCCACGCGTCAGGTCGCTCCGACGGCTACTACAGACTGACGCTGTCCCCCAACCCGCCCTGACACCGGCGTCGGGTCACCAGAACGGGGGTCGTCGGGTCGACAGCACCGGATACGGGCGACAGTCGTTCCTCTCCTCACCCTCCGCAGGTGTCGGAGACGATACTGATCTTCGAGGGTTCCTCGTCGAAACTCCCGTCGAGGGGGCTGGGCTGGTACATCTGGTAGAGTTCGACCGACTCGACGGTCTCGCCGTACCTCGCGGTGGCCTGCTCGCAGGCCCAGTCGATGTAGCTCAGCGAGATCTGCCCGGTAGTGCCGGTGCCGGAGCTGCGCACGGTCTGGAGGTACTTCCGGTGGCGGAAGCTGTCGTACTCGTCGGCGGCGTCGGGTGGTCGGTCGAACGTGACGGTGCCGCCGTCGAGTGCGTCGACCGCCGAGCCGTTCGACAGCTCCGCCTGCGTGATGTACCAGCTGTACCCCTCCGAGGGGTCCGGTGCGTACAGCCCCCATGTCTGCTGGTCGAGCTGGCTGTCCTCGCCGGGGATCTCGTACTCGCCGAGGTCGACCGCGGTGAACAGGACAATCCAGACCAGCATCAGCAGGCCGGCGATGGTCAGGAGCGACCGGGCGTAGGCGGCGGTGTAGCCGGCGACAGACCGGTAGCCGGCGCTCCGGATCCGGTCCAGAAGTCGGTGTTCCAGCGGCGAGCGGCCGAGCGGACCGAGCCACGACGCATCCGGGAGCCGGTCGGTCCAGCGCCGCGGCACGAACCGGGCCAGCAGGTCCCAGAACGGCGGCGTGAGATACGGGATGACCGACGCGGCCAGCGCGTACGGGAACACACCGACCGACATCGTGAGCCCCATACCGGCGAACGCACCCAGGTACGCGAGCGCGGCTAGCGCGCGCACCCGCCCAACCGGCAGCAACAGGAGCACGACACAGCCCGCCAGGAGCCCGATCCACATGTAGTTGAGCAGCGTCATCAGACCGGGGAACTCGGTGAGAACGTCCCCCAGGAAGATACTCATCGTGTCGTTGCGCATCGCGATCTCCAGCCCGTCACCGGTGTACCAGGTTTCGCCCTCGTGTTTCTCGATTGCGTTCGCGGTGAACACGGCGAGCGGCTGGGCCAGCAGGGCGGCCGTTCCGAAGCTGGCGACGGTCTTCCGGGCAGAACCACGCCGGAGTGCGTCGACCGACCAGCGCTCGCCGATCGGTGCCACGAGCATCACCAGCAACAGCACCCGCAGCAGGCGGTCCCCGCCGTTCAGCACGGCCGGGTTCCGCCCGTGTAGCGAGAACAGGAGCACCAGCGAGACGAACCCGACCAGTCGTGTCCGGTAGCCGACGATGAACGCCACCGCGAACAGTCCAGCCAGGACGAACAGCAGCTGCTGGACCCACAGCTCCCCGGAGAGGAGATGCAGCGACCAGCCGTTGAACTGTGTGTAGCTCACCTCGGCCGTGGACAGCGGGTACACCCCGCTGTCGGTGTAGAACATCTCGAAGTACAGTGCGCGGTACAGCAGGTCGCCGAGCAGTGTCAGGCCGAGCAGGATGCGGGCGGCGGCCAGCGCCCTGGTGTCGACCTCGAACCGGGCACGGACCCGGCGCCAGACCGGGTCGAGACGCCGTCTGAGACTGGCCGCTCGTGAGTGGAGGGCGGATGGTGTACTCATCGGGCGGTCACCACGGTGTTGCCTGAGTTCACTCTGAGAGGGGGATATATCTTGCGGTCATCCTCGTCGTCCGGTCGCCGCCCGCCACTCCTCGCGGGAGATACTGTACCGGACCGAGTCGCGCGGCTCACCGTTCATCACGGTATCGTTGCGGATGCGGCCCTCCCGGTGCCCGCCGAACCGGTCGACGTACCGCTCGATGGCACGCTGTGAGTTCTCGTTCGCCGGGTCGTGCGAGACGGTCACGAGGTCGAGGTCGAGTCGGTCGAAGGCCAGTTCCAGCATCCGTCCGGCGCGCTCGCCGGAGTAGCCACGCCCCCAGAACGGCTTGCACAGCCACGTCCCCAGGCTGGTGCGTCTGCGCCGCCAGTCGGGGTGAATCCCGGCGATACCGGCGAACTCACCCGCCCGCTCGCCGTCGCGCGGGCGGAGCGCGTAGGTCGCACCCTCGCCCGTCTCGAAGCTGTCGGCACACTCCTGTATCCACTCGACGGCCTGTTTCGGGTGGTCGTACGGCTCCCAGGTGACGTATCTCGTTATCTCCTCGATGTGCGGGGCACCCGCTCTGACGTGCTCGTACAGTTCGAGTGGGTCCAGCGTCTCCGGGGTGACCTGCTCGTAGCGCAGTCGGTCGGTCTGCATCTCCGCGGGAAACAGCGACATGCGTTGCCGGTGGTCACCCGACACACAAAAGACCGGTGGTGCGGTGCCGGGCCAGAGACGCGCCACCGGACCGAAGTTGGGACCACGGGGAGACGGCGTCTCAGGGTATCTCACCGGTCAGGCGCTCGTAGGCCTGTCGGCCGTCCTCGCGTGACAACGACACCCCGCCGTCCTCGGGGAGCGGGAACAGCCACTCCGCGCCGTCGAATCGAACGAGCTTGTGCTCGCCGGTCCGGGCAAAGGAGAGCGTCTCGCCCAGCAGTCGCCGGTCGTGGCGGAGTCGGCCCCCCCAGGTCAGCGCCGTCACGTCGACCATCGGCGTGTAGAACGCGCCGCGCGTGACCGCCTGACCCCGCCCCGAGGAGAGGGACTGCTCCGGGTAGGACTCGACACCGGTCTCGTCGAGCACCGTGTGGAAGACCCGCCGCGTCTCGACCGGGTCGGTGACCCTGTCGGGGCCACTACCGGGGAACCGCACCGCGAGTGGCACCGAGACGACCGGGTCGAAGACACTGTGCTGGTGCCCGACCAGCCCGAACTCGCCGAGGTGCTCGCCGTGGTCGGAGACGACGACGACCAGTGACCCCTCGAGGACGCCGGCGGCCGACAGCCGGTCGAGAAGCGCCGCGAGGCGGTCGTCGACCGTCCGGAGGTCCGCGTCGTAGAGCTGGCTCAGCCGGTCGAACCCGCGCTCGTCCATCCCGGTCCCGACCCTGTGTGCCCGCTCGTTCGTGACCACCGGGGCGTCGGCCAGGCTGTCGTCGACGAACCGGTCGGCGTACTCCGGGGCCGGCGAGCGCGGCAGGTGTGCGCCGAACAGGTTGACGAACAGGAAAAACGGTGCCGACGCCGCGTCCAGCACCTCCTCGACACTGTCGACCAGGCCGTCCGCCGAGGACGAGGCGGGACTCGTCGTGTGCGAGGCGGGACTCGTCGTGTGCGAGGTGGGACTCGTCGTGAGCCCGTCGCGTGCACGGTTGCTATCGAGGAGTCGCTCGAACCCGTACCGTACCGGACTGCTCGCGACCCGGTTGACGGCCGGCCCGAGCAGGTCGGCGACCCGCCGCGGGGCCGTCCGTCCCGCCGGCATCTCGAAGGTGTCGAACCCGCGGGCGAACCCCGTTATCGGCCGGATGTAGCGGTTGTTCGAGACGGCGCAGGTGTCGTACCCGGCCGCCCGGAGCAACCCCGGCAGTGTCGGCTCGGCGCGGAACACCGGGCGGAGTGTCGTCGCCCCGTGTGCCGCCGGGTAACGCCCGGTGAGAAGCGAGGCGTGTGCGGGCACCGACCACGAGCCCTGTGTGACCGCGTCGGTGAACACGGTCCCCTCGTCGGCGAACCGTTCGAGCGTCGGCATCGTCTCCCGGTCGTACCCGCGGGCGCGGTCGGCCCGGACGGTGTCGAGCACGACCAGAATCACGTTCGGCCGACTGTCCATCGCCCCGTATCTCGACACCGATGGATAAATCTCCGGCGACTCGGGGACACGACGACAGAGTCAGGAGCCTCCAGCGTGTGACTGCGGACGTGACAGACGAGCCCCGGAACGAGACCGACTGCCGGACGACACACGCACCGGCGACAGACAGCCGGTTCGCGGTGCCGCTCAGGGGTGTCGCCGTCGACGGGGAGACCCGGTGTCGACACTGGCACAGCACGGTGGACGTGCTCGCGCTCCGGTTCGACTGCTGTGGGACCTACTACCCCTGTGCCGCGTGCCACGCCGAGACCACCGACCACGACCCCGAGCGACTGCCCCGCGACCGGTTCGACGAGCGGGCGGTGCTGTGTGGGCGCTGTCACACCCCGTTCAGCGCCGAGACCTACCTCGGCGGCGGGGACAGCTGCCCGTCCTGTGGCGCGGCGTTCAACCCCGGCTGTCGGGACCACCACCACCTGTACTTCCGGGTGTGACCGCCAGCCGTGTGTCGACAGACTCCAGACGAGTGGGCGGTGCCGACAGACTCCCCCGCGGGACCGCCCGTGAACCTCGACTCACCCGGACGTCTCGAACACCGGCGGTCTCTGCCCGCCGGTGCCGTTTGCCGGGCCCGTCTCAGCAACTGGCGCCGTCGCCGCTCGACCCGATACCACCGGGGACCCCGACCAGTCGGGTGGCGGGTACGTACAGCACCAGCACGAGTGCGAGCGCCGCGACCAGGCCCCAACCGTCGGGAGCCGGGAGCAGACCCAGGTCCTCGAGCACGAACGGACCGCCCAGCGCCACGCCGAGGACGAGTGTCTTCGTCAGCTGTGAGACGGAGAGCAACGGCTCCAGACGCTCGATGTACCACTCGACGACGATGCCGCCAGCGATTACCGCGAGCGATACCACAACGGGTGCGAACTCGTGCATCTCTGATTACCTCCGGTGACACCGCACGGTACGTGACGGTGCCAGTTATATATTAGGAGAACTGTATTTCTGTTCGTCGCTCGGTAGAAGATATCTTCGGTTCGGGTGTCGGGTCGAGTGTGCCCGTGGTAACTGATTAGTTCCGTGACCGACAACCGGTGTGTATGTCGAGCGACGCGGACACGATGGGCGACCTCGACCAGGTGTTCGGACTCATCGCGAACGACACGCGGGTCGACATCCTCCAGGCGCTGTGGAGCGCCCGTCTGGAGGGTGACCAGCGGGTAGCGTTCAGCGACCTCCAGGGGCGGGCGGGTGTCGAGGACGGCGGTCGGTTCAACTACCACCTCGGGAAACTCGTGCCCGAGTTCGTCCGCGAGGACGACGCCGAGTACGCGCTCACCCACGCCGGCGAGCAACTCATCGGCGACGCGGTCTCGGGGACCTACACAGACGCCGACACCACAACGCTGGACCCGACGCCGGTGAGTGACTGTCCCGAACCGGACTGTGACGGCCGTATCGAGGCACAGTACGAGCAGGGGGAGGCACTGTTCGAGTGTGACAGCTGTGACGACCGCCGGAACCTGATCTCGGCGCCGCCGATAATCGTCGAGAGTCACAGTCGGGAGCGCGCCCCGGAGGTCGCCGGCCGGTACGCGCAACTGGTGCTCGAGCGGAACAACCGCGGGTTCTGCCAGCTCTGTGACGGCCCGGTGACGGCGACACCCGCCCGGTCACACCCCGACCACGACCCCGTCTGGGAGTCTGCCGTCGACTACATACTGGAGTGTGGGAGTTGCGGCGAAACCTGGCGGACCGGTGCCCGCAGTGCCCTCGTCGGCCACCCGGTGACCGTGTCGCTGCTGTACGAGGCCGGCGTCGACTACCGGACGGTGCCGTTCTGGGAGCAGACCTGGCTCACCGAGGCCGAGGAGCGTGTCACGGGCGAGGACCCCCTCCGGGTGGCCGTCGAGACGACAATCGACGACGAGCATCTGCTGTTCACCGTCGACGAGACACACACTGTGGTCGATCACAGACGCGACGACACCACGTGACGGCGCTGTCCGGACTCGAAGAGCCTCGGGCCACCGCGCCCGTGGTAGTTCACACAGCGGGCGGAGACTGTGCTGTTCGCAGACCCGTGCGGTTACTCCTTGCCGCCCTCGTCCTGATTGCGAAGACTCTCGACGTGCTGTTCGAGTTCGTCGAGGGCCTCCGTTATCTCCTTCTGTGCCTTCTCGCTGACGTCCTCTGCCTCCTGTGTGACACCCTCTACGGTACCACGCACACGCTCAACGACATCCGAGCTGTTATCAGAGTCGGACATTCCAATTCTTACTATTCTCTCGACAGGTATAAGTTTACTGCTGCCTGGCTCGACGCACAACCGGGTGTGTGGGTCTCCGGCTCGAAACCCGGTCTGCCGGCGTCGTGGCTGTCGCGGACGGCGGGGCACTCGTCTCGGGGTGCCAGCGGTCACGGCGACTGTGGTGCTCGTGACACATCGCCCGACGGTCGTCTCGGCCCGACGGGCGTCCCGGGGTAGTCGAGTGGTGTTGCGGCAGGACCCGTCTGAGTCCGGCGGACGCAGACGCAGCGACCCCGGGAGGCCGACAGTCTGATAGGTGAGGCGACAACAGCTATCGCAATGAGCGATACCGGTGGTGAGGAGGCACTCGAGGAGGCGTTCAGTGCCGTCGCGGACGAGACGCGGTTCGGGATACTCCGTGCGCTGTGGGCGGCACACACCGAGGACCTGGGGACGGTGCACGGTCCGACACTGGAGCCGGTGTCGTTCTCGCGGCTCAGAGAGCGCGTCGGCGTTCAGGACTCCGGCCGGTTCAACTACCACCTCGACAGACTCGTTCCGCGGTTCGTCCGGAGCCAGGCGGGGGGGTACGTGCTGACGGACGCGGGCGCACGGGCTGTCGGGGCCGCCGTCTCCGGCGTGTACACCGGGGGCGACACCAGTCTGGACACGACGGAGATGGACGACTGCACCGAACCCGACTGTTCCGGCACACTCCAGGCCCGGTACACGGACGGACGGATGACCGTCGAGTGTGACACCTGCCAGGTGAACGCCGTCGTGTCCGTGCCGCCGGTCGTCGTCGAGACACACGACATCGGGACGGACCCCGACACCGTCCAGCGGTTCGCCCTCACCAGGATGCAGCGTATCGTCCGCGGGTTCTGCACGCTCTGCAGTGGTCCACTCGACCGGGCGGTCGTCGGACCGCTGGAGGAATCCGACGACGCGCGGGTCACTGTCACCCACACCTGTGAGGAGTGCGGAAACGTCGTGCGGACGACGGCCGTGGTGCTCGTGACGGACCATCCGGCGGTCGTCTCACTGCTGGACGACGCGGGTATCGACTACCGGGATATCGCGTTCTGGCGGCGTCCACAGGGTGTCGAGTACCGGGAACGGCTCCGGAGCGAGGACCCCCTCCGGGTCGCGGTTGTCGTCACCGTCGAGGACGGGCGTCTCACGCTCGTGATGGACGAGCACCTCGAGGTCGTCGAGCGACACCGCGAGTCGGTCTGATACCGATGTTCCGCGTGCAGAGTAAAGTTCACACGTGTACGTATCCTACACTCACACATGGACGAGACAGTGTTGTTCAGTTCCGAGAGCGAGCAGACGCGGGCATCTGTTGCGGCGTATCTCCGGATGGTCGCGAACAGTCTGGAGAGCGGCGAGGGTGTCACACTGAAAGCCGGTGACAGAGCGGTCGAGTTCCACCCGCCGGCCCGCCCCACCTTCGAGGTTCGGGCGGCACGCGAGGAGCCGACGACCGGCCCGGACGGTCTGCGGGTCGGGTTCGAACTTGGGTGGTCGGAGGACGGTAGAGACGAGGAGACGACCGACGACGACACCGGGGAGGATACGGGCTGGTACAGCAACGACCAGTGAGTGACCCGTACCGGGGTCACCGACCCCAGGAGCGGGGTGTGTGCCCGGACCGACCGGCTGTTGGTCGGTGGCTGCGCGGACGGGGTAGAGCACAAAGATTCAGGTGAGTTGCGACACAGTGGGGAGTATGGAGTTGCCAGACAGGGTCATCGGCAGGGCGTACCGGTTCCAGGCGTGGGAGACACTCGAGTCGCTCGTCGACATCGGCAACCGCATGGCCGGGAGCGCCGGCGAGCAGGCGGCGATGGAGACGATAGCGGATGCGCTCCGGGAGGCGGGCGCACGCGATGTCGGTATCGAGAGCTTCGAGTTCCCCGGCTGGGAGCGGGGTGACAGCGCGCTCTCGCTTCCCGACCGGCGCTACGGTGGCACACACGAGGTGATCGCGCTACCGGGCGGCCCGGCGGGCGAGGTGACCGCCCCGCTCGTCGACGTCGGGACCGGCACACCCGCGGAGTTCGAGGCCACGGAGCTCGAGGGCAAACTGGCGCTCGTCTCGAGTGATACCCCCGAGGACCACGACCGCTGGATCCACCGCCGCGAGAAGTACGACGCCGCCATCGAGGCGGGCGCGGCGGGCTTTCTGTTCCGCAACCACGTGCCCGGCTGTCTCCCGCCGACCGGCGATATCGGCGGGCGCGACGGACCGCGCCCGGTCCCCGGCATCGGCGTCTCGCGTGAACTGGGCGCGCGACTCGTCCGGCGCTGTGCCCGGGAGGAGCTGTCCGGGACACTCCGGGTCGACTGCCGGGCCGAACAGATGGAGTCGGGCAACGTCTCGGGTCGACTCGGTCCCGAGACCGACGAGGTGGTGCTGGTGACCGCCCACCACGACGCCCACGACATCGCCGAGGGCGCACGGGACAACGGTGCGGGCTGTGCACTCGTCGTCGAGATTGCCCGGATGCTCGCCCGCGTCGAGGAGGACCTGGATGTCGGGGTGCAGTTGACGACGTTCGGTGCCGAGGAGGTGGGACTGCGTGGCTCCCGGCACCACGTCGAGCACGCGGCGCTCGACCGGGTACGGGCGGTGGTCAACTGCGACGCCGTCGGTGGCTCGCGCGACCTGGCGGTGCACACGAACGGGTTCGAGGGCCTGCCCGACCCCTTCGAGCGCGCCGCCGACAGCCTGGGTGTCCCGGTCAACATCGAGCCAGCGCTCGCGCCACACAGCGACCACTGGCCGTTTGTCCGCCAGGGTGTGCCGGGCGTGATGGCCGCCGCCGACGGGAGCGACGACCGCGGCTGGGGACACACCCACGGGGACACGTTCGACAAACTCGACCGCCGGAACCTGCGCGAGTCGGCGGTGCCGCTCGCCGCGGCTGTCCTCGACATCGCGACGGGCGACCCGCCCGCGACCCGCGTCGACCCCGCGGAGATCGAGCGCCGCGCCGAACAGGAGGGGCAGGTGCTCGACGGCTGAGACTACCGCCCCGAACCCCGGTCCGGGTCGTACTCGACGAGGTCGGGGGCGGTATCGGCTAGCTCCGTCGCATCCACACCGAAGGACTCGGCGTACCGGACGAGCAACAGCAACACCCGCTCGGGCTGTTCGACGGTGTATCCGGCACGGGAGAGCAGACCGGCGGTGTCGAGCTGGGCGGCGTACTTGCTTATCGTCGGTCGCGAGACGTCGAGTCGGGCGGCGAGTTCGGCCCCTGTCGCGTCCGGATTCTCGAGCAGGGCGACGAGCATCCCCCGTGGTGTCTCGCGGCGGAGATAGCCGAGCGCGACCTGCTCGAACTCGTCGAACCGGTCGGCGGGAAAGTAACGGCTGTAGTCGCCGTCCTTCCGGTGTTCGAGAGCACCGTCACGCCGGAGCTCCCCGAGGTGGTGCTGGGTCTCGCCGGTCCCGAGCTTGAGGTCGTCACGGATCTTCGAGAAGTGAGCGCCGGGTGTGGCCGCGACGTAGCCGGCGATCGCCTCCCGTGCGTCGCTGTTGCTCTCCCCGGCACCCGCGATGGAGACGAGCGGACTGGCCGCTCCCAGTGCGGCGAAACGACGTAATGTCGCCCGCTTCGACTGGTCGATATCCCCATCCGTCATTGTTGTATCTCCGTTCGTGACACCTAAAACAACTTCGCTCGTGGGTCTGTCGGCGGACTGTGTGTCGGGTCTCCGGGGGACAACTGCAAGCCGAGGGTCACTCCCGGCGGAGTGCCTCGATCGGGTCGACACGGGCGGCGCGCCAGGCGGGGTACAGCCCGGAGACGATACCGACCAGAACGCCGACACCGACGGCGACGAGTGCCCACCCGTACGGGTAGACCATCGGCCAGCCGAGCCACCAGATGGCGGCGAACCCGAACCCGAACCCGGCGAGCACCCCGAACACCGAGCCGATGATACCCAGCACGAGCGCCTCCACCAGGAACAGCTGGATGACGTCCAGCCGCCGCGCGCCGATTGACTTCATGATACCGATCTCGCGGGTGCGCTCGGTGACACTCACGATCATGATGTTGGCGATACCGATGGAGCCGACCAGAAGCGAGATTGCCGCGATACCCCCCAGAAACAGCGTTATCTGGTCGAGGATATCGGTGAACTGGTCGATCGCCTCCTCGACGGTCTGGACCGCTATCGTGAGCTCCTCCTCGGTGTCACCGAGCAGCTGGACCGCGTCGGACTCGTTTTGCATGTAGCTCTCTGCCTCCCGCTGGACGGCGTCGAGTTCCTGGAAGCTACTCGCGCCGATCAGGATGCTGGGGTAGACTCGTTCCTCGGTCCCTCGGGACGTTTCGGTGGTCGTGTTATAGTACGGGTCGAGCGGGAGGTAGACGTTCGGCTGCTCCGGGCCGGCACTGCTGTCGTCGACGATACCGACGACAGTGAACGTTTGTACCCGCTCGCCCCCGAGGGTGATGTTCAACTCGTCGCCAACCGCGGGCCGTTCCTCGAAAATCTCGAGCATCGGTCGGTTCAGCACAGTCTCGTCCGGGCCGGTAAACGCGGTACCGTTGGTCAGATTGAACAGTGAGGCCTCGAACAGCGAGGCACGGGTCGCGGCGACGCTGAACCGGCTGTCGAGTCCGCCGATACCGCCCTGGATATCGTCACCTCTGTGGGTTATCTCCTCGGCGAACAGTCCGGCGTTGGGGGCGACGTACTCGACGTTGCTGATGTTCGCGAGTCGCTGGACGTCGGTCTCCGTGTAGATGTTCGTGGCGACAGTCTGCGGGCCGAACTCACCCTCGGCCTGGGTCTGGATTGTGATGACCGGGTCCTGTTCCTGCTCGATATCGCCGATGAGGTCCTCCTGCAGACCGCCGCCGAGCACCTGGAACGCGATGACCGCGCCGATACCGATTATGATGCCGAGCGTCGTCAGCGTCGACCGGAGCTTGTGCCCCGTTATCGACCGCCAGGAGATGCGGAGGCTCTCCCGGAGGTTCATTCCACACCACCGGAGCCGCGGCCGGTTCCGGTGTCCGCACCCTCCCCCGGGGAGTCCGGACGCTCAGTCTCCTCGATGCGTCCGTCGACGAGGTGGACGATACGCTCGGCGTGTCGGGCGACGTGGCGCTCGTGGGTGACCATCAGGATGGTGCGACCGCTCGCGTGCAACTCCTCGAACAGGCTCAGTATCTCCCCGCCGGTGTCGGTGTCGAGGTTCCCGGTCGGCTCGTCGGCGAGCACCAGCGAGGGCTCGTTCGCGAGCGCCCGGGCGATTGCGACCCGCTGGCGCTGGCCGCCGGACAGCTCGCTCGGCTGGTGGTCGAGCCTGTCGCCCAGTCCGACCCGGGTCAGCAGTGACTCCGCGCGCTTCCCGCGTGACTCCCCGATGTCGTCGTTGAACACGAGCGGGAGGGTAACGTTCTCCGCGGCGGTCAGCCGCGGCATCAGGTTGAACGTCTGGAAGACGAAGCCGATCTCTGTCCCCCGGAGGCTGGCCCGCTCGCTCCCCGAGAGTGCCGATATCTCCTGGCCGTCGATCGCGACCGACCCCTCGTCGGGCGTGTCCAGACAGCCGACCACGTTCATCAGCGTGCTCTTGCCCGACCCGCTCGGCCCCATGACCGCGGTGAACGACCCCGCCGGTAGCGACAGCGAGACACCGTCTAGCGCGTGCACCGGCTCGCCGAGATAGTAGGTCCGCCGGACATCCGTCGCCGCGACGACCGACTCTCCCCCGGTGATGCCTGCTGTCATATCGATGCCTGTAGGTCGACGCGTGCCACACGTCAATATTTCGTCTCCGGTATCCCGGCACCCCGGCAGGACCGGAGCCGCGACGACCGACTCTCCCGTCGGAGTGTCCCGATGGGTCTGTCGAGCGCGCCGGGGTCAGTCGGTTCCGCCCCGCCCCATCGCGTGGAACTCCTCGTTCGGTCGCATATCGGCGACGTGGGCCATCCGGTTCGAGAGGTTGAACAGTGCCGACGTGCTGGCGATATCCCAGATCTCGGTGTCGGAGAACCCGTGCTCGCGGAGTCGTTCGAGGTCCGCGTCGGTCACCTCGGCGGGGCTGTTCGTTACTTTCACGGCGAACTCACACATCGCGCGGTGGGCGTCGCCGACATTCGCGGTGCGGTAGTTCGTGGCGAGCTGTTCGGCCAGCGTGGGGTCCTCGGCGTAGATGCGCAACAGGGCACCGTGGGCGACAACACAGTACAGGCAGTCGTTCGCGCCGCTGGTGGCGACGACAACCATCTCGAGTTCCTCGCGGGCCAGCGGCGACTCCTCGACCAGCGCGTCGTAGTACGCGAAAAAGGCCCGGAACTGGCGGGGGCGGAACGCAAAGGCCGGGAACACGTTCGGGAGAAAGCCGGCCCGGTCGCGCTCGTGGTCGATTCGCTCTCGCAGGTCCTCGGGCAGTTCCTCCCGGTCGGGCACCGGGAACCGCGTCATCGGTGGCTCCTTGTCTGCCATATCTGTCGACTCTCGCCGGGGACAGAAAAACCCACACACCCGAGTCCGAGCGCCGGTCCCAACAGACTAAGTGCTCGCGTCCGGGATGGCGAGTATGAACGGGACGGCTGTTGCACCCGCGGCAGGGACGGTCCTGAACGCGCTCGCGACGGGTCGTGGCGCCGCGTTCGCCATCGACATGTACACGACGGCGACTGTCGAGTTGACCGACGAGCCCGGTGTGACGGGGGCTGTCGCCGGTGCACCGGACGCGGACACGCGACTGATCGAGGGGTGTGTCTCGCGGGTGACCAGGGGGTTCGGCGACGGCGAGGGTGGACACGTGCGAACGGAGAGCGAGGTACCGATGGCCGCCGGGCTGAAATCCTCAAGCGCGGCGGCAAACGCGACGGTGCTGGCGACACTCGACGCGCTCGGGGCGGTCGACGAACTGTCCCGGGAGGCGGCCGCCCGCATCGGTGTCGAGGCCGCCCGCGAGGCCGGTGTGACCGTCACCGGCGCGTTCGACGACGCGAGCGCGAGTATGCTCGGCGGCGTGACGGTCACGGACAACGAGACCGACGAACTGCTCGACCGGGCGACACCCGACTGGGGGGTGGTCGTCTGGACACCCCCCGACCGGGCCTACAGCGCGGCGGCCGATGTCGAGGCCTGCCGGCGCGTCGCCCCGGTCGCCCGACTCGTGGCCGACCTCGCCCTCGATGGTGCGTACACCCGGGCGATGACGGTCAACGGGCTCGCGTTCTGTGCGGCACTCGGGTTCCCGTCGACACCGATAATCGAGGCACTCCCCGACGCCGCCGGTGTCTCGCTGTCCGGCACCGGCCCGAGTTTCACCGCCGTCGGCGAGCGTGAGGAACTCGCGGCCGTCCGGGAGCGCTGGCGCGCACGCGACGGCGAGGTACACACCACACGGACCCAGCAGGCGGGGGCAACGACCGATGTCTGAGGAGACCGACACCACCGAGACAGAGACGGAGACACACCCGCCGGAGCACGAGCCGGCGGAGATGGGTCTGGCGGCGCTGCGCGAGGAGATACACGATATCGACCGCGAGATTGTCGAACTGATCGCACGACGGACCTACGTCGCCGACACCATCGCCGAGGTGAAAGCAGACCAGGGGCTCCCGACCACCGACGAGAAACAGGAGGTCCGCGTGATGGAGCGGGCCGGCGCGAACGCCGAACAGTTCGACGTCGACGCGAACCTGGTGAAGGCGATCTTTCGACTGCTCATCGAACTCAACAAGGTCGAACAGCGCGAACAGCGGTAGTCTGTGACCTTGACCTGTCCTCGACAGTCTCCCGGCACCGGAGACACTCCCCGCCGGAACGGCGACCTGACAGTCCGTGAGACTGCTCTCGAGCCCCGCTGGCGCTGCCCAGCCCCGGTACCGAACCCCGCTCGAGGTCCTGGGGGACGCGGGTCGGCGTGAACTCGACTGCCAGAGCGGCAGTGCACCCGTGTCGAGCGCTCCACAGTCGGCGGGCGGTGTCTGTCCGTGTTCGATTCCGGGGTTTCAATAGTGTCGAGACTGGAAATCCCGACATCAGACACGTGAACGAGCACCGGCGTGGGGGTGTCGACACACCCGGTGGCCGTTTGGTCAACGACAGATGAACCACTATCTCGGTCTCGACATCGGCGCGACAAACCTCCGCTGTGCGCTCGCCACCGCGGACGCGGGCCGGGTGGGACAGGTCGCCCACCCCACACCACAGGGGCCGACTGTCGAGGCGTTCACCGACGGCGTCGAGACCGCGGTCGCCGCCGTGTTCGAGCAGACGGGGATTTCCCCGGCCCAGATAGCGGCTGCCGGTATCGCCTCGTTCGGCCCGCTCGACGTGGGTCGAGGGGTGATAACCGAGACCGCCAACCTCGCGTGTGACCTCCGGGAGATCCCGGTCCGGACAGCAGTCGAGTCCTGTCTTCCCGACGTGCCCGTTCGACTGTGCAACGATGCAATCGCCGGCGTCGTCGCGGAGTACGACGACAGCAACGGCACGGAGAACCTGGCCTACGTCACCTTCTCGAGTGGTATCGGGGCCGGTGTCGCCGTCGACGGCCACATCCTGCGGGGGCGGGCCGGCAACGCCGCCGAGGTGGGCCACGTCACGCTCGACCCCGACTCCACCCGTCGCTGTGGCTGTGGCGGTCACGGCCACTGGGAGGCGTTCGCCGGTGGCGAGAACGTGCCGGCCTACGCCGCCGAACTGGCGGAGACCGAGGGGTTCGAGGACGACCTGCTGACCGACGACTGCACGGCCGCGACCGTGTTCGACGCCTGCGGCGACAACCCGCTGGCGACCGAGACCGTCGACCGCATCGGTGACTGGAACGCACAGGGGGTGGCGACACTCGTGCAGGCGTTTGCCCCCCGGCGGGTCGCCGTCGGCGGGGCCGTCGCGCTCAACAACGAGCGCCTCGTGCTGGAGCCGATACGGGAGCGCATCGACCGGTACCTGATGAACGACCCACCCGAGATTGCGCTCACCCGCTTCGGCGACGATGTCGTCCTCCGCGGGGCGCTGTTGCTCGCGGCCAGCGAGGGTCGCCCCGGTCTGTCCGCGACCGGTGCGGACCCGAAGGAGACTGATTTTTAGTTCGGCCGCCGTCTGTGGCGGCATGCCGACCGGAATCCTGTTGCCGACGACATCGCGGCCGCCCGGCGTGCGGGCAACCGCGACGCGGCCCGGGACCACGTCACCGACGAGATGGTCGCGGACCTCGGACCCGCCGGCCGGGGCGGTGCGAGACCAGCTCGATGCGCTCGCGGGACTCGACGTGGTCGACGAACCGCTGGTCGTGGTTCCGAACGGCGTGTCACAGCCGATGAAGACCCGGACTGTCGAGACGCTCGGCCCCGATGCCTGACCGAGCGCGAAAGAGTAACTGTTATTTCTCGGGGTCGTCTTCCTCCGATAGGGTTCGTGGTCTAGTGGTTATGACGTGGCCTTTACAAGGCCGAGATCAGCGGTTCGAATCCGCTCGAACCCACTTCTGACGCCGACTGCGACGAACAGAGTGAGC
>CAZFMN010000023.1:0-33191 GCA_964520075.1 uncultured Halobacteriales archaeon | reverse complement strand
GGTAACGATGAGGAACTGGTCGGTGTCTCTGGTATCGATGAGGGCGTGGGCGACTGCTTTCGAATCGACGGCGTCGACGATGATCTCGTCACTGATCCCGATTCCGAGTGAGTTGAGCTCGGAACCGGAGACGTTCACCCGTCCCGATTTCCCCGAGTTTCGGGCGATTGTCTTTCGTGTCATGTCGGATAATATCATAACTACACCCTGGATTTATAACCTTTATTTATTTAGTCTATCATTGGAGAGTACGAGTATCGACGAATTACATACATTCTGGACTCCCACGAACCGGTTCCAACGTGATTAGACGCTATCTGCTTTGGTGATTCGCTGGCTGACGAGGTCGAGTGTCCCCTCGTAGACGTTGCGGTGTGTCTCGAGATCGAACCCGAAAAGCTCCTGTATCACCAGCGAATCCAGTTCGAACCGGTCGTCGGCAACGTCCTCGAGGGAGAACTCCCGTGAGTTGGTTGCCCCCAGTTCGTCGAAGATTGAGGTGACGCTCCGCTCTCCGAACGTCCGGAACGCGTCGGCGATCTCGGCTCTGATATCCGCGTCGACGTCATCGAGAACCGGCACCAGCGTGCGCTCGTGGTCGTCTGTAGCAATGTCGAGCGCACCCCGTCCGAGGTTCACACGGCCGTTCACCTCGCACGAGAGTGTGCCGTATGTCGAGTTCAGGATTCCGGCGAGGAACCGCCGTTCCTCCTCGTCTCCTGGAACCTCGATACCGTGCAGTCGGTCGTCGATCCAGGCTCGCTGTTCCGGGAACCAGTAGACGTGACGTGTGTCTACGTTCTTCATCGGGAGTATATCTCCGCGCTGGAGCTCGGCGGACATATCGAACCAGTCGACACCGCGGGTAGAGACCGAGGACGGGAAGCCCGAACTCTTCCTGCCCAGGTTGTCTCGGCTCGGGTCGTACGTTTCACCCCACTCGACGTAGGCTCTCGTGTCGGCGTCGAGAGCCTCCTTCGGGTCGTCGATGACGAGCAGGTACCGGAGCCCGTCCCCCAGTTCCAGGGAGTCGAGACCGAACACAGTACTGTCGACGGACTTCGAGGTTTTGAGTATCAGATTCGGCTCCCAGCCGTCCGCTGTCTCGTGCATCCAGTACTTTCTCGGGAGCACGAGCCTGTGACTGTACGCCTCGTCCGGCCACTCACCCGTCGACTCCAGTACCAGTGAGTCACCGTCGGGGCGGGCGGAGTAGTACTTGCTCGGAAGGTAGAAAAACTGGTTCGCTCCGGTTCTGGTCCCCCTGTTTACCTGACACTCCTGGCCCAGTCGCGACAGGTCCCGGTCCGTCCCACCCACCACGTCGAAGAAGACAGTGGGTGCGCGTGTGAACTTGCCCCACTTCCCGGAGCGGTACCGGCCTTGCGGTAACCGTTCGCTGTCTCCCTCACCGGTCGGTGAGGTGGTCCCATCCCCCAGTTCCCACAGTGCTGCCGTCGAGAGCCTGACAGAGCGCCACTGCTCGCCGGTGTCCACGTGCAACGCCTGGTCCTGGAAGGAGAGTTCCGCTGATTCTCCGTCGGTTCCCGATAACACCGCCCCCATCGTATCGGACGAGATGAACCGACTGTAGGCCTCGTGTACCGCGAGGAAATCGACATCGTTCGACAGGTACCCCGACGGGTCCCGGTTCACGACAGAGATTACCGTGTTCACATCAGCCTCAGAGAACGTTCGCTGTGATCTGTTCTCGAGGACGTGCTGGATCTCCCCCTCGGTGAGGAGGAGTTCCTGGAGTCGGATGCCGTAGTCGACATCGAGCCACGAGTTCGACGTGACAAACGACAGGGTACCGCTGTCCCGGAGGAGGTCGAGAGACCGGAAGAAAAAGTAAAGATACAGGTCACTCGTCCTGTACGGCTCGATGTCGAAGCGGTCCTGGACGAACGCCCGGAGCGCGTCCTCGTACTCCGATTGCAGTTTCGTGCGCTCGTCGCCGGAGAACTGCTCCAACCGCTCCGGACTCATCGCCTGGTCTACGATATCCTCCTGCCGGACGTAGGGTGGATTCCCGATAACGATGTCGAACCCCCCGTCCATCATCACCGCTGGATAGTCGAGTTCCCAGACAAAATCAGACACCTCGCCGGATTCGATTCGGTCCCTGAGCCGTTCCAGATTCGCAATCTCGCGCTCGGCCTCTGCCGCCGATGCGACCGACCCCCCGGTATCGCCACCGCCGACTGTGCGCTGTGTCGTTGCGTCTCTGTCCAGCGTCTCGATGCGGTCGTCGATGTACGACAGGAGAACCGCCGATTGTTTCGCTGTGATCTGCGAGGAGTCGACCTCACCCTCGAAGAACCGTTCTTTCGCGTTCTCGAGCTGTGTGAGCTTCTCGTACACCGCATCCGAGGCCTCCGTTCGGCTCTCGCTGAGCGAGGGTAGACCCCCCGAGCCGAGGGTCTGGACCAGACTGTCTCCCGATTTCAGTGTAAACGAGAGGTTCGGCAGGACCGGGCGCTGGTCTGGTATCTCGTCCTCGCTCTCGACCAGCGCGAGCCAGAGCCGAAACTCCGCCACCCGGACGGCCCAGTCCTTTATATCGACGCCGTGGAGATTCTCGCTCACGATTCGCTTCTTGAACCTGTAGTCCGGAGTCTCCCCGAGTTTCCGGTACAGCTCGGTGAGAACCTGTATCATCCCCACGAGAAATGCCCCGCTCCCACAGGCAGGGTCGACAGTTCGGAGACTGTGGAGGATGTCTTCCAGTGTTTCGGTTCCACCGACCCCGTCCGGGTCCCAGTCTCGAGGGTCGCTGAAGATGAACGTGACAATCCGGTCGTTCCCCTTTGCGGTGAGGCTGTCGGCGTGTTCGCGGAACTGCTCGTACAGTGCCAGACGGCACATCAGGTCCACCTCGACCCGTGGGGTGTAGAAGATACCCGCCTCATCCCGCTCCTGCTCGGCGATGAGCGATTCGTATATCTTCCCGAGCATCGCCGGATCGACGGCGATGTCGATGTCGTACGGACTCTCCTCGGTAACGGTGAAGTTGTACTCCTCGAGGAAGTTCCGGATGGCAGCCTCCAGAGCGGCATCGGAGAGGTACACGTCGCTCGTATCGAGTGCTGTGGGCTGGAACAGGCCACCGTTCAGGCAGGCCAGCGCAGACAGTGAGCGCTCGACAGGTTCCGGCAGGTCTGCGCGTATCGGCTCACCGGAGGGTCGGTTCATACCGTCGAAAAACAGCGCGGAGAGCCACGTCTCGTGGAACGTCTCCGTATCGTCGGACGCCCTGTACTGGTCGTGGAACCACCTGACGAAATCTTTCCGACCCCCGATCCAGCCTTTCTTTTGCAGGTAGTAAACGAACATCAGCCGATTCAGGGTGATGTGGGCGTATCTGTCCGACTCCTCGACACCGAGGCCGTCGTCTCGAAGTTCGGTACGGAGTGTATCGAAGACAGCCTTGTAACGCTCGTAGAACCGCTCGGTCACCGGCTCGACGTCGAACGCCCTGCTGATTGACTCCGCGAGTCGCCCGCGACCCGCGTCCATATCTCGAAGTGCGCGGGCGACAGTTCTGTGGGTCTCCCCCTCTCCGAGCGTGTACCGGCGGAGAACTGGCCGTCCCGTCGTGATGTCGTCGGTCTCCTCCTCGTAGGGAGTCACGAGATGCCAGCTATCTTCCCCGGGGGCGTGGAACACCGCGAGAAAGGAGCCGTCGGCGGCCCACCCCTTCCCGCGGTCGGAGCGGGTGAGACTCCGGACAGCGTTGCGCTCGGCGGTTCGTGTCAGCGCCTCGAGTTCGATGTAGACGACACGGAAGTTGCCCGATTCGGCGAACACCCGGCCCGTCGTGGCGCGAGCACTCTCTTGCCATCTGTGTACCGGGAGCTCCTGCCAGGTCTCCTGCCCGGTCGGTGAGCCCGTCGTATCGAAGTTGAGCAGCCGCGTGAACAGGTCCTGGAAGAACCGGGTCGCTGCTTCGTCGGTTCTCAGGTGGCTGGTCTCGAATCGCTCCGTGGACAGTTCCTCGTCGAGCCGTCGTCGGATGTCTTCGAGTTGGTCGTCAGACATGGGCGGTGAGCAGGGATACGCCGCGTTCAGACTGCGTCCCGCGAGCACGGCAGTATCCTGTCTCATCAGTATTAAAGACATCCATCGTGAGAGCATCGAGCACGGCGAGAGCGACCAGACGAGCGACAGTCCCGGACCGCGAACAGCCGCCCGGGTCGAGCAGAGAGTCGTCGCCGAGTAGACCGACGGTCCACCGGGTCCGGTCGGTACCGACGTCGCCCTTAGACACCTGAGCAAATCCACGCGAAATCTCGACGATTGTACAATCCCCGCCGTCTCCCGGGGTGCGGTGTCTGCACCCAGAGCGGCAACCTGACAGTCACACTACCCCGTGTAGGTAATGCCAAAGATTCAATTCTCTGTAGTGCCGTAACAGTACAATGGAGGAAGTTGTTCTCGTCGTCGACGACGACGAGGCCACCCGTCGTCTGGTCCGTCACCGCCTGGAGAGCGACGGATACACAGTCCGAGTCTGCGAGGACGGACGCGAGGCGGCAGACCTGCTGGAGACGGGGTTCGAACCGTCGCTGGCCGTCTTCGATGTAATGATGCCCCGACTGGACGGCACACGTCTGCTCCGGATGATCAGGGACGACGAGTTCCCGGTCGACCCGGAGGTTCCAGTTATCATGCTGACGTCGAAGGGTCGGGAGGAGCACGTCCTGGAGGGGTTCGAGAGTGGCGCGGACGATTATGTCACGAAACCGTTCCGGGCCGCAGAGCTGATAGCTCGCGTCGAGACGCTCGACAGCACCTGATGGGGGTACAGTTGTCTGCACTCGTGTTCGGGTCCGGACTCACGTCGACCGTGGTCGTTCTCGTGCTCGGGGCAGTGGTCGGGGCCGCGCTCGTGGCACTCGGCTCGCTGACGCTGGGGCTGTCTGTCGTGCGAGCGGTCAGGAGCAAGCGGCGGGCGCGGGTCCGTGAGGAGCTACAGGACGAGATGGTCGACAGGCTGTTCGACCCGGAGACAGACTGGAGTGAGTGGGTCGAGGGGCTGTCCGGTGTCGAGCGCGAGGTGGCCGAGAACCTGCTCGCGGAGTACATCCGTGAACTCGACGGCGAGACTGTCGAGACGCTCCGGCGACTCGGCGAGGAACTGGGCATTCCGGACCGCTCGATAGACCGTCTGAACTCTCGACGGGAGTACCGGCGGCTGTACGCGCTGACCTGGCTCGCACTGCTGAATCAGACCGACCGGCTCCGGACGGCCGCGTTCCAGCCCGAGACCGACCGCGAGCGGGCGGCGGTCGCGCGGATGCGGCACGAGAGCGAGGAGTTCGAGGAGACGGCGGAGGGGTTGGGACTGCTGCTGGGGGGGACAACGACACAGCTCTCGGTGTTCGGGCAGGACACGCTGTACCAGATTGCGATGGCGGAGCCGGGTGCGCTGTTCGAGTTGGTCGGAGACAGCTACCGGGGCTGGTCGACACCGCTTCTCGTCCAGGTGCTGGTGGTCTGTCGACACGTTGGGAGCACCGTCTCCACAGAGGACCTGTCCTGGCTGACGGCGCTGCTGGAACACGAGGACGAGACGGTCCGGGAGGCCGCGACGCTGGTGCTCGGCAACCTCGGCTGGCGGCGTGATGTCCGGAGTTCCAGGCTCGTCACCCGACTCGTCGAGGACCCGTCGCCGCGTGTCCGGACTGCCGTCTACCGGATGCTCGCCCGGTGGGGGGACACGGAGGCGCTCGAGATGCTCACCGGTGCGTTGCAGACAGAGGACCACCCCCGGGCACGTCTCGCCGGCACAGACGCACTCGCCGAGCAGCGCGAGCAGTTCCCCGTCGCCACCGCCGAACGACTCGACCGGGCCTGGCTCTGGAACAAAGAACAGGTCGAGTACGACAGACTCACACGCACACCAGGCTCGTCGGTGGGTGGTTGACGTGCACACGCTCGAACACGTCGCCACCCAGGCTGTCCTCGGGTTCGGTCTGTTCGTCGTCCTGTTCTACATCGTCACAAATAGTTTCTACCTGGCGATTTACGGCCTGGCGCTGTTCGAACTCCGTGACGACGTGCGGGAGTCGCGGTGGACCCCGCCGTTCCAGGTGTTCGCGAGCCCGTTCTACCCGGGTATCGGTGTCGTCGTTCCGGCGTACAACGAGGCGGCGACAATCGCCGAGAGCGTCCAGTCGTTGCTGTCGCTGAACTACCCGGAACTGGAGATCACGGTCGTCAACGACGGGTCCACCGACGAGACACTGACAGTGCTCGACGAGCAGTTCGACCTCCGGCCCGTCGATGCCGAGATTCCGGTCGAGATTCCGAGCGAGACGGTCCACCAGGTGTACCGGTCGGCGGTGTACGAGGAGTTGCTCGTCGTCGACAAGGAGAACGGCGGCAAGAGCGACGCACTCAACGCGGGGCTCTGGCTGACAGAGATGCCGCTTTGCTGTGCCATCGACTCGGACACCGTCATCGACCGTGACGCGCTGCTGGCGCTCGTGCGGCCGTTTCTGGAGCGACCGAACGCGACCGTTGCCTCCGGCGGGGTCGTCCGTGTTGCGAACGGGTCGACGGTCGAGGATGGTATCGTGGAGTCGGTCTCACTGCCCCGCACGGGGTTGCCGGGGCTGCAGGTGATGGAGTATCTCCGCGCCTTTTACTCCGGACGGCTCGGACTCGACCGTGCGGGTGGGCTGATTCTCATCTCGGGTGCGTTCGGGCTGTTCGAGACCGAGACCGTCCGCGAGATAGGTGGCTACCGTCGGGACACCATCACGGAGGATTTCGACATCGTCGTCCGCCTGCACCGGTACCTGATCGACAACGACCGGGAGTACTCGGTGCAGTTCGTCCCCGAACCGGTCGCGTGGACGGAGGTCCCGTCGACCCGTCGCGCACTTGGCCGGCAGCGACGCCGCTGGTATCGCGGGATGGTCGAGACGGTGGTCACCAACCGCGGGATGCTGTTCAACCCCGCGTACGGTCGGGTCGGGGTGGTGATCCTGCCGCTGTTCGTTGCCGCCGAGTTGTTCGGCCGACTCGTCGAGGGGCTCGGCTACCTCGTGCTCCCGCTTGCGGTGTTTCTCGGGGTTCTGAACGTCGAGTTCTTTCTCGTCTTCTTCCTGCTGACGACCGGGTCCGGCGTGTTCCTCTCGTGGTTCAGTGTCTTCAGCGAGGTGTGGAGCTTCAACCGGTACGACAGCCCCTGGCAGGTGCTCCGCCTGCTCTGGTACGGGGTGCTGGAGAACTTCGGCTACCGTCAGTGGAAGACGGTCGTCGCCTGGCACGGCCTGATACAGTATCTCAGGGGCATCGAGAGCTGGGGTCGGTCGGAGCGAACCGGGTTCGACACCGATGAGGACTAACATCTATTACAACTGCCCGTCATAGGTACGTATGGACGTGACAGACACGGGAGCGTACTTCAGGGACCTCTACGAACTCGGTGCCGACCCGTCGCTGTCGGTTGCGGAGAAGATAGAGCGGACAGTCGCCGTCGGCCGGGACCGGTTGGGCGTCCAGTACGGCCTGCTGAGCTACACCGGAAACAGCGAGTACGAGATCGTCGACTCGACAATCACTGACGGGGGGTACGAGTCGGGGACAGTCCACGACCTGGAGGAGACGTACTGCCGGCACGTCGTCGGTGACCGGGAGATGCTGGCCATCTCTGATGTCGAGGACTCGGCGTACAGCGACGACATCGCGGCCGATGTAACGGGTCTCAGGTGTTACATCGGGGCCCCAGTCACGGTCGACGGCGAGGCGTACGGGACGCTCTGTTACTCCGGGGACGAGCCACTGGAGCGGCCGTTCATCGAGGACGAGCGGCGGTTCGTCCGACTGCTGGCGCGCTGGATCGGTGGTGAACTCGAGCGAGAGCGACACCACGCGGCGCTCGAGGCACAGAACAGGCGGCTGGACGAGTTCGCCGAGCTCCTGGCCCCGACATCCGGGGGCCGCTCACCGCGGCCCGCGGCTACACGGAGCTCGTCGCGGAGACCGTCCCCGAGGGCGAGGCAAAGGACCTGCAGACGGCACTCGACGCGCTGGACCGCATCGACGACCTGATCGCCGGTGCCCTCTCGATGTCCCGGCAGGGTGGGGATGTCGGCGAGCGGGAACCGGTCGAACTCGGGGCGGTCGCGCGGTCGGCCTGGGACACCGTCGGCCCGGCGGACGGCACACTCCTCGTGACCGACGACCGGACCGTCGCCGCGGACCGGTCACTGCTCGAGCGACTGTTCGAGTCCCTGTTCCAGCACGTCGACGACCGCTGTCCGGCGGCCGTCACCGTCACCGTCCGGGGAACAGAGGGCGGATTCAGCGTCGCCGACGACGGTCCCACCATCCCGCCCGAGACGGCAGACGCACTGTTCGGTGACGAGGTCGATAGCCGTCGCATCCAGTTCAGCCTCCTGATGGTCGAGCGGGTGGCGTCCGGTCACGGCTGGGAGGCCCGTGTCGAGGTCGAGGACGGAACCCGGTTCGTGTTCTCCGGTGTCGGTGACGTCACGACCAGCGTCCACTGAGCGGGGTCGTCGGTCAGACCGTCGGCTGTGGCGATTCGGGTGAGTCTCTCCGGGGTCGACACTGACATGACCGGCCACGCACAAAAAACTGAACCACCCGGGAGACCTACCTTCCGGTAATGGCAGACTCGACGGACCGTGAGACGGTGGCGAGTGCAGAGACCGGCGAGACAGACCCGCTCGCGGTGGCGGCGGAACACCCCGTGTTGCTGTTCGACGGTGTCTGCAACCTCTGCAACGGGTCGGTACAGTTTCTCATCGAGCGGGACCCGGACGCGACGTTCCGGTTCGCGCCGCTACAGTCCGACACCGCACAGGAACTGCTCGCGGCGGTCGGCTACGAGGAGGCGACGCTCGACTCGGTCGTGCTGATCGAGGACGGCGAGTACTACGCCAAGTCCGACGCGGTCATCCGTGCGGCCCGGCATCTCGGTCTGCCATACAGCCTCTCCCGTCCGTTCGGACTGGTGCCCGCGCGCCTGCGGAACGTCTTCTACGATTTCGTGGCTGACCACCGGTACGGCTGGTTCGGCAAGCGCGAGCAGTGTATGATCCCCACCCCCGACATCGAGGAGCGGTTCCTCGCCGGCGGTCCCGGTCCGAACGGCTGAGTGCTGTCTCGCCCGACCCCGGAGTGTGGACGCGGACGGCCGAACGCTGGTTCGGCCGGAGCCGGGATATAAGCCCGGGCGGTTCGAATCGGGGGTATGGACTTGGGACTCGATGGGAACGTGGCACTGTGTACAGCAGCGAGTAGCGGTCTCGGGCTGGCGAGTGCCGCGGCGCTGGCCGAGGAGGGTGCACACGTCGCGGTGTGTGGGCAGACCCCGGCACATCTCGACGCCGCCCGCGAGCGCCTGCGCCAGACCGGTTCCGGCGACGTGCTGGCGGTGGAGGCAGATATCACCGACCAGGCGGAGGTGACGGCGTTCGTCGCGGAGACAGTCGAGCGGTTCGGCGGACTCGACCACGTCGTCACGAGCGCCGGCGGACCGCCGAGCGGCCCGTTTCTCGACACCGAGGACGGGGACTGGTACCGCGCGTACGACCTGCTCGTGATGAGTGTCGTCTGGACGCTCCGCGAGGCGTACCCGCACCTCCGCGAGGCGGCGGGGAGCGCCGTCGCAATTACCTCCCGAACGGTGCGTGCGGTGGCTGACGGACTCGTGCTGTCGAACGCCGTCCGGCGGACCGTCGAGGGGCTGGTGAAGACACTCGCCCGCGAGTTCGCACCGGAGGTCCGGGTCAACACGGTGTTGCCCGGGCCACACGAGACGGGGCGCATCGAGGACCTCATCGAGGCGGCTGTCGACCGTGGCGAGGTGGCCGACTACGAGGCGGGCTACCGGGAGTGGGCCGCGGACAACCCGCTCGAACGCATCGGTGAACCGCGAGAGCTGGGTGACGTGGTCGCCGTGCTCGCCAGCGAGCGCGCGAGCTACGTCAACGGTGCGGCGGTTCCCGTCGACGGCGGCTCCACGCGTGGCTGATACGGTCGTGTGTAGGGAGTTCCTGCCAGAAGCAGGATACCACGCTCCCGGAGGCCGAACCGGTGCTGTACTGAAGATGGGAGAGGGCGAGTCGATAGCGGAAAGAAATCCCCCGCCGGCTCGACTCGCGGGCCTCCGGCCACGCTCGCCAGCGCGCGCCACCGCAGCCGGGAGGACACATCGCGCCGCTGTACCGCATATCCAAGAGAGCACGAATCGGAGCGACCATACGTGTGCACGACCGTCCGAATCGGCCTGTTGGCCTGTCAGGTCCGGTTCCAGGTCACCGACCTCGATTGGTCGTCGGGTTCGGTCGGGGGCGGAGCGATACTGCCGGACAGGGCAGGGGCGACCACCGCATCCACGAGCCCGCGGTCGAGGACGGCACGCGTCGCTTCGTGTTGAACGCGCCGGACTCGCCCCCGCCGGAGAGCCACCACGACTGGACGAAACACGAACTTCGCTTCCCGACACGTTGCGGTTTCAGCAGATACGCGAGCGCCGTCACTCCCCGTCCAGGTCGAGTACGTCGTCGTACGCGGCGGCGACGGGATAGTTCCAGCCACGGCCGAGGGCCTTCCGTGTGACCCGCAGCGGCGGCGGCGTCTGTCGGCGCTTGAACTCCGCACGGGTCACCCGCGAGAGCGCGCTGTCGACGACATCGTCGGGGAACTCCTCGCGGAGTCCGGCGCCGCCGGAGGTCCCCTCGATGTAGGCCTGCAACACGGGGTCGAGCTGCTCGTAGGGCGGGAGGTCGTCGGCGTCGGTCTGGCCCTCGCTGAGCTCCGCGGTCGGCGCCTTCTCGACGACGGACGCCGGGATGACAGACGACGCCTCTGTGTCGGCCGGTGGGTCGCGGTTGAACGCGGCCGCGAGGTCGTAGACGAGCCACTTCTGGCAGTCACCCAGCGGTGCGAGCGCCCCGACAGTGTCGCCGTACAGCGTGCAGTAGCCCACCGCGGCCTCGCTCTTGTTGTCCGGTGTGAGCACCAGCGCGTCCCGCTCGTTCGCCAGACTCATGAGCACGTCACCCCGGACCCGGGCCTGGAGGTTCTCGACCGCGACACCCGTCAGCCGGGTCGCGTGCTCGCCGACGGCCTCCCGGACCGTCTCGACGGCTCGACCGACCGGGATGACGTCGAACTCGATGCCGAGGTTCTCCGCCACTGCCCGGGCGTCGTCGACACTCTGCTGGCTCGTGACCGTACTCGGGAGAGAGACCCCGTACACGCTGTCGGCACCGAGCGCGTCGGCCGCGAGCGTCGCCGCGACCGAGGAGTCGATACCGCCGGACAGGCCGACGACCGCCTCGTCGAACCCGGTCTTCCGGAAGTAGTCCCCGATGCCGAGTCCGAGTGCCGCCCGGGCCTGTTCGGCCGGGCTCCGGTCGTACCGGGGGACAGACCCCCCGGAGCCGTCGAGCGGGACATCGACGACGGCCGTCTCGGGTTCGAACCCGGAGAGGCGACACCGGACCGACCCGTCGGCGACGAACGAGTGGCCGTCGAAGACGAGTTCGTCGTTGCCGCCGACCTGGTTCGCGAACACCACCGGACAGTCGGTCCGGGCGGCGTGTTCCAGGAACCGCTCCTCGCGGCGGGCCGGCTTGTCCAGGCTGAACGGACTCGCCGACAGTGTCAGGATGAGCTCCGCACCGGCCGCCGCCGTCTCCGCGAGCGGGTCCGTCTCGTGGCGCCGCTGTCCGGTCACCACGGCGTCGTGCCAGGCGTCCTCACAGACCGTGAGTCCGACCGCGACACCGTCGACTGTCACCACCACCGGTTCCCCGCCGGGGCGGTAGTAGCGGTGCTCGTCGAACACGTCGTAGGTCGGGAGCAGGCGCTTGTGGTAGGTGGTCGTCCGCTCGCCGTCGCGCAGGACCACCGCCGCGTTGTGCAGCGGCGGCCCCGTCTCGTGGTCGGTCCGGACCGTCGCGCCGACGACCAGCGGCGGCCCGTCGACTGTCTGCGCTGCGAGGGTGTCGAGCGCGGCCTCCTGTGCGTCGAGCACCCCCGGCCGGTGGAGCAGGTCCCGTGGCGGGTAGCCGACGAGCGCGAGTTCCGGCGTGACGACCAGCAACGGCTCCGTGCCGAGACGCTCGTACTCCTCTGCGATGCGGTCGGCGTTGCCGGCGACGTCACCGACGAGCGGGTCGTGCTGGACGATGCCGACTGGAACCCCTGAGTCCATCTGATTACACGGGATAGTGCGCTCGCGGTAATAAGACCTGACATCGCCGGCGCGGGTCCGAAGGCACAAGTACGGAGGGACAGTCCCTCCCGGTATGAAAGCGACGGCGACGGCCCACCCGATACAGGGGCTGGTGAAGTACCACGGAATGCGCGACGAACGGCTCCGGATGCCGTACCACGACTCGATAAGTGTCTGTACGGCACCCGCACACACGACGACGACAGTCGCCTTCGACGACACGCTCGACGAGGACCGGTACGTCGTCGACGGCGACACCGTCACGGGTCGGGGGGCCGAGCGCATCCAGTCGGTCGTGGAGCCGGTCCGCGAGCGGGCGGGTCTCGACCGCCCGGTACGTCTCGAATCTGAGAACTCGTTCCGGACGAACGTCGGACTCGGCTCCTCGGCGTCGGGTTTCGCGGCGGCGGCGATGGCGCTCGTCGAGGCGGCCGGTCTCGACCTCGACCGTCCGACGGTGTCGACGCTCGCCCGCCGGGGCTCGGCCTCGGCGGCCCGGGCGGTCACGGGCGGGTTCTCGGACCTGGCGGCCGGGCTCAACGACACCGACTGCCGCTCGGAGCGCCGCGACGTGCCGTCGGCGTTCGAGGACCAGCTCCGGGTCGTCGTGGGGCTGGTCCCCGCGTACAAGGAGACCGAGGAGGCCCACAGTGAGGCCGCCAGCAGTCACATGTTCCAGGCCCGACTCGCACACGTCCACGGCCAGCTCGCGCGGATGCGGGACGCACTGAGCGAGGGGGCGTTCGACCGGGTGTTCGAACTCGCGGAGCAGGACTCCCTGTCGCTCGCGGCCACCACGATGACCGGTCCGGCAGGCTGGGTGTACTGGCAACCACGGTCACTCGAGATATTCGAGACCGTCCGTGACCTCCGTGCGTCGGGAACGCCGGCGTACTTCTCGGTCGACACGGGCGCGAGTGTCTACGTGAACACGACCGCCGAACACGTCGACAGCGTGGCGGCGGCGGTCGCCGACTGTGGTGTCGAGACCCGCGTGTGGGAGGTTGGTGGTCCCGCGCGGATAACCGAGCGCGAGGCGCTCTTCTGACCCCAACTCAGGCGTCCTCGGGCACCTCGAACTCGACGAGGGTCAGTTCGCGGTCGAGCATGCAGTACTCGTGGGGCGGGTCGCCGCGCACCTCGTCGATACGATCTGTCTCGTCGAACTCGACGCCGGCGGGTTCACAGTACTCGTGACTAGGACACTCGGTGTGGGGACACGGCCCGGCCAGCGAGACCCTGTTGCCGGCGAAGGCCTCCTCGCTCGGCACGTTGGCCGTGACAGCGACCGGTTCCACCTCGACGGCGACGACGCCGGTGTCGTGGACCGCACACTCGAGTGTGTTCCCCCCCTCCCGGACCGACGTGACCCGGTAGCGCTGTCCCTCTGTGAGGTTGAGACACTGCTTGCGGTACGGACAGCCCTCGCAGTCGGGGGACTCACCCTGGTAGACGAACTCCGTGCCGGACTCCGCCAGACGGGTTCCGACGAGCGTCACCGTCGTCATACACGCTGTTGACGCCGGCGCTGAATAAGTCTTGTAGACCCGGGCTGGACCCACCCTCTCGTCGGCCGCGCAGACCGTGCCGTTCGCCGCGGGGCAGGTGACCGAGAGAGAAGGCTTACAAGATACGCAGTCGAATACCGTGGTGATGACAGCGGCGGACGGCGACGACGACGACCGTCCTGCCGGGGACGAGTCGTTCATGCGACCGGACAGGGACGGCACGTTCGGGACGGACGACGGAGACGACCCCGGCAGCCCGGACCGTGATACCGCGGACCGACCAGCGGCGTCCACATCCGGAGAGGCGGGGTCCGGGGGTGAGGACGGAACAGCAACGGCCGACGGCGGTGAGGTGCCCGCCGAGGGTGGTGAGGTGACCCCCGACCGGTCGTCCTCCGCCGAAATAGACGTTCCGGAGGGCGGCTACGAGGGGGCGCCCGACGACGAGGAGATGCCCCTGACCGAGCACATCGAGGAGATGCTCGGACGGATGCTGGCGGTGGCGGCCGTGATGGGTGGGGTCGCCCTGCTCGTGTTCCCAATCGCCGACAGCGTCATCAACTTCCTCTGGTACTCGTTTCTCCCCGCCCCCGAGGAGGGGATCAGCCAGTGTGGCACGGTGGAGTCCGGCGCCTGCCCACGCGTGTACAACCCCCTCGCGTTGCTGCTGGCACGCCTGAAGGTGGCCTCGCTGACCGGTCTCGTCGTCGCGCTCCCGGTGTTTGTCTACCAGACGTACCTGTTCATGCGCCCCGGCCTGTACCCGAACGAGCGGCGGTACTACCTGGCGGCCGTGCCGACGAGTCTCCTGCTCGCACTCGTCGGCGTCTCGTTCGCGTACTTTCTCATCCTGCCGTTCATCTTCGTGTACTTTCTCAACTACTCGGAGGGCGTTGCCAATATCGCCTTCGCCCTCACCGAGACGTTCGACCTCATCATCCTGATGATGGGGCTGTTCGCGGTCATCTTCCAGATCCCGCTGTTCATCATGCTCGCGATAATGATGGGGGTCACCACCCGGCGGTGGCTCGAGAGCCGGCGGCTCCTGTTCTGGTTCTCCTTTGGCGGTATCGCGTTCCTGTTCAGCCCCGACCCCACCGGGATGGCCCCCATCATCGTCGCGCTGACGATGATCACGCTGTTCGAGTTCACGCTCGCACTGCTGCGCTGGACGGGCCGGTGACCGCCGCTGGCACGGTTTGGTCGGGTTCGCAGATATGGGTGAGGACGAGAACGGAAACAGCGACGAGTCCGGGTTCGACTCCCGCCGCGACCGCTCTCACTCGCCGAGGAGTTCGTCGTTTTTCCGGAGGCGCGCGAGCAGCGTGGGGTGGAGCGGCCCGTTCGAGGCGAGCAGTTCGTTCCGGCTGTCGGTCTGGTAGGTGAACTCGTAGGGGTCGCCGTTGCGGTCGGTGATGCGTGCGCCGGCGGCCCGCGCGATGACGATGCCCGCCGCCACGTCCCAGGGGTAGGTGCCGTACTCCCAGCTCCCGTCGGCGCTCCCGCTGGCGAGATAACAGAGGCTGAGCGCGGCCGACCCCAGCGCACGGACACCCTGTGTCTGCCCGTAGAAGTGTGTCAGGAACTCACCGTCCGGGTCCCACCCCGAGAGGAGCATGCTCTCGTCGAGATTGTCCCGGTCGGTGGTCGTAATTTGCGTGTCACCCTGGTAGGCGTCACCGCCCGCGACGGCGTGGAACAGTTCGTCGGTCTCCGGAACGTAGACGACACCCATCACGGGGTCGCCGTCGGAGACGAGCCCGATGGACACCGCGTACTGCGGGTTGCCGTGTGCGAAGTTGCCGGTCCCGTCGACCGGGTCGATGACCCACGTGTACGAACTCGACCCCTCGCGGTACTCGCTCTCCTCCGAGAGGATGGAGTGGTCGGGGAACTCGTTCTCGATGACGGTGGTGATGATGCGGTTCGCCTGGTGGTCGGCCTCGGTGACGATGTCGGACTTGTCGGTCTTGTAGGTGACATCCTCGACCCGGCCGTGGAGCTCACGGAGCGGTTCGCCGACGCTCTCGGCGGCCTCGCAGGCCACCTGTCGCGCCCGTTCGACGGTGGTCTGCTCCTGGTCCGTGGTGTCGGACTCGAGCAACTCGCGCGGGCCGTCCGCCGCACCGCGCAGCCCCCAGCCGAGTTTCGTCGCCGTCGCGGCCATGAACTGCTCGTCGTAGCTGGTCTCGACCACGTGGGCCTGCTGGTCGGCCCCCGTTATCCGGACAACCGACTCCCCGTCGAGCAGCTTGTTCGACCGGCCCCCGTCGACGAGCAGACTCGCCTGCTCGCGGGTGACCACCTCGATGTCGGTGTCGGCGGTGACCACGAGCGGACGGACACCGAGACTGTGGGTGTTCAGCGGCACAATCTGCAGTGTGTGGTTGCCCGCCGGCAGATGCACCGGTCCACCGGCCGACAGCGAGATCCCCGTCGACCCCGTCGGCGTCGCCACCGCGATACCGTTGCCCTCGTACTGGCCGACGTACTCGCCGTCGGCGAACACCTCGAGCCGTGTCACCTTCCGGTCGAACGCGTTCTCCGGCGGGACGTTCTCTATCATCACGTCGTTGATACCCGTCGTGTCGAGCCCGTCGGTCTCGGCGCGGACCATCTGTCTGCTGTCGACGGTCGCTCGCCCGTGGACGACCTCGTCCAGGGCCGACTCGAGGTCCTCGAGGTCGACCCGTGCCAGAAACGCGAGCGTCCCCGCGTTCACCCCCATCTGCGGGACCCCGCGGGGTGCGAACCGTTTGATACCCTCGAGGAACGTGCCGTCGCCCCCGAGTGTGAGCCCCAGTGTCGCCTCACTGGGGTCGTACACCTCCTCGACCGACTCGTCGAACGTGACCGCGGCGACCTCGGGATCGCGTTTCTCGGCCCACGCCTCGAGACGCTCGACCTGCTTCTGTGCGTCCGGGCTCGTCAGCGCGATTATCCGCTCGGTCGTCGCCAGTCGCCTGCCGTGCATTAGTACTCGATTACACTGGGGTTGGCAGAGGCTTGAATGTTACTCAATAGCGAAACCGCTGCAGGTGCCTGCGGTCACTCTCCGGGATGACAGTTATCGACCTCGCACGAACAGAGTGACAGAAGACGACACCCGGAATCCCGGTTGCCAGAGGCTGTCCGGCAGGTTCACGGGCAGTCGGTGCCCGGACTCGTCGTCGAGGACGGTGCACTCGCGGGCTTGCCCTCGGTCAGTGACGTGGTCGTGTTGCTCAGAAGTACTGATAGACAGGCGTCACGAGTGGCGATGGCTCGACAGACGCCGCGTCCCGTTCGAGAAACCGAGAGAGCTAAGAACAACCGTCCACATAGCTGTAGCTGATGGGACGCGTTCCGGAGCGACTCGCACGGTTTGCTCCGTCGGACCAGTCGGCGGTGGGGTATCTGTTCTGGCTGTCACGACCTCGCTTCTGGCTGTATCTGGCGGGACCGGTCGTCGTGGGTGTCGTCTACGCGGCCAGCACACCTGTGGGGTTCTTCCAGCCGGTCGCGGTCGCGCTGTTCCTGTACTTCCTGGTGCCGGCGAACGTCTTCCTGTACGGTGTCAACGACATCTTCGACGCCGATATCGACGAGTTGAACCCGAAGAAAGCCGCGGAGGGCCGGGAGGTCCGGTACGGCGACCACCGTGGCTGGCACGTCGTCGCTCCGGTCGTGACCGCGGCGGCGCTCGCGGCGGTGTTCGTCCCCCTCGTTCCCGACGAGACGCTGATAGCGGTCGCCGGCTTTCTGGTGCTCGGGGCGGCCTACAGCGTGCCACCGCTCCGTCTGAAGACGACACCACTCCTGGACTCGGTCTCGAACGGGCTGTACATCCTGCCGGGTGTGGCCGCCTACGCCGCCGTCTCGGGGTCGTACCCCCCGCTGGTCGGGGTCGCCGGCGGGTGGGTCTGGGCGATGGGGATGCACACCTTCTCGGCGATACCCGACATCGAACCCGACCGGGAGGCCGGCATCCAGACGACCGCCACACTGCTCGGCGCCCGGCCGACGCTCGTCTACTGCGGGGGGTGCTGGCTGCTCGCCGCCGCCCTGATGGGGCTGGTCCACCCCGCGCTCGCGGCTGTCTTCCTCGTCTACCCTCTGTTCGTCGTGGTGGTGGCCGCCGCCGAGGTCGACATCGACCGGGCGTACTGGTGGTTCCCGGTGCTGAACACCGTCGCCGGTGCCGTGCTGACGATGATGGGTATCTGGGAGGTCCAGTATGCCTGAGGAGGGTGTCGCCGGCGGTCTGACCGTCGACCGGCGCGTCCTCGAGGCTCGTCTCCACACGCTCGTCGCGGACAACCGGTTCACGATTGCCATCCTGTTTCCGGCAGTCGGTGCAGTCATGTTGCTCGCGAGCGCCGAGGGGCTGTTGCCCGACCCGCTCGCGTTCAACCCGTTTCTCGTGCTGTTCGGTGTCGCCGTGATGCGGGTGCCACTCGTCTCGGGTGTGGCCCCGCTGCTCGACCGCCGGGCGGGTGCCGCACTCGGGGTGCTCGTGACGTACACCTACGCCGTGGAGTACACCGGGGCGAAGACGGGTATCCCGTACGGCGAGTTCAGCTACGGCGTCTCGCTGGGTCCGATGCTCGGACCGATTCCGTACGCACTGCCGCTGTTTTTCATCCCGCTGGTGCTCAACAGCTACCTGCTCTGTCTGCTCGTGCTCGGTGACCGGGCGCGGTCGCTGCCGGTGCGACTGCTCGCGGTATCGGCGACTGTCGTCGCGGTTGACCTGGTGCTCGACCCGGCGGCGGTCGCGCTCGGGTTCTGGTCGTTCGCCGAGGGGAGTTACTACGGCGTGCCGCTCGCGAACTACGCGGGGTGGGTGCTCAGCGCCATCGTCGCCACGGTGCTGGTCGACATCGCGTTCGACGGAACGGCGCTGCTCGACCGGGTGCGGACCTGCCCGTACATGCTCGACGATCTGGTGAGTTTCGTCCTGCTCTGGGGCGGGATAAACGCCTTCTACGGGGCCTGGGTGCCCGTCGCCGTCGCGCTCGTGTTCGCCACCGCCTTGGTCCGACTCGACCGCTTCGACTTCGAGGTTCGACCCGCGCTCCCGCTGTCGCGTTCCTGAGCGCCACCGCGAAACCGACCGATAGAGCCGCGATTCGACACGACCGACGACACAGTTATCAGACTGGGGGTGTTACACTGTCACACACAGAATGACATCTCGTCGAGGTTCCCACACGGAGACGCGTAGTCGACTCGGAGCAGACGGGTGCCGGCGGCGCGGAACCTGGTTCGGAGGGTGAGTGCAGTGCCAGAGCACACCGCGGCACCCAGACTGTCGCTCCCTCGCGGCACACTGCGGGGCACCAGACGGGTGCATCACGAACGGCAGTTGCTCCGCGGGCGGACGACGAGGTCATCCGAGGAACCCGGGACCGACGTGTCGAGGAGCGAGAACACGCTCGAACTGTCCGTTCCGGACACGCTGCTCGAACGGGCAGAGGGGGTGCGCGTGCTCCACGTCGACGACGACCCCGAGTTCGGCGCGGTCACGAAGACGTTCCTCGAGCGCGAGCGGGAGGAGCTAACCGTCGTCACGGAGAAAAGCGCCGTCGAGGGGTTGACCCGTCTGCGAGACGAGCGGTTCGACTGTGTGGTGTCGGACTACGAGATGCCGACCACCGACGGACTCGGGTTTCTGGAGCTCGTCCGCGAGGAGTTCCCCGACGTGCCGTTTATACTGTTCACCGGCACGGGTGACGAGGCGCTCGCGAGTGAGGCCATCGCCGCCGGTGTCACGGACTACGTGCGCAAGCAGGGCGGGCCCAGACAGTACGAGATACTCGCGAACCGCATCGACAACGCGGTCGAGCGGTACCGCACACAGCGGCAGTTCTGGGACGCCCTCTCGATGTACCAGCGGCTCGTCGAGCAGGAGCTCGTCGGGGTGTGTGTCGTCCAGAACGGTGAGTTCGTCTACATCAACGGCTACCTCGCCGACCTGCTGGACCGCGACCGCGAGGCCCTGCTCGGGGTCCACCCCCGAGAGGTCGTGTGTGACAGCGCGGACGAGGTCGGAAACCTGTTCGACCGGGCGACAGCGGAGCTGCTCGACCAGGAGAGCACCTTTCACCGTGACTGTGCCGTCGAGCGTGCCGACGGGGAGACGGTGCAGGTCGAGGTCCACGGCGGCCCGGTCCAGTGTGGCGGCGACCTCGGCTGTCTCGGCATCGTCTGGGACCGGTGATGGCTCCCTTACTCGACCGGTTCGCGCCCGGCCACCGGACACAACCAACCGACTATTGGGGACGAGAACAAACGGGTCGGTATGCCAGGAGTCCGTGCGAAACTGGTCGTCGACGGAGCGGACGGGTGCCCCGTCGCGGCGGCGTCAGCCACCACAGACGGACCGGTGACCGACGTGACCTGGACGGCGACAGACGGTGAGACGACCGTCGAACAGGTGACGATGGCCGCCACGGAGGGAACCGACGACAGCACCACGCGGGCCGGCCCATCCGGGGACTGTGACCAGGCCGAGTTCCGGCAGGTGTTCGACTACGGCTCCCGCCAAGTCTACGAGTTCGAGCGGGAGAACCCGGAGCCCTGTGTCTGTGAGCGCATCGAGGAGACCGTCGGACCGGTGACAGACGTGCGCGCGGTCGACGGTGCCCTCCACGTCACACTCCACGCCGCGGATGTCGACTCGCTGCGTGACGCCGTGGCCGAACTCCGGACCGAGACCGACGGTGTCCGTCTCGAGTATCTCGTGCGGAGTCGGACCGAGTCCGACGACAGCCGGCTCGTTCCGGTCGATCTCGAGCGGTTGACCGCCCGCCAGCGCGAGGTGCTGGAACGGGCGTACGAACTGGGCTACTTCGAGTATCCCCGGGACGCGAACGCCACCGAGGTGGCCGAGTCGCTCGGGATCGGCTCCTCCACGTTCGTCGAACACCTCAACACCGCACAGTCGAAGCTCCTCTCCGACCTGCTCCGGTCCGGGTGAACCCGCGAGCGACCCGTCCGGAGCTTCCGGGCCGTATCATACGGTCGTGCAGAACTCTTTGTATTCAGACTCGGCCCCGGTACGCGTGATACGCTATCGTTGGCGGTAATTTATTTCGCACGACCGTATCAGTCGGTGACCGCGACGGTCCGGGAGCGGACGACGGGTTCGAGCGGCAGTTCGGGGAACGTCACGCGGACGGTAAAATCGAGATGGTCGGCGTCGCCGCCGAAGACGACGACGGGGAGCGTCGTCTCGCCGAGGTAAGTCGACTTCGCGGTCATCTGTACACCGTTGACCGTGACGGCGAGTCGGGCGCGGGCGTCACCGCGAGTCGAGGTGACCCTCAGCTTCTGTGTCAGGTGGTCATCCCGCGAGACCGTCTCCGGGAACGCGCCCCACTCGACGGCGACGGCGGGCAGTTCCGCGGCGTTCGCCCGGATCCGGTCGGTGACACTCTCGGTCAGCCCTGCCGCCGCGAGTTCCGCTGCCGAGGCGTCGGCGACATCGGCGGGTGAGCGGTAGCCGGCGCGGGCGAGCGTTCCGGCGCGGGACTCGCCGACCCCGTCGATTGCGGTCAGTCCGACGGCGTCGTCGCTGACACCCGTCTCGACACGGGCGGTGAGGCGACAGACCTCGTTCGCGTCCTCACCGGTCCCGGTGGTGTCGACGATGGCCCGTAGCGCGCCGAGCAGTCGGAGCGCGTTCTGCCTGATGACCCAGGCGTCGCTCTTTAGCTCGGCGGGTGTCGTGGCGCTGATGCTGGCCCGCAGAATCGCGAGTACCTTCCGGGCACCCGGGTCGAGTTCCTGGCCGCGCCCGCCCAGAACGGCGTCGATGGCGTCCTCCTCGGCGGCGCGGGCGGTGACACTGTCGAACTCCGCGGCCGTGGCGACCGCCCGTAGTACGGACTCCTCGTCGGGGCCATCCTCCGCCACGTCGGCGAACTCGCGGGCCGTCGGCAACTCGAGGTAGAACTCCGAGGCGAGTCGGCCGAGCGGTGTCGGCTCGACCCGGAGCCCGTCCTGTTCGACGAACCCGCCGTCGATGAGCCACTCCAGGCGCTCGCTCACCCTGTCACGGAGGCGCTGTCCGGAGGCGTACCCGCTCTCCTGTCCGGCCCGAACGTAGTAGAAGGTCGTCTCCAGCCAGTCCATCGCGTCGTCGACGTCACGGACCTCCCCGAGCACGACCTCGGCGTTGAGATGCGCCGTCAGGTCGTCACTCCCGGGGTCGCCGCCGTCGGCGAGCCGCGACTCGATGCGTTTGCCCTCGCTGAGCAGGTCACGGTAGCGCTTCGCGTCGGCGCTGTCACAGACCACCCACGCGTAGCCGCGGTCGTCGTAGCCCGGTCTGCCGGCCCGCCCCAGCATCTGGAGCACGTCGAGCGGGCTCATCTCCGTCTCCCCCTCCAGCGGGTCGTGACGCCGCGTGTCCCGTATCACGACACACCTGGCGGGGAGGTTGACCCCCCAGGCGAGCGTCGAGGTCGAGAAAAGCAGGTCGATTCGCCCCTCGCGGAACCACTCCTCGACGCGGTTCTTGTCCGCACGTGAGAGCCCGGCGTGGTGGAACCCGACACCGTCGATCACCGACTGCCTGAGCGTCGTGTTCTCGAAGGCATCGGCCTCCTGATGGGCGTCGTAGTCGCCGCGCACGCTCACGTCGATGTCCCGTTCCGCGAGTTCGTCGCGGGCCTTCTCGGCCGCCTTCACCGTGTCCTGTCGGGAGGCGACGAACACCAGCGCCTGACCGTCCTCGTGGATGTGTTGCTCCGCGAGGTCGAGCGCCCGGTAGAGCCGGCGGTACTTGTCCGCGAAGGCGTTCTCGCCGTGCCCGTAGATGGAGATGTCCGCCTCCAGCGGCACCGGCCGGTACGTATCGCCGAACGAGAAAGTCGTCTCCGCCGGCGCGTCGAGCCACTCGGCGATATCGTCGACGTTGCGCATCGTCGCCGAGAGCGCGACCACACGCGGGTCACAGAGACGACGCAACCGCGATATCGTCACCTCGAGGACACTCCCCCGGCCGTCGGCATCCAGCAGGTGCACCTCGTCGATTATACAGCAGTCCACGTCCGCGATGAACTCGTAGCGGTGTGAGTCCTGCTTGCGGGTGGCCGAATCGGCCTTCTCGGGTGTCATCACCAGGATATCGGCCTGCTCGGCCCGTCGCGTGTTCAGGTCGCGCTCGCCCGTGACCACGTACACCGAGTAGCCGAGCTCCTCGAACCGCTCCCACTCGCGCTCCTTCTCGTTCGTCAGCGCGCGCAGCGGTGCGAGAAACAGCGCCGTGCCGCCGGCGTCGAGGGTGCGACAGATGGTGACCTCCGCAATCGCGGTCTTGCCGCTCGCGGTCGGTGCGCTCACGACGACGTTCTCGTCACGCCCGAGCAGTGCCGACAGCGTCTCGGTCTGCATCCTGTTGAACCGCTCGAACGGGAACACCGACTCGAACGACGGTAACGCCTCCGCGACGGGCATCCTCGTCTCGTCGTCACCACTGCGTGTCACATCTGGTGACGGGGAGCGCCGAACATAGGTGTTTCCGTCGGCAGACGGGACCCGCGACCCCCCCCTTCTCCGGTCTCCCGAAAGCCGTTAGTGCCCGAGCGGGCTACCTCCGGGGGTGACGGTCATCGGTATCGACGACACGGACTCCCGCGAGGAGGGGATGTGCACCACCTACGTCGCGACCCGCCTCGCCGAGGGACTCGAAGCGGCCGGTGTCTCTGTCGAGCGGACACTGCTCGTCCGCCTGCATCCCGCAATCGAGCACAAGACCCGCGGCAACGCCGCGCTCGCGGTCCACTGTGATGCCGCCCCCGGCACCGCGCTCGACTACGTCGGGGACACCCTCAGCCTCGCGGCGACCGAGGACGACCGGACCAACCCCGGTGCTGTCGTCGCCGGCGTGGCTCCCGACGCCGTCCCCGAACCCGTCGCGGCGTTCGCCGAGCGTGCGGTCGGTGAGCGCTGTTCACCCGCCGAGGCCCGCCGACTCTGCGAGGCGAGCGGATTCGAACGACTTGCGCGGGGCACCGGCCGCGGTGTCGTCGGCGCACTCGCGGCGGTCGGCGCGTGGCGGGCGTTCGACTCCTGGACCTACGAGTGTCTCTCCTACCGGGAGCGCGAGCGCCGGGGGACCGACCGAGAGGTCGACCGCGACTCCGTGTTCCGGGCCGCCGAGGCGTTCTACCCCGAGGTGTTCGACACCGTCGACCGTGTCGAGGAGACGGCGGTCTGTGTGCCCCGGACCCCCGGACCCGTGTTGCACGGGATTCGCGGCGAGACACCCGGTGCGGTGCGGGCGGTTGCCGACCGTATCGAGAGTGAACCCGTCGCGCGACGGCGGCTCTTCTGCACAAATCAGGGAACCGACACCCACCTCCGGACCGCCTCGCTGTCGGACCTCGCGGAGGGTGGCTGCTACCGCGTGGACGCGGTGGTCACCTCACCGCCCGAGACCCGCGAGGGCGGGCACGTGTTCCTCGGACTCGGAGCCCGAGAGACACAGGACAGCGCGGAGGGCCCGGCATCCGACCAGGTCGGGGCCGCGGCGTTCGAACCGACGAAGCGGTTCCGCGACCGGGTGCGGGCGCTCCGGCCCGGCGACCGCGTCACCGTCTGCGGGGAGGTCGGTGACGGCACACTCAAACTCGAGAAGTTCGCAGTCAGAGACCTGGTCAGGACCGAGCGGGTCACACCGACCTGTCCGGACTGTGGCCGGTCGATGGGGTCGGCCGGACGGAACGCCGGCTACCGGTGCCGGGACTGTGGGACCACCGCCCCGGAGAAGGTCGAACAGTCGGTCGAGCGCGACCTCGAACCCGGCTGGTACGAGGTGCCCCCGTGTGCCCGGCGGCACGTCGCCAAACCGCTCGTCCGCGGCGGGTTCGACGCACCGACCCACCCCGAGCGGTAGCCTGGCTCTGTGTCTGCCCCCGTGGTGCCCGGCTCGCCTCGGGTTCCGAACTCACTCCGGGGTGACGACGGTGTTCCTGAGATGGCCGATACCCTCGTACCAGATATCGACCGTTTCGCCGGGTTCGACCAGCCCGGGGTTGGCGGGGCTGCCGAGCGCGACCACGTCGCCGGGCCGGAAGGTGTACCGCGTCGAGAGAACGGCGAGCAGCTCGTAGGGGTCGAACAGCATCCGCCCGGTTGTGGCCTCCTGCCGGAGTTCGCCGCCGACGTGGGTGGTCATCTCGACGGCACGGGGGTCGATATCCGTCTCGATAACGGGTCCCAGCGGTGCCGACCCGTCGAAGGCCTTTCGCGCGGTGCGTCCGGGCTGGTCGAGCGCGTCGAGGTCGTTCAGTATCGTCCAGCCACGGACCGCCTGCCGGACCGCCCGCTCCCCGTCGAGGGCGGTACACTCGTGGTCGATGACAGCCGCGAGTTCGCCGGCGTAGGTCAGTTCGTCGGTCCAGGCCGGGTACTCGATTGGCACACCGGGGTCGTGGGCTGCGACGGCGGGCTTTATAAACCAGTCGGGCTGGTCTGGGCGGTCGTAGTCCATCTGGTCGAGCGTCGCCGCGTAGTTGCGACCGACACAGTAGATACTGCCCGGGTCACAGGGCGCTCGCAACGAGGCCTCGACACCCACCTCGAACGCCCCACTGTCCGTGAGGACGGTGCCGTCCTCGTACCGTCCGGACTCGATGCCGTCCGCCGTCTCGACGCGTGCCAGTTTCACGCTCGCCGTTCGACCACCCGCGGCTTAGTGGGTTTCGAACCCGACCCCGCGTGGGCCACCCGCCGGTACTCACGGGACCGTCTCGGGGTATCCAGCCGGAGCGGTCGGCTCTCCGGGCGCCGACCCCGTCCGCAGGTTTCTTGCCGGGTGAGGGAAACAGGGGGCAATGAGCGAGACACGTCCGGAGGAGCGGTCGCCGGAACCGGTCACGACAGCGCGGATAGCGGACGACCTGCGGGGTCTCGGCGTCGAGCGCGGCGGGACACTGCTGGTGCACGCGTCGCTGTCCGCGCTCGGGTGGGTCTGTGGCGGGCCGCCCGCCGTCGTCGACGCGCTCCAGCAGGTGCTCGGCGAGGAGGGAACGCTCGTGATGCCGACCCACTCGCCCGGGAACATGGACCCCTCCGACATGGGGAACCCGCCGGTGCCCGAGTCGTGGTACGACACCATCCGCGAGGAGATGCCCGCCTACCGGCCGGCGGTCACGCCCACGCAGGGGGTGGGTGCCATCGCCGAGTGTTTCCGTTCCTGTCCGGGCGTGCAGCGGAGCGACCACCCACAGCACTCGTTCGCCGCGTGGGGTGAACACGCGGCGTTCGTCACCGGCGAGCACTCCCTGTCTCGCTCGCTCGGCGAGGGCTCCCCGCTGGCGCGGGTCTACGACCGCGACGGCGAGGTGCTGTTCCTGGGGACGACACACGCCACCAACACCTCGCTCCACCTGGCCGAGTACCGGGCCGATATCGACCTCGAACGCGTGACACCCGGCTGTGCGATGCTCGTCGACGGCGAGCGCGAGTGGGTCGAGTTCGAGGACATCGCAATCGACGACTCGGATTTCCCCGACTGCGGGGCCGCATTCGAGGAGCACCACCCCGGGGCCGTCGAGACGGGCACCGTCGGTGTCGGTTCGGCGAAACGCATCGCACAGCCGACACTCGTCGACTTCGCGGTCGAGTGGTTCGAGACGAACCGCGCGTGAGTGGCCGGCAACCCCCGGGTGTCCGTCCGGAGACCGGGTGCGGGTGTCTGTCCGGGAGTCGGGGGAAACTCAGAGCGGGAGCATCTCGCGGACGTTCTTCACGACGAGCGCGGGCGTGCGGGACTGTGAGCCACGGATGGCGTCCTCGAGTGCAGATGCGGCGTCCTCGTGGACCCCGTCACCGTGGCCGACGAGGACGTGTTCGGGGTCGAGTCGGCTCAGCCCGGACGGCGGTTTCAGGCGCAACACGGGGTGGACACCGAGTCGCTCGTCGCCGGCGAGAAAGTAGTCACTCGTGCCGACCGCCTCCGGGACGACGAGGATACCCCGGTCGCGGTCGTAGAGAAACGCCTCCTGCCAGAAACGGTTGTCCACCACCTCGTGGACGGTGAACCCGGAGTCGGCCAGGTCGTGGCGGAACCGTTCGACGGGCGCGTCGAGCTCCTCGGCGACACCGTCGAAGAACCGCGGCAGCCAGACCGACACGTCGTGGCGGTCGGCGATCGCCGCGCCGTCGCGTCTGTGCCTGTCGAGCAGTAACACGACCCCGCGGACCGTGCCGAGGTCGGCGAGCAGGCTGTCGAGGTCGGGCACGTCGACCGGGTCGACGAGCCAGACGTCCGCGTCACTGTCGTCGTCGTTCGCGACCAGTGCGTGACTCGCGCGCCGCATCCCCTCGTCCGGGTACGCGATCCAGCCCGTGCCGCCGTCGAACCGGTCGATCTCCTGCCACTCCGGTGTCTCGCCCGAACCTTTCATCGGCATGCGTCCGTCTACGGCGTGCGCCGTCAAAAGGCGTGTCAATCCACCCGGAGACCGGTTCTGCTGCCGGACTGCCGTGCCGGTCAGCGGCGTTTGCTGCCGCGACGGGCAGAGACCGGGGCGCTGTCCTCGAAGGACTGCCCGCAACTGGGGCAGACCCCCTCCTCGAAGAACACGGTCGGTCCCTCGCGGGTCTCCGGGTTCCAGCGAACGCGATAGCCACAGTTGTCACAGCGTGTCGTCTTCCGGGGCATACCCACCACTGAGACGCGGGTGAACATAACGGTATCCCTGGCCCGACAGCAGCCGCGACCACAGGCTGTTAGTGCCCGGACCCCTTCGATACAGTATGGATATCGGTATCATCGGTGCAGGTGCGGCAGCGAGCGCGGCGGCCCACGTCGTCGACGGCGCGACCGACGCCGAGGTCACCGTGCTGGAGAAGTCGGGCGGACTCTGTGGGCGCGCGGCCACCCGGCGACACGGCGAGATAACCTACGACTACGGCGCGAACTACTTCAAGGACGACGACGAGCGCGTCGTCGACCTGGTGACAGAGACACTCGACCCGGATGGGCTGGTCGACATCGAGGAACCGATCTACACCTTCGACGAGGAGGGGTCGGTCTCGGAGGGCCGGGACTCCGACGACCGCAAACTGACCTACCGGCAGGGGCTGACACAGATCGCGAAGCGACTCCTCGGCCGGACCGACGCGACGGTCCACCGGAACACCCGTGTCGAGCAGATCGAACGGGACGGCGGGGTCTGGCGACTGACCGACGCCGACGGTGGCGAGTGGGGACCGTTCGACATCCTGCTGTGTAACCCGCCAGCCCCGCAGACCGAGAGCCTGCTCCGGGCGGCCGACTGGGAGGACCCCGCCCGCGAGACGCTCGTCGAGGCAGTCGCCAATGTCGAGTACCGAACCGTCTGGACGGCCGTGCTCGGCTACGAGTTCGAACTGGAGCGACCGTACTACGCGCTGGTGAACCCGGCAAAGAGCCTCGATGTCGACTGGCTCGCCCGCGAGGAGTGCAAACCCGGACACGTCCCCGGCGGGAACTCGGTGCTCGTGGTGCAGGCAAACAGCGAGTGGTCGGTCGAGCACTACGACGACCCGCCGGCCGAGAACGTCGAGACGCTTGCCGGGGTTACGGCCGACATCGTGGGTGACGAGCGCCTCGCCGACCCCGACTGGACCGACCACCAGGGCTGGCGCCACGCCCTCCCGGAGAACGGGCTGTCCGAGGGGCCGCGCCGGACCGCGGAGGAGTCGGGGCTGTACGTGCTCGGTGACTGGGTCCCCGGCGAGGCCCGTCTCCACGCCGCAATCCGGAACGGGCTCGACACCGGGGAGCGTCTCGTTGCGGCGGCTCCCGAACAGTGAGCCCGTTGCCGACACGGCTCGCGCGCTGCCCCGCGATGCGGTGACCAGTTCGAGCGCGTGTGCAGGTCTCCTCCTCGCAGACAGAGTCGCTCAGGAGTCGAACCCGCCGAGTGTCGTCTGTCCAGCCCCCGTCGGTTCGTCGTCACCACGGGTCTCGCCGTCCCCGTCGGTGCTGTGTCGGTCCTCCGTGTCGTGTCCGTTCTCCGTGCTGTCCCCGTCGTCTGGGAGTGCCGCCCGGTCGTCGGGGGAGGGCTCACCGGCGCGTCGCCCGGCCCCCGTCGGTTGCACCACGCCACCGTTCCCCGAATCCGCGCTCTCGGGGACCGTCGAGTCGTCCGTGTCGCCGGTGTCGTCCGGGTCGCCGGTGTCGTCCGGGTCGCCGGTGTCGTCCGGGTCGGTCGACGCGCACACGTCACCTGTGTCGGTCGACGCGCCGTCTCCGTTGTCGATATCCGAGAGTGACTGCTGGACGGCGTCGACATCCTCGCGTCCCGCGTCGCTGGCGATGGCCCGTGCGGCCTCGTACCCGCCGGAGAAGGAGGCCCGTTTGGCGATCTCCGGTCGGGCGAGTGCGCGTGCGGCCGCCGGGCGGTGGCGCTCGTAGCGCGCCCAGAACGACTCCCGCTCGGCCTCGAACTCGACGACGGGCCGGGGGTACTCCTCACCGATGCACACGCCGTGTTCCTCCTGCACGGGGAGCGGTGTCCGCTCCGGCCGGTCGAGGAACTCGCTCGGTAGCGGCGATAGCTCGGGCACCCACTCGGTTATCCACTCCCCGTCGGGGTCGTGGTCACGGACCTGTTTGCGCGGGTTGTACACACGCTGTGCGGGCTTGCCGATGAGCCCCGCCTGGCTCTGCCACTGGGTGTAGTTTATCGCCACGTCACTGTCGACGAGGTGGTGGTGGTACCACTCGGCACCGATCCACCACGGCTGTTTGAGGATGTGGGCGAAAAACGACGCGGCCATCGCCCGCATCCGGAAGTTCAGCCAGCCGGTCCCCCGGAGACAGCGCATTGCCGCGTCGACCATCGGGTACCCCGTCCGCCCGCGCTTCCACGCCTGCACGAGGTCGGGGTCGTGGGTCTCCTGGTTGAACCCCTCGAACACCGGGTTGACCGCCGTGTCGGTCCACCCGGGCCAGTCGACCAGTTTCTGGTTGTAGTGGAGGTTCCAGACCAGCCGGTCGGTGAACATCTTCAGCCCCCGGCAGTCCGGTGACCGCTCGGTGACAGACTGGTACACCTGCCGCACCGAGAACAGCCCGAAGTTGAGATACGGCGAGAGCCCGCTGGTTCCGTTGCGGGCCTCCTGCGGCGCGGAGATGCGCTCGGGGTACGAGCGGATGCGGTCGACAAACGAGTCCAGCCGTTCGGCCGCCGTCTGGTGTGTCCCCGCCGGTACCTTCGTCTTCTCGGGTGTGACCCCGAACGCCCCGTCGACCACCGCTGGGGTGACGGGGGTATCGACCGTGAGCCGTGTCAGCTCTCCCTGCCCCCAGTCCGGGGTCTGCTGTGTCCCCTCGAGCCACGACGTGATCTGCTCCTGCCAGTCCGTTCGGGACCACTCCTCCCCCCTGACGAGTCCGTCACCGGAGACAAACTCGATTGCCTCCCCGCAGGCCTCCCGGACCCGCTCGTCCCGGCGCTTCCCGTACCGGCTCGTCGGTGTCGCCATCGTCAGCACGGACCAGCCGCTGTCGACGAACCGCGAGAGCAGCGTCACCGGGTCGCCGTATCCGACTGTCAGCCCCGACGAGTCGGCCCCGGCGAGTGCCCCACCGGGGTCGTCCGGCACCCGTGACCGGAGCGGGCCTGTCCCGGCCAACCGGTCCCGGGAATCCGGTGTCTGTCTGGTGCTCGTCCGAACCGGCACCGTCGCGTACAGTCTGTCGAGACTCGCAACCGCCTCGTGGAGGAATCGGAGCCGGGCATCACACGCGAGTCCGCCCGCATCGTAGAACGTCGGGTCGAAGACGAACAGCGGACAGACGACGTCACCGTCGGCGACTGCCCGCGCCAGCGCCAGGTGGTCGTCGGTGCGGAGATGTTTGCGGTGCCAGACGACGTACCCGGTGGTGTCGTCACCGGAACCGACGGCTCCGGGTGCCGGTATCTCCGAGGCGAGCGGGGTCGTCAGCCCCCCCGTGTCGGCGTCGTCTGTGTCTGCCATCGCTGTCTCTACGGAGGGGTTCTGGACTCTTGAACGCTTCTGGACTCCCCGACATCCGGTGACGAGGACCCGGACACAGTCCGGCGACCAGCACCACGACACCGGCCGGCGGGAGCGACCGGCGTGGTATTGCGCCGCGTATAACACCGGAACAAATGTCACGGTCTATCATGGTCCGACACGGCCCGTCCCCACCAATCCCGGGCTGTCGTGGCCGGTCACCGGGGTTCGTGATAACGACTAACTAGACACACAGTAACACACTCACGATGGCAAGTTCGGAGGAGAACCCAACAGACCACAGCGCAGAGATACTGTCAATCGACGCCGGCGGGACGATGACCGACACGTTCCTCATCGACCGGGACGGGAAGTTCACCGTCGGAAAGGCAAAGACGACACCCGACGACGAGTCCCGGGGGTTTCTCAACTCCTCACAGGACGCCCTGGACGACTGGGAGCTCGGTGTCGACGACGGGTTCCCGGACCTCCTGTCGACGGTGTACTCGGGCACGGCGATGCTCAACCGGCTGGTGGAGCGCGAGAGCGAGGTGGAGGTGGGCATCCTCACCACCGGCGGGATGGAGGACACACTCCGGATGGGCCGGGGTCGCCAGTCCTACACCGGCTTCTCGTACTCGGACCGGCTGCACGTCAACACGCACAAACACCCCGAACCGCTGATTCCGCGCGACCAGATACGGGGTGTGCGCGAGCGAATCGACGTGAAGGGAAACGAGCTGGTCCCGATCTACGAGGAGGACATCCGCGAGTCGGTCGACGAACTGCTCGACAGGGACGTCGACCACATCGCCGTGATGTTCCTGCACTCCTACCAGAACGCGGACCACGAGCAGCGGGCAAAGGAGGTCGCACGAGAGCAGATCGACGAGCGTGACGCCGACACGACGGTGATGCTCTCGAGCGAGTACTACCCGACGCTGAAGGAGCTCCCCCGGCTGAACACACTGGCCGCGGAGGCGTTTGCCGCGGAGCCATCGCGCAGACAGCTGACGAACGTCCAGGACGCTGTCGACGAGAACGGCGGCAACGTCGGCGTGCGGGTGATGGCAAGCCACGGTGGCACGGTCGACATCCACGCGAACGAGCTCGCACGGACTCTCGTCTCGGGACCCATCGGCGGTCTCATCGGGGCGAACTACTTCGGGCGGAAGCTGGGCTACGAGAACCTGGTCTGTACCGATATCGGCGGAACCAGCTTCGACATGGGTATCATCATCAACAACGACTGGGACATCGACTACAACCCGGAGATGGCCCGGCTACTGCTGTCGTTGCCGATGGTCAACATGGAGAGTGTCGGCGCGGGAACCGGCAGCTACGTGCGGGTCAACCCCACGTTCGACAAGATAGAGCTCGGTCCCGAGAGCGCCGGTGACGAGGTCGGTGTCAGCGCGGTCGAGACCGACGTGGAGACCGTGACAGTAACAGACTGTCACGTGGCGCTGGGCTGGATCGACCCCGAGAACTTCCTGGGCGGGGATATGCCGATCGACCGGGACGTTGCGGAGGCGGAGATCCGCGAGCAGGTGGCCGACCCGCTCGGGATGGGCGTCTACGAGGCCGCACAGGGTGTCGTCGACATCCTCGAGAACAAGCTCCGGAACGACCTCGAGTCCGTGGTGACCGGCGAGGGGTACGCCCCGTCGAACTTCAGGTGTATCTCCTACGGCGGTGGCGGCCCGGTTCACACGGCCGGCTACACGAGCGGTCTCGGCTTCGAGGAGGTGCTCATCCCCGAGTGGGCGGCCGCGTTCTCGGCGTTTGGCTGTGGGGCCGCAGACTTCGAGTACCGCTACGACCAGACAACGAACATCGACATCGACGCCGACGTGCCACGGTCCGAGGCGGCGTCGACTGCCGGCGAACAGCTAACCGAAATCTGGCAGAGTCTCGAGGAGAAGGTTGTCGCGGAGTTCACCAACAGCGAGGTCGGACGCGAGGACATCGAGTTCCAGTACAACATCCTCGGCCAGTACCAGGGCCAGCTGAACGCACTCGACATCGAGTCGCCGGTCAGCCGTGTCGACACCGCCGAGAAACTCGAGGAACTGCTCGAGACCTTCGAGAACGCCTACCGCCGGCACTACTCCGAGGAGGCCCGCTCGCCCGAACTGGGTCACACCGTCACGCAGGCGTCGGTCCGGGGTGTCCACGACGTGGTCAAGCCGGAGATCCCGACCGAGACACCTGTCGGTCCCGACCCGCCGGAGGACGCCTACAAGCAGTCCCGCGAGTCCTACTGGGACGGCGAGTGGCTCGACACCGACATCCTCGACCTCCGCTCGCTCCAGCCGGGCAACGAACTCACCGGACCGGCCGTGCTCGAGGGTGCCGCGACGACGTTCGTGCTCCCGCCGGGCTACGAGACATACCTCGACGAGCACCGCGTCCACCACCTGTCGACTGTGGACTGATAGACGACACCATACCGACCGACGAACTGTCACACACCATACCGACCGACGAAC
>CAZFMN010000022.1:0-33416 GCA_964520075.1 uncultured Halobacteriales archaeon | reverse complement strand
TCCTCCAGATTGGCCTCGACGTCGCGCTCGAACGCCGCCAGCGCCTCCTCGAACGCCGCGCGCGTCGCGGCAACCTCGTCACGGAACGTCTCCACGCGCTGTTGTTTCGTCTCGACGTCGCGCTCGAACGTGTCCGCGTAGCTGTCGAACGTCTCGCGCGTGGCCGCGAAGGCGTCACGGGTCTCTGCCACCTCCTCCTGGAAGTCGGCGACCGCGTCGTGCCTGGCGGCGACGTCGTCCTCGAACGCCGCGGTGTACGTGTCGAAGACATCTACCGCCCGCTCGAACGCTGACTGCATCGCCGCGACCTCACTGTTGAACGCCACCGCGAGCTGCTGTTTGTCTCTGACGTCGCTCCAGAACTGTGCTGCGTACCGGTCGAATCCGCCGCGCGTGCGCTCGAACTCCGTGCGCATCTCGGCGAACGCCTCGTATTTCTCCTTTACTGTCATTTTTCTGAGTAAGCTGCGTGCGTTCGAAAAAGCGATTCCCGGGAAGCGGTCGACGCCTCTACGGCGTCGGCGCTTCCGCGGCGGTTGCGGTCATCTCGGCCTGTTCGATCTTCGAGATCTCCTCCGCGTAGTGGAGGAACGTGTCGACCGACGACGCGACGACGCGAGCTTCGACGGTCAGAATCTCGATGCCGACGAGCGAGAGGCGCGCGAACACGTCGACGACGATACCTTTGTCGAGTACACGGTCCAGGACTTCGGCCAGACTTGAGGAATCGGGTTGTGCCATAGTTGTTCTCGGGCTCGTGCCCATCTCGTACAAAACAGGGGCGGGATAAATACCCATGTACGATTTCGTACACGATTACGGACCGCGTGACGGCCCGCATTACGTGAGACGTAACGGCCCGCAAAACGCGGTACGTAACTGCAGATACTGTTTTGCCTGTGGCCCGAGTCGGTACAGATGCAGTGGTAGACTACTCAGAGAACAGAGATACGGGCGCGGGTCAGCGCGGCGTCACAGAGTTCCCGGTGGAGCTGTCGCGCTTTTTCACCCAGGAGCAGGGGCGCGTGCTTCTGGTGCGCGGCGACCCCGGCGCCGGGAAGACGCTGTTCGCCGTGCAGGCACTCGACGTGCTCCGTCAGTACGGCGGGGACGTGCTGTACGTGTCCACGCGCGTAGACACGGACACGGTGTACAGCAACTACCTGCAGGAGACGACCGGGCTCACGCGGTCGAACGTGCTCGACATCTCCCAGACCCCGGCCGACGCCGACATCGCGCCGGCGGAGGCGCTCGGCACGGACCGGTTCGACCCGGAGACGTTCCTCGAGTGGCTGCGGACCGTCGGCGACGTCTCGGACCCGCTCACGATCGCGTTCGACAGCTGGGAGCTCGTCGAGCGGCACCTGCTCTCGAAGGCTCATCAAGACGACCCCATCGACCCCGGGCGACTGGTGACCCGGATGGCCACACTCGCGCGCAGCAACGGTGTTCGGGTCGTCCTCGTCACCGAGAACCCCGGGCAGACCGGACTCGACTACGTCGTCGACGGGGTTATCGAGCTCAGTGTCGAGCACAGCGCCGGCGGTCGCCCCGAGCGGACGCTGCTGTTCGAGAAGCTGCGTGGCGTCCGCATCGGTAACCGCACGCGACCGTTCACCCTCTCCGGGGAGACGTTCCGCATGTTCACCCCCGTGGACCTCCCGGGACCACAGGGGCCGATCGGCGCGTCAGAGCTGACCCCTCTCGACAACTCGAAGTCGACGTTCTCGACTGGCATCGCGGACCTCGACGCGATGCTCGACGGCGGGTACAGCCGCGGGAGTGTCGTCCACCTCGAACTCGGACCCGACCTCTCGCGTGACGCCTGGAGCCTGCTCTGTTTCGCCACCGCGCGGAACTTCCTCTCGCACGATATGTGTGTCGCGGTCGTTCCGCTGCCCGAGAGCAGCCCCGGACTGACACGTCACAACCTGGAGCCAGCCCTGCCGGACACCGAGTTCGAGACACGCTGTGACGTGTTCGAGACCTACGACCACGAGCACAGCAGGACCGACACAGAGACCCAGCGGACAGCGCCCGACGACGCTGTCGGCGGGTTCGACTACGACGACTACCTCCGTCGTCTCGTTGCCCTCCGCGAGGAGAGCAACGGACCGCTGTTGCAGATTATCAGCATGGACGCAACCGGTGACGCGTTCAGCGACGTGATGAGCGACCACGCAACCTACGTGGCCCTGCACAACGACCTCTCGATACTCGTGACGAAACCGGAGAGCGGCGAGCGAACCCGGTCGGACCAGATTGCGGACATCCACCTCTGTCTCGAACGTCGAGGTGAAACCGCCTTCCTGTATGGAAAGAACCCGGTGACCCCGTTTCTCGGGTTCGACATGAGCACAGCCGCGGGTGCACTCGACGTCTCTCTCCAGGAGATGGTCTGAGATGTGCAGACAGTTCTCCCCCCTGCGGCGGACCAGTCCCTCCGACGGTTCACCAATCAACCCCACAAAACAATGAGCGACACCCCCAACCTCTACGTGTACGGCATCACAGAACAGACCGATATCGAACTGCCAGTCGACGGCGTCGGCGACGGGTCGACACTCCGGACCGTGGAGTACCGGTCGCTGGCGGCGCTGGTCACCGACATCGACACGACCGACCCCGACCGCTCGGACGAGGCTGTCGCGGCACACGACAGCGTCCTCCAGACGGTGATCGAACGGGACGATATCGAGACGGTCGTTCCGATGGGGTTCGGTATGGCGTTCAAGAACGCCCGCACGCTGAAAGGCGTGATGCGGGGCGCACGACGGGCGCTCCGGAAGGCACTCAACGATGTCGAGGGCTGTGTGGAACTCGGTGTCAAACTGGTCGACCCCGCGGACGGAACAGCCGACCCCGACGAACTCCGGGACCGACTCGAGAGCGACCTCGCCCCGCTCGGCGCGGGCCAGACCGACGACGACCTGTTCAGTGACCGATTAATCGCGAACCGGTCGTACCTGGTCGAACAGGACCGGCGCGAGGCCTTCGACGACGCCATCGACGCCATCGACGCCGATTACGAGGACGTGCTGGTGAAGTACACCGGTCCCTGGGCACCCTACAACTTCGTCGACATCCGTATCGGCGCGGAGGCGAGTCACTGATGCTCCTCGTCGACGACCTCCTGATAAAGCCGTTTGTCTCGATGCTGGATATCCTCCACGCGATGGTGCTCGAGGAGATGCACGACGTGTCGGCGATCCGTGACGAAATAAAGGAGAACCAGCTCCTGTACGAACTCGGTGAGCGGGCACAGCCCGAGTACGAGCAGCAGAAACTCGAGCTCGAGACCAGACTCGAGGTGGCCGAGCGGGTCCACGAGAAGCTCATCGGTGGCAACATCGAGGTGCAGTAGCATGACAGAGAACCCAGACGACGAGAACCGTGACAGCTCGATTCCCCTCGGCAACGTGTTCGAGACGCTCTCGGAGCTGCTCGACGCGCTCGAGGACGTTGACACCGACGGGCAGACCTCGGGTCGGGTCACCCGCGGTGACGCAACGTTCGACTACAACGTGAACATCGGCACGCTCGACCCGTCCGGCGACAGTCGCCGCAACCGGCGGCGGGACTGGGACATCCGCGGTGAGTCCGACGACCACGAGTACCGCGTCCGGGTCAACGAGGCGTCGGGCGAACTCGTCGTCATCGCCGACCTCCCGGCCGTCTCACCCGACGAGGTCGAGGTCGGCACCACCGACGACGCACTCGAGATTCGCGTGGACGGAACCGTCGTCGAGTCTGTCCCACTGGACTGGGACGGCGCGGCGGTCACCGACGTGACGTTCACGAACCAGGTCCTCGAAGTGCGTGTCACGCCGGACGGGGCCGACGAGGACGGTACAGACGGAGAGACAGACACATGAGAAACTCAGACACAAGCCAGCAAGAGAAACAGAGCCGACAGCGCGAACAGGTTGTCGCGAAGGCGGTCCGTAACCGCGACAGAACACGGCAGAGCCTCCTCAGGCAGGGCCGGAAACTGGCCCGTCGCCGCGCGACGAACGTCGAGCGCACCCGAGAGGGTGAGGAGTCGGACGCCTCGACCACCGTGAGCGGTCACTCGACGACACCGCCGGTGGATTCGAACGAACGGGCGGCGGCGCGACACTCACACTCGACCGTTCCGTCGCGACCAAAGGGGTCGACAGTCCCCGCCGCACCGCGGCTCTACGGACTCGGTCTGCACGCACGGCTTCGGTCCGAAACCGAGTCCGTCGACGAGACGCCCACAGCAACGGAGAGCCCGGAAGAGACAGCCGCCGATGATACCCCCGGCGCGACAGAGGAGGGCGAGGAGCGATGAGTGGTCCGAGTCCGACGCGCACCCAGGGTGACCTCGCGCAGATGCTCGAGACCCTGCTGGACAAGGGTGTCGTCATAAACGCGGATATCGCCATCACAATCGGCGACACGGAGCTACTCAGTGTGAAACTCCGCGCGGCGATCGCATCCTTCGAGACCGCCGCCGAATACGGGCTCGAGTTCCCGCTCGGGACCGACCTCGATTCGGTCGAGGCGGCCGCCAGTCACCAGCCCGCGAACGCCGCAGACGGAGGACAGGGGTGATCGCCCGTGGAACTCACGGTAAACGAGGAGAACGACATCCAGAGCGGGCTGACGTCGCTGGTGGTGACGGTCGTCGAACTGCTCGTGGAGGCACTGGAGCGCGAGGCGGTCCGGCGGATGGAGAGTGGCAACCTCTCGGACGCGGAGGTCGAGCAACTGGGCCAGCAGCTGTGTCGTCTCGAATCGGAGCTCGAACGACTGAAAGCCGAACAGCAGATCGAGGACGAGGTCGACTCGTTCCGTGGACAGCTCGACGACATACTCGACGATGCACTCCGGAACGTCGTGGACGAGGAGGGGCACGATGAGTGAGTCACCGACGACAGCCGAGACGACAGCGACGGAGGCTGTCGACAGCGGGCGGTATCTCTACTGTCTGGTCGACCTCGCGGCGGGGAGCGAGGAGACGGTCGACATCGCGGGTATCGGGGACGAACCCGTCTCCCTGGTCACGGCACAGTCTGCCCCGCTCGGTGCGCTCGTTCACCGACGGGGGGAGCCGTTCGACTCGACCGACCTGAAAAAGCTCCGTGACTGGCTGCTCGCACACCAGCAGGTCGTCGACGCGGCCGGTGACCGGTTCGGGACGCCACTGCCTGTCAGGTTCGACACCATCATCGAGGGCGACGACGGCGACGTGGCCGCGTGGCTCGACGGGCACGCGACCCAGATCACCGACGCGTTCGACGACCTCTCGGGCTGCTGGGAGTACCGCGTGACGCTGTCCTGGGATTCGACGGCGTTCGAGACCGAACAGCAGACCCTCGACTCCGAACTGTCGGATATCCAGCGCCGCATCGAGCAGTCCGGAGACGGCACGCGGTTCCTGCTGGAGAAACAGTTCGACCAGCGTCTGCGCGAACTGAGACGACAGCGGGAGACGGCGCTGGCCGAGCGCCTCGTCGACCGACTCGAACCCCACAGCGAGCGACTCACCGAGCGGCCGGTGCAGTCCGATGCGGCCGCCTCGCTCGGTATCGAACTCGACTCCGATGCCGTCACACAGGTCGCGCTGCTCGCGTCCCCGGCGGCGGAGTCGGCGCTCGGGTCGACGCTCGACGAGATAACCGAAACCCCCGGTGTCGACGTGCGGTTCACAGGCCCGTGGCCGCCGTACAGCTTCGCCCCACAGATCTCCGACGATGAGTAACAGCACACTACCCGGCTCCGACCAGCCCCGCCCGGGTACTGACAGCAACCGATCTGAACGTCCGGGGGGTGTGTAGATGGAACCGACACGAACTGACCAGCACGCCGTCGTGGAGTTGCTCGATGTCCTGCTGGACGAGGGGGTCATTATCCAGGCGGATGTGGTCGTGACAGTCGCCGACATCCCGCTCGTCGGTATCAGCCTCCGGGCTGCCATCGCGGGCATGGCGAAGATGTCCGAGTACGGGGTGGACATGTCCTGGAGCGGTGTGTAACCGAACCCGGTCTGTCGTGTGACTTTCTGGCGCTGACCTGCCCGACCAGTCCCCGACGAGCATACGGTATCACCCGTGGTCAAGCGACCCCCGTTTGCCGCCGAGTCGAACGTGTCGCCGGCAGTCGGTATCACCTGTGGCCGACGGCAACCCCCTTCGCCGTCGACCCGGGCCGACGGGACCGGTCAGCAGGTCTGCCGGGGTGCTCTCCGGAACCGGACGACCAGGTACGCACCCCGGAGTTCGTACTGCACGTCACCGGTGATCCTGTCTGTGACAGGGGTGGTGTCGATTGCGGTCGCCGGTGCCCCGTCGACTCGAACGCTGTTCGATGCCGCGTCGTGAGAGACCCGTATCGACCGACTGTCGGGTGTCCCGGACAGTCTGCGGAACGTCTCGACCGTGTGTTCCTTTATAACCCAGTCCCCCAACCACTGCTCGCACGCCCCGTGCCCCGGATTGTGACTCAGGTGTTTCACGAGCGAGTCCTTCCTCCTGAACTTCCGAGCACAACCCGGACACCCGAGTCGGTCACTGTATCCTCCGTCCATCCGCTGTCTCTGCCCTTACTGTAGGCGTGCAGACATCTAAATCTTGCGCCCGACGGCCCCCACCGGGCGAGCGAGGTGACGGCACAGCCACACAGTTCCGGAGGGCTCCCGGCAGACGGTGCCACTCCCGACGGAGGCAATACACAATCGTTAAATCCGGCGCGCATCTTAATTTCTCACACCCGCCCTTAGCTCAGGTTGGTAGAGCAGTCGACTGTAGATCGACTTGTCCCCTGTTCAAATCGGGGAGGGCGGACTGTTTCTGCGAGCAACGCGAGCAGTGAAACGGACAACTGACAAGATTTGAGCCTGGAGGTCGCGCGCAGCGGAGCGAGCACGTCTTCCTCCGTTCAAATCGGGGAGGGTGGACTCTCTCTGCGAGCAACGCGAGTAGTGAAACGGACAACTGACCCGATTTGAGCCTGGAGGTCGCGCGCAGCGGAGCGAGCACGTCCTCCTCCGTTCAAATCGGGGAGGGCGGACTCTCTCTGCGAACAACGGTTCCCGCGAACAGCGTGAGCAGTAGCGAACAAACGGCACCACCGAACGGTTCATCCACGCTCGACTGGAATACACCGTATGTCCGGTCGCGGGTCAGACGACACAGAGGAGACGGTCCCCGTGGAGCCACCTGTCCACGTCGAGGTGTTCCCGACACACCAGATGGCGATGTGGAAGGCGGACTCGCTGGCACGGTTCCTCGCGGCACTCGACGACCTCGACAGCGTGGCTCCGACAGCGCCAACCGTTGTCGACGACAGCTCGACCGCCGGGCGCGAACAGCACCGCCTGACAGATATCGAACCCGGGGAGACGGTGCGCTATCTCCGGGTCGAACCCAACACGCCGTGGACGCTCTCCTGGGAGCGGCGAACGTGGCCGGTGGTGTCGGTGAGCGGCACCCCGTCACCAGCGCTGTGTCGTCGACTGCACACGCGGACGACCGACTGCGACAGGTGGCCCGAGGAGACGTTCGACACGCTCGTTCGCGCGCTGGACCGGTCGGACGACGGGTAGTGAGACTTAAACTGGTGCCGGTCGTCTGCCCGGTATGACCCAGAGTCCGGACCTGGATGGTCGCACAGCGCTCGTCACGGGGAGCGCGACCCGTGTCGGTCGCGAACTCCTGCTCCGTATCGCGGACTGTGGTGCCGATGTCGCGGTCCACTACCGGGAGAGCGAGGCCGAGGCAACCGCGACAGCGGCGGAGGCCCGCGAGCGGGGGGTGGACGCGACGACGGTCCAGGGTGATATCACACACCCGGACGAGGTGGACGCGATGTTCGACGCGGCCGAGAGCGAACTCGGTCGTGTCGACGTACTCGTCAACAACGTCGGAAACTTCGACGCCCGCCACTGGGAGGCAATCGAGTGGGACGCCTGGCGGAGCGTCGTCGAGAGCACGTTCTACGGCACCGTGCTCTGTTCGCGGCGGGCGGTCGGCGGGATGCGCGACCAGGGGTGGGGCCGCATCGTCAACATCGGGTTCGCCGACAGCGACCGGATGCACGCGCCGCCGGTGAACTTCCCGTACTTCGTCGCGAAGACGGGGGTGCTGATGTTCACGCGGATGCTCGCCGGTGACACACAGGACGACGGGGTTACGGTCAACGCCGTCTCGCCGTTCGCCGTCGAGAACACCGTCTCCGACGTGTCGGAGTTCCCGCGGGGCCGGGCCGCCTCGTTCGAGGACGTGGCCGCGCCGCTGCTGTTTTTCCTCTCCGAGAGCGCCGCCTACATCAGCGGCGAGAACGTCGCCGTCGACGGCGGGCGACTCACCGAGTCCTGACCCGGGTGACCCGCGCGTCTCTGTCGCGCCGGTCGACGGCGGACGAGTCACCGAATCCTGAACCGGTGGTCGGCGCTGGCGACCCGACCCCCGAACCCCGACCGTGACAGGTGTCCCGCGGTCGTAGACCGGGCAGGTGACGGCGGATTCGTCGGTCCCACCGGAGAGACACACGGCAGGTGCTCGCGGAGACGGCGACGTGCACACTCGCAACGGCCTCCGCGGACGGACACCCGGAGGCGGCGACGGTGCGCTTGTCGCCGACGACGCCCTCGACGTGTACATCACGACCGAGTCGATCTACCGGAAGTACCGGAACACGACAGAGAACTCTCACGTGGCACTGGTCGCCGACGGTGACGCCAGCCTGCAGTTGGGGGCTGTCGCCACGGAGGTCCACGGCGAGGCAGTCGACTCCATCGAGCGCCGGTACACCGAGAAGTACGAGCAAAGCGAGTACAGTGACCGCTCAACGTCCGTCGGTGTCCACGTCCTCGGCCAGTTCGGTCGCGGTGTCGAACGCGGTTTCGGCCTGCTGGCGGGCACGCCGTGTCTCCCGCTCGGCCGTCGCCGCCGGGTCGGGGTTGACATCGTCGTCGATGCGGGCCCAGGAGTCGTGGACCTTCGCGTGACACCACCGGCAGAGAGACACCGTTATCTCGTGGCTCGTCTCACCGGACCCCGCCGCGGAGGAGTCGGCGTACGAGAGGTGGTGTTCCTCGACCAGTGGGCGGTCGTCGTCGTGTGCCATCCGTTCCTCGGTCAGCCCACACCGGACACAGCCACCGTCGTGGTTCCGACAGCGGAACTGTGGACAGTCGGCCCAGTCCCACGGCCCGGTCGGTCCCTCCTCGGTTGGGTCACCCGCGACCGGACAGCGGAACTGCTCTGCCCGGCGAGCGGCAGCGAACGCCGGGTCCTCGTCGGCACGCTCGACCGCGAACCGACACCGCCCGTCCGACGTGAGATGGTCACACCGGTCGACAGCGGCGTACGGGTCGTCGACACCGACGGTCGTTCCCGCGTCGGTCCTCTCCATACCCGATAGAGACAGTCCGGACAGATGAGACTGTCGCGGACCGACGGACCCACAGAGCGAAGAACAGATACTCGCCACACACCAACAGTAGATAGCTCGATGAGTTCAGAACAGAGTCCCGCAGAGCAGGCCGCGGCACTCGTCGCCGACCCCGGTCTGTACGAGTCGCTTGCCGCCGACTACAGCGACGAGGTCAGTTTCTACTCGGCGCTCAGGGGGAGCGCACAGGAGTCGCTGTCCTTCGAGGAGTACGTCGAACTGCGACGGGTGTTTCTCGACCACGGACCCACGGGGGCGATCCGCAGACGGCTGGAGGAGCGACTCGAACGGAGCCTCAAGAACATGGTTCTGGGCACCAGCCCGCGGGGTCGAGTCTACGAGGCTCCGACACTCGCACAGCTCGAGTGCCGGCGACGTGCGTTCGACAGTCTCGATATAACCGTTCCGTCACTGCTGTCGGCGGTCGAGACGACCGTCGAACACCTGTACGACGAGGTCGAGACACCGACAGGGGCACGCGCGACGCTCCACAGACTGCTCTCGGATACCCCCGCGGACGAGCACGCGGCCGTCGAGTTCGTCGCCCGCGCGTGGCTCTCGGAGGTGGCTCTCGCGGCCGAGGACACCGAAACCCGGCTGGAGCAGGTGCTGTCGACGTACATCGAGACCGTGCCGGAACCGGAGCCGCCGGTCGAGTGCGACAGCGCGGCCGCGTATCGCGTGGCCGCCGAGAAGCGGGCGTTCGCCGACCCGGAGAAGAAACGGCTCCAGGAGGCGGCACTACACGCCGCACCGTCGGTCGAGACGCTCTGTGAGTACCTCTATCTGACCGCAGCAGACAGTATCGAGGGGTACCGCCACGGTGACCAGGATATCAGCAGGGCGGACCTCGTCCTGGCGCGGCGTCATCTCCGGCTGCTCGACGCTGTGACAGCCTACCCGGAGGGGTCCGACCGGGCGGCGTACGCCGAGTCGTACCGGCATCTCGCGGACGGGATCGAGGCCGGCGGCGGCCGGTGGCTGACCGACCGGGCGGGGATGCCGGCGCCCGAGTGGGAGACCGTCGCCGACAGCTACGGCCGGGCTGCCGCCGCGGTGAGACCGGTCAGTGTCGTCCGGTTCGTGAAGTACCTCAGCAAGGCGTTCAGACACGCGGCACACGCCACCGACGACTGGGCCTGTCGCTACCAGCTCCAGATAAACGCACAGCGTCTCTTCGGGCGTCTCGAGCCCACAGCACTCGCCGCAGACCGGGACACCTCGACGGAGACGGTCGAATCGACGATTACGGGCACACTGCACGTCCACCGCTGTCGCGAGTACGAGGCACAGGCACATCTCGCGTTCACCGAGACGATGTACGACGAGGTCAGCTGGGCGGCCAAGCAGGCTCGCAACGAGGCACAGGCGGCCCCACAGGGCTCGCTACATCTGCGAGGACTCGACACCATCGAGACAATCGCGGCGGCCCGCCGGGCGGAGCGGCGCGGCGAGTTCGAGACGGCGCTCGTCCGCTACGACGAGGTCGACACCGACGACGACGCCCGTCAGGTCGGGGTCGTCTGTCACCGGCAGCTCTGCCGGGTGAAACAGCTGGTCGAACAGGGGCGTCACGAGGTGGCACTCGCGAACGCACACGAGTGGTTCGAACCGGGGTCCGCGGTCGTCCTCGCGACCGAGGCCAGCTGTGGTATCCTCCCGGAGCTCGACGGCGACACACCGGCCATCTCGGACCAGTTTCTCACTATCGACACCGACGTACTGTCCGCACTCGTCCCGCTGGTCCGGCTCGCGGCTGTCGGCGGTCCGGTCTCTGCTGTCGTCCGTCGGCAGATAGCCGACTGTCTCGTCGGGCTGTGAACGGTCGGTCACCCGACCTCGCCCCGGGCGACCGCGTCGAACTGGTCGGCCGTCTCGTCGTACCGGTAGACGGTGTATCTTGCGAGGTTCGATGCGGCGTGTGACTGCAGGACGACAGACGGATGTGCCCCGGTGGTCTCCCTGAGGAGCCGGTCGACCACTGGAAGACCGGAGACCCCGAGGTAACACAGTGAGCCGTCGGCAGGAGTATCGACCGCGGCGAGCGCCTCGGGACAAAGATAGCGCAGCCAGCCGTCGGCGTCCGTGTCTGCCGGCTGGTGCTCGCTCCACCGCCGGGCATCGGTGACCGGAACGTCGACGACATCCCCCACCTCGGGGGCGACGCCGTACGTCAGAAAGGAGTCGTCGGCGTCGTCACGGAACGCAAACAGCGTGTCACGGTCCGGGGCGATGACGTGAACGTACGTCTCGGTGACCATGTGCAGAACAGTACGGCACCACACCCAACTGTGTACCGTTTCGGAGACCCGTGATGTCCGGCGAGGAGCGTGCTCAATCGCTGGCGGTGCCGACAGTCTGCTGGACGAACCCCTCGGGGAGTGCCTCGAGGTCACCGATCTGGACCCGCCACAGGTCCGCGTACAGCCCGTCGGTCTCGAGGAGCGCGTCGTGGGTGCCCGACTCCACAATCTGGCCGTCCTCGAGCACGATGATGCGGTCGGCGTTGCGCACCGTCGAGAGCCGGTGTGCGATGACGAACGTCGTCCGCTGCTCGCTCACCTCGGTGACGTTCTGCTGGACGACCAGTTCGGTCTCGTTGTCGACGTGGCTGGTCGCCTCGTCCAGCACCAGCAGTGTCGGGTCGCGGAGAATCGCCCGGGCGATGGCGAGTCGCTGGCGCTGACCGCCGGACAGTTTCACCCCGCGCTCGCCGACCACCGTCTCGAGTCCGTCGTCGAGTTCGCTGACGAACTCCCACGCACCGGCCCGGTCGAGTGCGGTCACGAGCGCCTGCTCGTCCGGGTCGGTGACACCGTAAGAGACGTTCTCGCGGATTGTCCCGCCGAACAGGAACGGCTCCTGGGAGACGTACCCCAGGTGGTCGCGGAGACTCCGGACATCGAGCTCCTGCACGTCGTGCCCGTCGAGCCGAACGGCGCCCTCGTCGGTGTCGTACAGCCGCATCAGCAGCTTCGTCAGCGTCGTCTTGCCGGCGCCGGTCGGGCCGACCAGCCCAACCGTCTCGCCGGGCGCGACAGAGAGGCTCACGTCGTCGATGATCGTCTCCTCGCCGTCGTAGCTGAACGAGACGTTCTCGTACTCGACCCCGCCGTCGACCTGTTCGAGCCGTGTGCCGGTGGTCCGGTTCGCTATCTGGTCCGGGTCCTGCAACAGACCGACCACACGCTCGGCCGCGGCGTAGGCGTACTGGTAGTTGTTGAGCACCTGTCCGAACTCCCGCATCGGGTACATCAGCCGCCGGCTGTACAGCAGGAACGTGACGAGTGTCCCCGCCGAGAGTCCGACGGTGAACACCCACGAGCCGTCCCGCAGGAACACGTACCCGCCCAGCGCGAACGTGACACCGTAACCGATTGCGGTGATCAGAACGAGCGTCGGGAAGAACTTTATTCGACTGCGAATCGCCGACCAGTTTGCCGACCGGTACTCGTCGGACGCGTCGGCGACCCGGTCGGCCTCTGACCCCTCCTGACCAAACGACTTTATGACGCTGATACCGCCGATGTTGTTCTCGAGACGGGTGTTCAGCCTCCCGACCGACGATCGCACGTCGCCGTACTTCGGCTCGATCACCTGCTGGAACTTGTGCGAGGCGTAGGCCAGAGCCGGGACCATCGTCAGCGTCACGAGCGCGAGTTGCCAGTGGAGATACAGGGTGATGGCGGCGATTACGACAGACGTGACGACGATGCGCACCCCCGCCTGGAGGTCCTGTGAGAGAAACGACTCGAGCTGGTTCACGTCGTTGTTCAGCACCGACATTATCTCGCCGGTCTTGTGGTCGTCGAAAAACGACATCCGCTGGGTCTGCATCTGCTCGTAGGTGTCGGTCCGGAGGTCGTGCTGGACATCCTGTGCGACCCGGTTGAGCGCCCAGCCACGGATGTAGCCGGCGACGGCGGCGGTCAGGAACGACCCGGTGACGATGGCGACCGTGAGCCAGAACTGCCCCTCCCTGCTGTCGGGGAGCCACGGGTCGGGCACGATCGGGAGTGTGAACACCTGGTTCTGCTGGAAGATGCTGTCGAGTGCAACCCCCAGCACGAACGCCGGAATCGAGAACAGCGCCGCACCGAGAACCGTCATGACACCACCGACCACCAGATACCGCAGATTGTCGGGTCCGTACTGTCTGACGAGGTACCGCATCGGACTGTCGGTCCGCTCCCGGAGGTCGTCGAGCGAACTGTCTGCGTTCGACATGTCATCATAACGCCGTCGACCCACATAAGATTTCACTTTCGGACAATCCGCCGAACCGAACCCAGTTCGATGCCGTCCGCGTTCGAGTGCAGGGGCCACCGGCTCTCCCCAGTTCGGAGAGTCCAAGACCGGCCAGAGCATCGTGTCCACTCTCTCGTAGGGAAAGCGTGGCTCAGAGCTCTCCCTGACACCCGGCCCGGGTGAGGCACGCACGAGTTCAGCGGCATTTAGGTTCACTCGGCCACAGACTCGTGTATGCGAGTCACTGCCGTCGGAACGAGTGGTGGTCTGCCCACCTCACAGTACGGGACCAGTTGCGTGTACCTGAACCTGTTCGGTGACGAGATTCTGCTCGACTGCGGGGAGGGCTCCCAGCAGCGGCTGATGCGGTACGACTCCTCCCCGAACGTGGATGCCGTGTTCATCAGTCACTTCCACGCGGACCACACGCTCGGTGTACCCGGACTCGTGCAGGCCCTCGAGATGAACGAGCGCGACAGACAGCTCGATATCTACGTCCCGGAACAGCGAACCGGGCGAGCACACAGGCTGATCGAGGGTGCCTACGAGTGGCCAAGCTACCCTGTCGAGATACACGGGTACAGCGGCGACGAACCGGCGATACAGACCGAGGAGTACAGCGTTCAGCCGTTCGAGACGGCCTACACGGCCCACTCACACGGGTTCTCCGTGCAGGAGGCCGCGAAGCGGGAGTTCCTGGTCGAGCGGGCGCGGGCACTCGGTGTCGACCCGGGACCGAAGTACGGGAGACTCCAGAGCGGTCAGGCCGTCGAGACAGCCGATGGGGATACCGTCGAACCCGGGGACGTGCTGTCGGAGCCGAAACCCGGGCGGAAGATAGTGTACCCGGGTGACACCAGACCGTCCCCCGGGGTCGTGGATGCGGCGTCGGACGCATCGTTGCTCGTCTACAGCGCGATGTTCGGCGACACGCAGTCCGACCGGGCGCGTTCGACCGGCCACTCCACCGCGAGGGAGGCCGGACAGGTCGCCTCGGAGTCGGGAGCCGACAGACTCTGGCTCACACACATCTCCCCGCGACACGAGGGCGAGGAACAACAACTCGAGTCACAGGCCGCGGCGGCCTTCGACGGGGCGGTTGTCGCCGTCAGAGACGGTGCCGCCACCGAACTGTGAGATGGTTCACGTGTCCGCTGCCAGTCGCTCGATACCGATTATCAGGGTGCCGACGACCACGGCGAGCACGACGACGAGCACGAGCAGCGTCGAGACGACACTCACGACCGGGTCGAGACTGTTGCGCAGTGAGTTCCACGCGAGGACCGGTATCGTGCGGGTGTCACGGCCCGAGACGAACAGCGTCATCACGAACTCCTGGAGGCTGACGACGAAGGCAATCAGAGCCGCCGCGAGCAGACCGGACCGGATGTTCGGGGCGACAACCTCGACAAACGCACGGGTCGGACTCGCACCGAGGTCGAGCGCGGCCTCCCGCAGTCGCGGGTCGAACCGTGACAGACTCGCCCGCACCACGGAGAACGCGAGCGGGGTGGCCCACAGCGAGTGGGCCGCGATGACAGCGAGATACGTCTGCTGGAGACCGAACTCGCCGAGAAACACCAGCAGCGAACTCCCGAGGACGACACCGGGCACCAGAAGCGGTAACACCGCGAGTCCGAGCACGGCCCCCTCGGCCCGATTACCGAGATTGCGCACACCGAGTGCCGCTGTCGTCCCGGCCACCGTCGCGAGCACCGTCGTTCCGACGGCCGCAATCAGGCTGTTTCTCGTCGCCCGCTGCCACCGACTGCTGTCGAGAAACGACTCGTACCACCGTGTCGAGAGCGTCTCCGGCGGGATGGACGGCACTATTGAGTCCCCGAACGATGTGACCGCAACGACCACAATCGGTGCGAGCAGGAACGCGAACACGGTGCCGACACCCGCCCGGAAGAGCCCGACGTTGACACGACGAAACAGCGAGCGTGTGGTGGCCGGTCCGGGTCCAGCGGTTTCACCGGCCCCGTCTGTCCGGGTGACTGGCTCGTCGTGGTCAGACATCTCTCAGCCCTCCACGACGCCGCAGCAACACGAGTCCGAGTGTGAGCACGACCAGCACGACAGTCGTCAGGACAACCGCGAGCGCGGCGGCGGCCGGGTAGTTGAACAGGGTGAGGAGATTCTGCACCTCGACGGCAGCAGTCCGCTCGGATGCCGACCCGAGCAGGAGTGGTGCCGCAAACGCCCCGGCACTCCAGGCAAAGGCGATGACACCGCCGACAGCCATCCCCGGGACCGCGTGTGGCAACACGACCTCCCGAACCGCCCGGACCGGTGTCGCGCCGAGGTCGTTTGCCGCCTCGACCAGGGACTCGTCGAGCCCGGTCAGTACGGAGTACACCGCAAGCACCGTGTACGGCAACACGACGTACAACTGTCCGATCAGTACGCCGATCTCGTTGTTCACGAGCAACAGCGAACTGTCGAGTACCCCCGCGGCCAGAAGCGTGTCGTTGAGAACCCCCTCCGGCGAGAGCATCACACGGGCGGCAAACACCTTCACGACGAGTGTCGTGAACATCGACATCACGACGCCGGCCAGCAGGACAGTCCGTGTCACCCCCGACGCCCGCCAGGCGGCGTAGGCGTACAGCGTCCCGATTCCGACCGCCAGCAGTGTCGCCACCACCGCGAACAGCATCGTCCAGGTGAACACTGTCGCGACCACCGACGAGTCGGACAGGTACTGGTAGCCGTCGAGCGACCAGGTCCCCTTCTGCAGTGCCCCGCCGCCAACGGAGCGTTTCGCGAAACTGATGCGCAGGAGATACCCCATCGGCACGACGAACACGAGCAGGTCGAACAGCAGGAGCGGGACCAGCAGGAGTTGCGTCCGGGAGACACCGCTGGACGCCGCCTGTAACGCGGAGCGAACCCGGCGGGTTCCTGCCATGTCGAGGTCGGCGTCGCTCATACACGAATCCGGGCGCCATCTGGCCCAAAGTAGTAGACAGCGGCGATATCCCACGAGAGTCGCACCCGGTCACCGGCAGACAGGTCCGGCGCCCGGGTCACCGACCGCTCGACGAACAGTTCGACGTTCCCCTCGGTGTCGACACCGACCTGGTACCGAATGCTCGACCCCCGGTAGACGACGTCCGAGACTCTTCCGGTGACCGCCATCCGGGCGGCGTCCCGCTCGATATCGGACTGCTCGGCCGTGTCCGCCCCCGGCGTCGTCCCACCGTCGGGGCTCGTGGCTGTCCCGCCGGACAGCGGGGCGAGGTCGACAATCTCCGGGCGGACCGAGGCCGTCACGTCGTCACCGACGGCGAGACTGTCCTCGGTCGCGACCTGAACCCGCGTGCCGACGGCCGGGAACTCGACCGTGACCGACCGACGTGTCGTGTCGTGTCTGTCGGTCTCGGTGTCGACCACCTGCCCCGCGAGGAAGTTGCTGTTTCCCAGGAACGACTCGACGAACCGGTCGACCGGGTCGTCGTACACTGTCTCCGGGTCGCCGACCTGCACCAGACTCCCCTCGTTCATCACCCCGATTCGGTCCGCGAGCGTGAACGCCTCGGCCTGGTCGTGTGTGACGTACACCATCGGCGTGTCCAGTCGCTCCTGAATCTCCTTTATTTCGAGTTGCATCGTCTCCCGGAGTCGCTTGTCGAGATTCGACAGTGGTTCGTCCAGCAACAGGACGTTCGGGTCCACCGCGAGCGCCCGGGCCAGCGCGATGCGCTGTTTCTGCCCGCCGGAGAGCTCTGACGGCCGCGCGTCCTCGTACTCGCTCATCTCGACTGTCTCCAGGTGGTCCCGGGCCTGCTCGCGTCGCTCTGTCTTTCCCGCGCCCGCCATCTTCTGCCCGAACGCGACGTTCTCGATGACCGTCTTGTTCGGAAACAGCGCCCAGTCCTGGAACACCGTGGCACAGTCGCGGGCGTACGGCGGTCGGTCGGTGACGGTCCGCCCGTCGAGCACAACCTGTCCCCCGTCGGGTGACTCGAACCCCGCAATCGCCCGGAGTGTCGTCGTCTTCCCGCATCCGGAGGGTCCGAGCAGACAGAACAGCTCCCCGTCGTGGACCGACAGCGAGAGGTCACGCACGGCCACCAAGTCGCCGTACTCGACACGGACACCGTCGAGTTCGACAACAGCCGTCACACTACCCCCCTCCGTCTGCCGACAGTCCGCCCACCGAGAGCGCGTGTCTGACCGGCGGGGGCCTCGCCGGCGCTCTGCTCCGTCGATCTGCCCGGGGTCGCTCGCGACAACGTGTCTCTGTCTGGGGGGTGTATCACGGTGAATCAGCTACTGCTGGCTCAGAACTCCGTCTGGAACTCTGTGAACCGCTCGTTCAGGTTGGACGCCGACTCGGCGACCTGACTGTACTGTTTGAACACGGTGTTCCCTTCGAGTTGGTCGTTCTCGATTGGGACCTCTGCTCTCGTCGCCTCGGGGTGGGTCGCCTCCGTGCTCGCCATCCCGAGATTGAACGCGTCGGCGTAGGCCGTCTGGACGTCCTCCTGCAACAGGAAGTTGATGAACTCCTCGGCCGACTGGCGGTTACTGCTGCCACGGGCAACCTGGTAGTGGTCGACGTACCCCATCGTCCTGTCGGGTACCCGGATTCCGATGTTCATGTCACCGGTCTCGGCCCGCTTGCGACTGTACGCGTAGAAGTACTGTCCCACGTCTGCTACCCCCTGTGACATCGAGGTCCACAGGTCCTCGGCCCCCTCGTAGAACTTCGAGATTGGCATCTCCCGCAGTGTCTCGAAGATTATGTCGCGTTGACTGTCGTCGTACAGCTCCTGCTCCATCGGTGCCTCGTCGGCCGCGATTGCGCCCATTATCACCGTGTTGAAAAAGTACGACCCCGGAAGCGCGAGGTCCATACTGACATCCTGTGTCACGAGGTCACGCCAGGAGTTCAACTGGAAGTCGACCTCGTCGGCGTTGTACGCGTAGCCCATGACCCCGTAGGCTACCGGAACACCCCGCTCACTCTCCAGATTGCTCTCCAGTGCCGGCTTGACCGTCTCGGCGTTCGGAACGTTGTCGTACCGGATCGGCTCCCAGAGGTCGTCCTGATTCCCGAGATAGTGGTCACGGTTGCTGCCGACGGTCAGGTCGAACGGCGGGTCGTCCGACGGTGACTGCCTGATTTTGCCGAGGATATTGTTCCAGTTGCCGACCACGTTGAGGTCGTTGCCGGTCTGTTCCTCGTACATCGGCTTGATCGTGTTGCGAAACACCTCGACGTTGGTCCCACTCCAGGTCGACACAGTTAGTGGTCCACCACTGCCACCGAGACATCCGGCCATCGCGAGTGCTGCCCCGGTGCCACTGGCCGCCAGGAACGTCCGACGGCTCGTGGCTGTCGCCGTCTCACCGCCCGCACGTATCTGATTACCGTCCTCTACTCGATTTTGTTCACTGGAGGAACTACCCTCAGTGTTCACCATACAATTACTAGGTTTTGCACGTAATAAGCGGCACGATAACCGGAGCACGGGGCAGTTGCTACCGTTCGAGTGCGCCAGACACCCACACAGGCTGTCCGTATCGTGCTCCTCAGGTTCGGTGTGACCACACCCGTTCTCTCCGACGGGGTTCACTCACGACAGGTCCACTCCCAGACTCTCTGTTCAGTTTCTCAGTCGCCGTCGTGTTCTGTTTTTGGACGTTCATCTCTGCTCGTTCCCGCATCTCGGCGTGCATCGGCCACGACTGGTGACCGGCAGGTCTGTCCGCTCCGTTCACCGGCCAGAGCAGTTCTGTGTGCGGCCCGGCGTCGCTACCGGAGCAGTTCCTTTCGTTCTTCCTCCGAGAGTGTCACATCAGGGTGGGCGTTCATCGAGCACTCGTCGCACTCGTAGGCGCTTTCGCCTCGCTCGAACGTGTACACGGGTCTGCCAAACAGAAAGAACGCATCGAGTTGCTTGCGCTCGATGACCCGGTTGGAGGAGGCCCCACAGGAGGGGCAGTAATCCTCCTCAGGCGCGGCGGTCTGGTACACGAGTTTGCGGCGACCGAACCCCGCCGTGTCCAGTGCCTCGTCCTTTGTCGTCTCGATGATGTCCGTGTACGGGATATCCTCCGTCGTGAGTGTTGTCTCGAGGCTGGCATCGATACCCCGGGTCACGGAGACGTACGGGCCGACTGTGACCGCGTTGTGCGACCCGAGGAGGTGGAGGGTGACTGTGCAGTCACGTCCAGTAATCTCGACACTGTTTTTCCACCCTGTAACGAACACGTCGATATCGGTCCGGAGCTGTTCGACCGAAAGCTGGCAGCGACCACCGGTGACACCGAGTGTCGCTGTCGGGTCTGTGACGGTAGCCGAGCGCTCCCACCCGGTGAGGACCATGTCGGCGTTTCCCCGACCAACGGAGTGCTCACCGATATCCGCAAACAACTGTTCGTGGCCCGTCACCTCGATAGCGCCGGTTGCCGCGCCGGGTTCGACGAAGACGTCGGTTGCACTCTCGATCCGGAGATCACCCGTGACACTCCCCGGTTCGGTGTAGATGTCCTCGATACTGCCCTCGATCGTCTCGCCGACGGTATCTACGCTGACTGACTCGGTGTCTTCCTCGGCGGCGAGAAAGACGTACTCCGGGTCGACGATCTTTATATCCCCGTCGACACCGCCACTGACGAGGTGGACGTTCTCCGGACTGACCACCTCGACCGCATCCTCTGTGCGACTGTCTACTGTGACGTCACCGCTGTAGGACTGCGAACTCATTGATAACTATTCACAGTTGTGAGTGATGAAACTTCTGGACGAACCCCGGGCGCTTTGACAGCCACAGCTGGCGGTTACCTGTAACAGCGAGAGAGTTTTGTCCTGTTTACAACGGGGAGGGTCTCATACTTCGCTGCGCTTTATCAGCGCGTACAGAAACAGGCCACCGAGGATAACGTTCAGGTAGACAAGCGCCGCCGACACGAAGCGTGCTGCCATCCCCGTCGGACCGATGTTTCCGTACCCGATTGTGAGGAAGGTAATGTAGCTGAAGTAGACGTTGATCGCGAGAGTCTCGAGACCGTCTCGGGTGGTGAGCGCACTGAGCGAGTCAACCTGGTCGGCGCTGGTTGCGAAGGCGTCACCACCAAACGCGTACAGAAAGCCGACCACAAGCGGAACGAGAACAAACACGGCGGCGATACGATAGAGACGGAGCCCGTAGCCACAGGTGACACCCAGAAAGGCGTTCTCGAGTGCCCGAACCCCGTTCCTGAGGCGTGTCTTTAGATCCTCGGCGGAGTCGGTGGCGATATCGAGAAACTTCTGTCGCGCGTAGCGCTGGCGTTTCACCCGGAACTCGCCGGCGGCCTTGTTTTCGCCCATCGCCGAAGCGCTCGTTTTGGCTTTCAGATACGTTCGCTCGATTACCTGCGGTGTCATCGTGACGGCGTACCCGTCGTCGTGCTCGCCGGCGTCGAAACTGTGCAAGGTCCAGTTGTTGCGGTCGAGATAGTCGGTGTGTGCACTGAACGTGAACCCATCGAACCTGGTGTCACAGAACCGGAAGTAATCGAGGAGTTCACGCTCGTCTGTGACCGTCTTTGCCGTCAACTCGACGTCGCCGAGTGTCGCGTCGGTGAGGTCCACCCGGACCCACCCGTCGGCCGGTTGTGTGATACTGCCGCTGTCTATCTGTGCCTCGGTGAAGTCGATGTATGTGTCGTCGCCGAGCGAGTACGCGTACAGGCTGAGCTCCTCGACGACGGTGTTGCGGAAGTTCGCGTCACCCTCGAAGGTCACCTCGGTGATGTCGGCGGTGGCGAGACGGGTGTCCTGGAACGCGGCGTTCCCGTGGAACGTTGTGCCGGCGAAGCTCACGTCGTCGGAGAGATAGTCCGTGCTCCCGTGGAACTCACTGCCGCGAAAGTCCACGTCGCCCTCGAATTCGACGTGACTGAACGCCGTGTCACCGTCGAAGATTACCTCGTCGAAGTCTGCTGTCTCCTCGAAGACGGCACGGGCAAACTCCGCTTGCTCGGTGAACTCTGCCCGCTCGAAGCTCGTCGACCCACTGAACGTGGCCTCCGCGAACGAGGCGTTGCCGATGATTGCCTGGTCGAACTCACAGGTCGTGTCGAACCGCGCCTCCGAACACCGAAGATCCTCGCGAGCGACATCGGCACCGCCGTTGAACCGCGCGCCGGTAAACACCGCCTCGTGTTCGAACACCGCCCCCGAGAGGTCGACATCGCCGTCTGCGGTTAGCTCCCGGAAGATGGCGCTGTCGGCAAACCGCGTCTGCGAGAGGTCAAGATCACCGTCGGCGGTCACCCGGGTAAACGAGACAGCGCCATCGAACCGGACACCCGAGAACTCCCCGCGCCCCAGGATGGCACGGTCGAATGTGGCCGTCCCGACAAACTGCACCCCGCTGAAGTCGGTCGTATCACCCATCGACCGGGTCTGTCCGTAGAAGCGTGTCGCGTCGAAGCGTGCGGCCGCCTCGAAGGTGGCATCTGCAAACGAAACGTTGTCACCGAAGCTGGTGGAGTCGAAAACCGCATCCGCCTCGAAGACGGCCCCGGTGAAATCGGCATCTGCCTGGTAGATATCAGCCCCGGTGAACCGCACGTGGTCGGTGAACACAGCGTGAGCGCTCTGGATGCCGTCCTCGAACTCACAACCGGTCGCGTCGAACCCGCCAACCGTGCTGTGCCGGAGGTCGACCTGCTCGTCTATCTGTGCCTGCTCGGCGGTGATACCGCCGGGAATCGTCGTGTGGCGCAGATCGATCGGATACTGCGTGTCGAGTTGAATCGTCATCCGGGTCAGCGAGAGCGCCGGGATGTGGGCACCGACGAACTCACGTCGGTCGGTGGAGTCAGACAGTGTGCTGACCAGACGCGACGTGACGTCCTCGGGCGTGACCCCGTGCTGGCGTCGCTCGGTCGGGGAGGCGTGAAACGGGCAATGTGCGGCGTCTGCCAAGGCGTCGTGTGGACAGTGCCACGTGTCGGTCACCGAACTGTCCGGGTGCGCTGCCGGCTCGAACGTGTACGCACAGTCGCCGCTCACGGCGACTCACCCTCCGTTGGCAACACTCGACAGTCACGCTCGTGGTGCCCCGCGAGGTCGGTCCGGGCTGTCAGGTGACTCTCCGTGTACACCACGAGGTCGTACTCGGGGTACGTGTGGTATGTCGTGTACGCAGTTTGGTCACGCGACACCGCGATGGCGGTGTAGGCGTCCTCGCCGAAGCGGTATCGTACAGTTAACTGCCGGTCGCGAGGAAATGCCTCGAACGGGAGACACCGGATATCTGTCTCGAGGGTCACAGCCCCGACGTCGGCCGAGAGTGTCTCGTGGTGTCCCTGCTGGAGAGGCACCTTCGTGACCGGGCCGTCACCGGGTGGTTCACACGAGACAAGCTCCGCAAACCCGAGCGCAGCGGCGGTTATGAAGTGTGAGTTCCCGATGATCCGGAACTGAAACGCCGTGTCGAGCAGTTCGACTGTCTGTTCTGTCTTTACGTCGAGCGTGTCCGGGTACGCCGGGCGGTCTGGGTGCGAGACGTACAGTTGCTCAGTTGTCATCGACATCACCCGGTTCGACGAGTATCTCGTAGTTTGGCTGGAATATGCGATTCGACGTGTATCCGTCGTAGGTTGGGGTGTCTGTCCACGCGAGCGAGCCGTAGGCGTCGGCGTGCTCTCGGAGGTACGCGCTTCCCTGCTCCGGTTGCGGGGTCGGGCGTGTATCGTCCGGTGCGAGAAGAACGAACCGCTCGCCGAGCTGTGTGTCGCCGTCACCGTTGAGGTCGTCGTAGGCCCAGTAATCGAGCGTCTGTGAAAAGCCGGCTTCGGCGACTGTGTTCATGTACGTGCGGTAGTGCGCGGGATAGGCGTACCGGCTGTACGTCCACGTGCCGACGACCCCGTCCGGGCCGAGTCGCTCCGAGAGCAGCGAGTAGAACTCGATCGAGTACAGGTGAAGCATATCGTCGTTCGTCGCGCCGGGGAGATCCAGGAGAATCAGGTCGTAGCTGTCGGTGGTCGCCGCGAGAAAATCGAACGCGTCCTGCTGGTGGACAGTGAGGTTGTCGTACTGGTATGCGTCGTCGTGGTATCGGCGGAGCAACTCGTCGGACTTTGCATGTTCCATGAACTCGGCGTCCACGTCGACGAGGTTGACGCTCACGTCGTGTGCCCTGAGATAGTCAGTCGCAATCCAGTCACCGCCGCCGAGAACGAGCACGTCGGTGGCAGTCGAGTTGTCGTACATCGAGAGTGGCACGTCGACGAGACCCTGGTGGTACGAGTCGGCCCAACTCTCACACAGTTGGAGCGCGGTGTCGAGGCGGAGACAGCGCTCTGACTGGCCGTCGAAGTCGGTGTTGGTACCGTCACCGACCCACGTCCGGTTGTAGTACGTGACCTGCTGATACGGTGTTGTAAACTGGTCTGTGACAGTCGCGTCGACGGTGTCCTGTGGGTACTCCTGCTCGATTACACTCTCCATGTAGTAGCCGGTAATCTCGTCGTTGACGCTGTCGTTGTAGGCGAGTGCGCCCGCGAACACGGACGCGAGGACGGCACAGACTAGCACAGTCGAGATACGCTCGCGGGTGATCACCGCGTGCTCCGAGGAGAACAGACTCCAGCGATGTGCGCTGAACCGGAGTGTAAACAGCAGTGCCGCAACACAGTTGAGCAACGCCAGACCGGCCACCGACGAGACGAGTCCCACCTCCGGATACAGGTAGAACACGAACACGAGCGCGCCACAGAGACCGCCGAGATAGTCCATCGCCAGCACCGACGAGTAGGTGTCGTACTCGGTGCCGTCCCGGGAGGTGTGAAAGAACACGGAGACGACCCTGTGTGCGGCGAGGTCGAGCCACGACAGGACACCGACCACCGCGTCGGAGAGCTGGTCTGTCGGGCCCGACGCCTGTTTGATCATCAGCAGTAACATCGGCAGTTCCAGCCCGGACAACACCCCCACGAGGATGACTGGCGTCCGAACAACCACCTCCTCAACCAGCGTCGGCACACCGGCAAACACCTGTGCAGCGTTCACCCAGATGATAAACAGAAATCCAACAGGAGCGAGAAAGGCGATGTACAGCTCTGTTCGAAAGAAGTTCGACTGCCGCGCATCGTCGAGGTGATGTGCGAGATACGAGCCCAGACCGAGTGAGAAGAAAAACAGCCCGATTGTGAGTCCGTACTGTGTCACGGTGCCGCCGTACATCACGGTCAGCAACTCCGCGTACGCGAGTTCGTACGCGAAGCTACACAGTGCCACAACGAGTGTCACGACGTGCAGGACCGTTTGTCTCGATGTGAGTATATTCCGGATTGACATACCTTGCTTAGGGAGTGTTGTGTGCTGGCGGTTGCGTGACTCTGTGTCGATAACCCGGGAACGCAGTCAGATGCGCGGTGAGACTTTCCACTGTTCGGTTATCTCGAGTTCGGTGTCGGTGTTCTGGAGTCGGAGGTCGTACGACTCCCACCCGAAGTCTGCTGTCCCATCAGCAGTGACGACGTTCGCACCGACACGGTGCCAGCCCACCTCGGGTGACTGGTCGATATCGAGCTCTCCGTCCGGATTGTCGTACGTGTCCTCCCAAGCAACGGGGCCGGGCCCGGGGGCACTCTCCCGAAAGGTCTGGTTGGTGCCGAGGTACGCGATTCCCACCTCGTCTATATCTGCGTCGTACCTGTCGACCTCCTCCTCGTGGTCGTTGTACCACGACCCGGCGTAAGCGCCGCCACCGAACCAGAGAAACCCGTTCCCTGTCTCTGGGCGGGAACCGGAGCCGGTGTTTGGTCTGCCGCGTCCGGACGCTCCGCGTCCCTTCGCGGCGGCAACGCCAAACGGTGACAGCGTGCTGAACCTGGAGATAGTTTCTTGATTTGTTCCGTCGCCCCCGGTCCCCGAGTTCACGTCTCGTCGCGACACGAGCCACCGTTCACCGGAACTCACGAGATCGACTGTCATCGACCCCTGACTGACCGAGAACTCCTCGACGAGATTCGACCTGCGAGGCGGGGGAGCGTTGTCGTCGCCGAACAGTCCGAGTAGACAGCCAGCTGTGCTTGCTGTTGCCAGTGTAACGCCCGTCGCGAGAAACTGTCTTCTGTTCATGAGTAGATAAATGTACGCCTCGTCTACTTAAGTTTGTGTCTACTGTGGTAAATTTGTACCGGTTGCTGTCGGCACTCTCCCCAGCGTGAGCACAGAGGAATCCCACGGCACCGCACCACTGAGTTGGGGGTGTCGGGGTTGCGGACCGCCAAGCCAGCATACTGTGAGAATCGGCGCGCGGCCGACCACCGGGGTTAGAGTTCGTGCTACGAAGATACTTTCGTTGTGACTCACTGAAATGAATCGTCAGTGACGTCATAGGTGGGCGTGCAGGGACTGTTCGGCGACCCGGCCAACCCGGACCAAGCAGTGGGCAGTCGAGTCACCGCCTCTCACCCTCCTCAGGCGGGGAGTTCAGGGTTGCTCGATGACAACATCGTCGGTGACTGTGTACTGGCAGGCGAGACGAACAGTCTCCATCTCGTCGTGTCTGGCCAGTTTCAGTCGCGTTGCTTGCTGGTCGGCACGAACCGGTCCCTCTGTGAGTCTGATGGCGCAGGTCCCGCACGTGCCGTGACCGTTGCAGTTGAGCAGATCTGTTACACCTGTGTGAGGGCTCAACTCGTGTTCGAGGAGCACGTCGCGGAGTTTGCGACCTGTCTCGCACTCGATTTGTTCACCGTTGTACTCTATTGTCGGCACAGTTTGGCGTACGCCGTCGACGGGTATATACCCCTTCACGCTGCGCCACACTCACCGGGTGTGTCTGTCGGCAGACTCGAGCGTGACTACCGAGACTGTTCACGGCGGTGGACGCTGTGGACGACTCGTCTCGGGGTGGTGAGCACGACGCTCGACCGACGGCCAAGGACCGTGCGTGCAACACGCTCGACGGACCCACCGGCCCCCGACACGACACAACCGCAACGTTCAATCCCGCAGCGACCCCCTGGTCATCTGATGAGACTCCCGGACGATGCGGATATCAGTGAGACAGATATCCAGCCAGACGCGGACCTCCGGGGTGTGAACCTCCGGAACGCGACTCTAAAGGGGGCGAATCTCCGCGGTGCGGACCTCCGGGAGGCGAACCTCCGCGAGGCGGACCTCCGCGGGGCGAATCTCCGTGACGTGTCCCTCGACGAGGCGACTCTCCGGCACGCGGTGCTCTCCGGGATGACCCTCCGGGACGGGAGCATCCGGGACGGGAGCCTCCGGGAGGCCAATCTCCGGGGGACGAATCTCCGGGACGTGACACTCCGGGATGCCGACCTCCGGGGTGCAACCCTCGAGGATGCAGGGTTCCAGGACGTGACCCTCCGGGACGCCGACCTTCAGGACGCGACGCTGAAGAACGCGGATCTCTACGAGGTGGACCTCGGCGGGGCCGACATCTCCCGTGTCGACCTGCGCGGGGCGAAGTTCATCAACTGCAACATACTCGGCCTGCGACACGACGACACGGCGGTCGACCTGGAGCGTCTCGAACGACTGGGAGCCGACACCCATCGAACGGTCTGAGCCTGCAGGGACCCGCTCGCCATCCACCGGGGGTGGGTTTCCGGCAGGCCGACCGTACCGCCTCGTCTCGTCCCGTCTCGGGACCGTCCTGAACGACACACCGGCGACGTGGCCGACCGTACCGTCTCGTCTCGGGACCGTCCTGAACGACAGACCGGCGGCGCGAGACAGGTACCGACGTGACACGCGGATTCCGTGCCGACACCCGGCGTTCGTGCCGTTTCAGGGCTCGACGCGGCCGAACGCGTCGAGATTGTGCGCGACGTAGCGCAGGCTGGCCTCACCGACCCGGTTGCGGCGGTCGGCGACCCACTCGCGGAGCCGGTCGTCGTCGAGCTGTGGGTCGGCCAGCAGCGACTGCTCGACGAACTGGAGAACGTGGAACAGGAAGTACGCCTCCTCTGCGGGGTAGCCGGCCCCGTCCGGTCCGGGCTCCGGACGGACCACCCAGCTCGACCCGCCGACCGACTCGACAGTGCCGCCCGCCTGCGCGACCCGGACGGGTAACCGCGACCCCGCTCGCGGGTCGTTCGGGTCGTCACCGGTGCGCATCCCGGCGTGCCAGCGCCGCTCGAGTCGCCGGTCGAACAGCCGGTCGACAGCCGGAACGAACCGGCTCGCGCCGTCGAACGTGATGGGGGTGTAGTACCCACCTCCGGGGACCATCTCGAACAGGGTCTCCAGTCTGTTGCTCCCGGGGACGATATCGAGGAACGCGGCCGCGATCAGGAGGTCCCACGTCCGGTCGGTCCCCGCCGCGAACGGGAACGCGTCGGCGGTCCCGGCCCGGACCCGGACCCGACGGTCCGACCGCGACAGCGTCACCGCGAAGGAGGGGGCCGAGTCCCGGAAGCTCCCCTCAGACTGCCCGTCGTGGGTCTCGACCGCGTAGCCCAGCGAGCGCGCACGGTCGGTGAGTCGCTGCTCGGCGGCGGCGATGTTCGCCGGGTCGATGTCGAGCATCGTGTACTCGACCTCGCCGGGGAGGCTGTCGCGCTCGAGGAGGCGCTCAAGCATCGTCCCGATGCCGGCGGCCACCTCCACGACCTCGGCCGGCGGGTCACAGTCGGAGATGAACGCCACCGTCTCCTCGAACACCCGCGCGTTCAGCGCGCGGTCGTCGACGGTGCGCTTTGCGGCGAGATACCGCTGGGTCGAGTAGCCGTCGGGCGGCCGGTCTACCATCTGTCACCCCGGAGTGTACAGATTGACGACGACACGCTGTTCGTCGGTCGCGCCGACCGCTGGCCGTGCCTGGGTTGAGCGTCTCGACGGGAGTGCCGGTCGACCTGCCGTCCGTGCCTGAACCGTGTCTGTGTCTCGCGGCGGCCCGCGCGATTGGATTGTAGCATCCAGTCTATGACAACTGATGGCGTTCGACCCACTTAGTTCTTGCAGGCCGGTCTCCTGCCGTCGGCGACACCGCGACTGTGGGTGTCGGTGACCGTCGATGCGTGTCCGATTCGGCACCTACCCGCCGGTCTGTACAACCGGCAAGCGATTTATCCCCGGGACACGGACCCGGAGGCATGTCGCGGGACTGGTCGTCTATCGGGGAGGTCCCCGAGGGGAGCGTCGCGGAGATGGTCAACCACCTACAGCCCGACTGGCGTGTCGAGTCGGTCGAGCGGAGCGAGTACGGAACAGACCTCGTCGCGATGCTGGATGTCGACAGCCCTGACAGACGGCGTCGCGTGGTGCTGAAGGCGACGACCGCCGACTGGGTCGACCCGGAGACCGCACGCGCCGAACCCCGTCTGCTGTCGCTGGTCGCCCGGGAGACCGATATCCCGGTGCCGTCCCTGTTCGGCGTCTGTGAGCACCACTCCGAGTACCCCGCACCGTTCTTCCTGATGGAGTACGTCGACGGGACGAACCACGAGGACGGGTGGCCGCCGCTCCGGGTGCGCGAGCGGGTGCTCCGCGAGGCCGGCCGGAATCTGGCCGCGATACACGACCTCGATGTGCTCGCGGGCACCCGGGTCGGTCGGGTCGGGGTTCAGGACGGCACACTGGGGGTGCTCGAGACCGACGAGTTCTCGCCCGGAACGGCGTTCCACGACTGGTTGCTGTCCGCCTGCGAGGAGAGTCTGGACAGCCTCGCGGACGGGGGCCACTTCCCGGAACTGGCAGCGGACCGGACGCGGTTTGCGGATATCGTGCCCGAACTGCGGGCGTACCTCCGCGATACGCTCCCGGACCTGCCCGAACCGGAGCCGCCGGTGCTCTGTCACAGCGACTACCGGTACGGCAACCTGCTCGTGGACCCGGAGACGGGGGAGACACGGGCCGTGCTCGACTGGGGGCTCGTCTCGGCGGCGGCACCGGCCTACAACCTCGCGAAGACGGAGTCGTTCCTGCTCTCGCCGGACCGGGACGGTCCCGAGGTGGTCGCGAGGCTGCGCGAGCGGTTCCGCTCGGCCTACACCGGGCGGCGCGACGGGTGGACCTTCGACGAGCCGACCCGCGAGCGGATGCGACAGTACCGGCTCACCTGCCGCATCGACGCGATGGCGTGTCTCCCGCTCTGGCACGAGGACGCCTCTCCCGCCGAGCGCGAACAGGTCGCGGACCGGCACCGGGCGTTCGTCGCGGAGTACCTCTGAGCTCCTAACCCCATCGGGAGCGGAGGTCGGACGGTAACACCCCCGGTCGAGAGCGACCACCGCGGCGGTTCGACTCAGTCGTCGTCGGCGGTGCTCCCGCGCTCGGTCATCATCTCGGTGGCACGGGCCGCCCAGCCGCCGTACCGGAACCCGGCGGCGACGACGAGAAACGCCGAGACGTAGTACAGGAAGATGCCGACGTAGATGCCGAACACGCCCCAGCCGAGGTAGACGCTCGTGAGTGTCGAGAACCCGAGGTAGAACACGAGCAGGCCGACCGTGCGGGCGAGAAGCGGTGTCTTCGTGTCACTGCCGCCCTGGAGTGCGCCGGAGAGTGTGATGTACAGCGCGGTGAACGGGGCGGTCACGCCGTAGGTAAACGCGAAGGCCGCGGCGACCGGCAGCGTCTCGGGGTCGTCGGTGAACAGTCCGACGAGCGGGTCGGCGAACGCGGCGAGTGCGATACCGAACGCGCCGACGGTCACGAGACCGAGTGCGGCGGTGGCCCAGCCGTCGAACCGCGCCCGTTCGGGGTCGCGCTCGCCCAGCGACTGCCCGACGACGATGCTCGCGCCGATGTTGAGCCCCCGGGAGAGCGGGCTGGTGACCTGCTGGTAGACCCGCCGGCCGATCTGGTAGGCCGCGTTCACCTCCGCACCGAAAAACAGGAGGAGCGCGTTGAACGGGAACTCGACGGCTGTCGCGACGAACCCCTCACCGACCTTCGGCGCCGAGACGACGAGCAGTTGCTTTGCGATGAGGAGTCTGCGCGGGTAGACGAGGTCCGCCGGTGTCCAGTCGGTTGCGAGCGCGGTCAGGAACGCGACCGCGGTGAACACGTTGCCGAATGCGGTCGCGAGGCCGACACCGACGATCTCGAGTCGCGGGGCACCGAACAGACCGAGACCGAGCACGAGCGAGAACAGGACGTTGAGCCCATTCGACGTTATGTTGACGTACATCGGGGTGCGCGTGTCACCGGTCCCCTGGAGTGCGCGGGCACCGATGAGCGCGACGTGTCTGGCGGGTGCGGTCAGGAAGATAACCGCGAGGTAGGTGCCGCCGAGGTCGGCCACCTGGCTCATCTCGTCACGGTCGGCCCAGAACCCGAGCACGGCGATGGCCTGCTCGCCGAACAGCACGCCGAAGACGGCAAACGGAATCCCGGTGAGTGCCCCCAGCAGAACTGCCTGGGTGACCACCTCGTCGCGGTTCGCCGTCGCACCGCTGCCGGTGTCCTGACTGGAGAGCGCAATCGCGCCCGTGCCGAGTCCGAGACCGATACGCAGCGGCAGTCTGGCGTACAGGTCCGCGAGACCGATTGCGGCGACCGCGAGCGGCGAAAAGAGCGCGGTCACGAGGATGTCGGTCGTCCGCATCAGCGTCCGGGTCACCTGCTCGACCATCACCGGCCAGGACAGCGACACGACTCGCCGCCAGACCGACGCCAGTCGTCCGGTGTCGAGGGCCATCAGGTCGACCTCCGACCGGCGCTCCGGTGCTCCCGTTCGTGCTCCGACCACCGCCGCGTGTGACGTGGGTGCAACAGGTGTTCTCGTCCGAACGTGGGTCCGCTCGCAATTGGTTGTTCCTATTCGGCTGTGGGTGTCGACCCCCCGACGAGTACTGTGTGTTCCGGGGCCCGCTGGCTGCGGATGTCCTGTCGACAGGTCTCAGGCGGAGTCCCGAACGCCGAGCACATCCCGTGCGGCCTCGGCGACAGGGTCGACGTGCTCGGCGGGACAGTAGACACCGAGTCGCCAGCGGGCACGCTCGGCGGCCCGGATACTCGCGACGAGTTCGGAGGCATCTTCGAGTCGCTGGACCACACCGTCCACGACCACGTCCGTGGCGGACTCCTTCAGCGCCGGCCGCGGCGGCACGTCGACCAGCACCTCGTGTTGTTCGACGCCCGCACGCTCGCATATCTCGCGCTCGGCCCGCCGCTCGCCCTCGTGACCGATGTCGACCGTGCCGCGGGGAACGTCCTCGAGTCTGGCCCAGACCGCACGCTTGTAGAGGTTCCGGCGCTCGATGCGCCGGCCGAACTCGGGAACGGTCTCAGCGAGTGCCACCAGCAAATCGTGGTCGGCCATCCGGCGGAACGCCTCGACGGTGGTGTCGGTCCGCTCGAGGTACGCCTCGCTCGCGCGCTCGACCATCGTCCCGGCGACCCGGGAGACGTGGTGGCGGTAGACGGTGGCGTTCATCAGCGACCGGGCGAGCAGCATCGACTCCGCGGTGGCGACGTTCCCCTCGCCGAGCACGAGTGCGCCGTCCTCGACGTGGAGCTGTCGGGCCAGCCGCTCGTGGTCGATACTGCCGTACGGGACGCCGGTGTGGTGGGCATCCCGGACCAGGTAGTCCATCCGGTCGACGTCGAGTTCACCCGAGATAAGCTGTCCGAGCGTCCCCTCACCGGCGACGTACGCGGCGACACGCTCCGGGTCGAGCCCGTGTTCCTCCAGCGCCCGACAGACCGGCCGGTCGGGGTCGGTCAGCAGCCACCCGACCTCGTCGTGGTCCATCCCGGTCCGTCGCTGGATGAGCCGCTCCGTCTGGTGACCGTAGGGGCCGTGGCCCACGTCGTGCAACAGCGCCGCCGCCCGGACGTGTGCCGCCCGTTCGGTGTCGACATCGAGATGTGACAGCGCGGTGTCGGCCAGATGGTAGACACCGAGACTGTGCTCCAGTCGGGTGTGATTGGCCGATGGAAAGACCAGCCGGACCGTCGAGAGCTGCTTTATGTGGCGGAGTCGCTGGACCGTGGGCGTGTCCAGCAGGTCCGCCGCAACCGAGTCGAGCGTGATGTAATCGTGCACGCTGTCCTTTATCGGGTTCATCCGTTCGTGTCTCCCGGTCGACCCCGATGGGTGTAACTCTACCGGAGTCGTGCCCGGCCGCTCCGCGGACCCTCTGCCGGTCGGTCCCCGGAGTTTAGGACGCCGGCCGACAAGCGCGGGTATGCAACGCGCATTCCGCGGGACTGAACCCCAGGTGGCGGAGTCGGCCTACGTCGACCCGGCGGCGGTGCTGATCGGTGACGTGACCGTCGGTCCGGACGCGACTGTGCTCCCCGGGGCGGTCGTCCGCGCCGACGGCGGGTCGGTCGAACTCCGCGAGCGGGCGAACGTACAGGACAATGTCACAATTCACGCCGACGGCCTGGCCGACGATGTCGTGCTGGCCGAGCGCGCGGCGGTCGGACACAGCGCCGTCGTCCACAACGCCACCGTCGGGGAGCGGAGTCTCGTCGGCATGCACGCGACGGTGCTCGACGACGCGGTGCTCGAGTCACGGAGTGTCGTCGCCGCGACGGCGCTCGTCCGCGAGCAGACACGGGTCGAGACGGGCAGCCTCGTCGGCGGTGTCCCGGCCGCTGTCCTCCGGGAGGACCTCGACCCCGGGAACCCCCTGTTCCACGTCGCCGACCACTACGCCGAGCACGTCGAGGGGTTCGGGCCGGTCGACGCCGGGGAGCAACGCGACACAGGTGAGTGACCGCCGGTCCGTCTGACTGTCGACACGCAACCCGAACCGCGGGAGGTGACCGCTGGTCAGGGGTAGCTACCACCGCCGTCACT
>CAZFMN010000021.1:19874-33985 GCA_964520075.1 uncultured Halobacteriales archaeon | reverse complement strand
AACAGTGTCTCCCCCTCGACGAGGTGGTCGGCGAGCACGTCCCGGTCGAGTGTCAGCCCCAGCCCCGGCCGCTCGGGTATCTCGATTCGCCCGTCCTCGATGACCGGCTCCTCGACCAGGTCACCCCACCAGCCGAGCTCGTAGGAGTGGAACTCGACGGCAAGCTGGTTCGGGATTGCCGCGGCAACGTGTGCACCCGCCATCGTCCCGACCGGTGAGGAGACGTTGTGCATCGCCACCGGGACGTGCTGTCGGTCCGCGATACCGGCTATCTTCCGTGTCTCGCGCATCCCGCCGACCTTCGGCAGGTCCGGCGCGATGATGTCGACGGCCCCGTCGGCGAGACGGCGGTGCTCGGTCGCCCGGTACCGGTTCTCGCCGGTGGCGATGGGTGTCGTCGTCGACCGGGTCACCCGTTCCTGTACGTCGAGGTTCGCGGGCGGGACGGGGTCCTCGAGCCACCAGACGTCGTACGGTTCGACCGCCTCCGCCAGCCGCTCCGCGGAGTTGCCCGCGAACGACCAGTGACAGTCGAACGCCACGTCCGCCCGGTCGCCGACACGCTCTGTCACCCGCTCGACGACCGCCACCATCTCCCGTATCTCCGGCGGTCGCAGATGGCGGTTCGCGGGGTCCATCGTGTGCTCCGAGGGGACGTCGAGGTCGAACTTCAGGCCGTCGTACCCCAGTTCGGTGACGACCCGGTCTGCCTCCTCGGCACACGCATCGGGGTCTGCCTCGTTCTCCGTGTGACAGTCACAGTACACCCGGGCCGTGTCGCGGTACTTCCCGCCGAGCAACTGGTAGGCCGGCACGTCGAGCAACTTGCCCGCGAGGTCGTGCAGCGCCACCTCGATACCCGAGATGGCGGTGACGGTCACCCCCTCGATGGAACCCTCGCCCGACATCTTCTGGACGAGGTGCTCGTACAGGCGGTCGATGTCGAGCGGGTTCTCGCCGACCAGGAACGGGACCATCCGCTCGATCAGTTCGGGGACGCCCGCACCCCAGTAGGCCTCACCGGTTCCGGCGACACCCGCGTCGGTGTACACCCTGACGAGCGTCCAGGGGAAGGTTCCGTCGACCATCACCGTCTGGACATCCGTTATCTGGACATCGCGTGGGCCACGGCTGTTCTCCAGCCCCATCGTCTCCCGGGAGAGGTCCCGTCTGGTGTAGGTGTCGTTGGGGTCGCGCAGCGACCGGTACTCTCTGCCCATACCCGTTTCAGCGAGTGAGCGAACTTAAGCGAGTGGATTTACTCGGAAACCGATGAATATTTCTCGGCAGACACACAACGCGGGCTATGAACGCTATCGGTGTCGAGCCGGGGCGGTCGAGACCACGGCTACTCGAACTGCCACGGCCCGACCCGGAGCCGGGCGAGGCGCTGGTGCGGACACTCCGGGTCGGTGTCGACGGCACCGACCACGAGGTGATTGCGGGCAGTCACGGTGGGCCACCGCCGGGCGAGGACGTGCTCGTGCTGGGACACGAGGCTGTCGGTGTCGTCGAGGAGCCGAACGACACCGGGTTCGACCGCGGTGACGTGGTGGCACCGACGGTCCGCCGGCCGCCCGCGACCGGGTCGAACGACTACTTCGAGCGCGACGAGGCCGACATGGCACCGCCGGGGGCGACCGTCGAGCGCGGTATCGACGGCGCACACGGGTTCATGAGCGAGTTCTTCACCAGTCCGGCCAGCACGCTCGTCGAACTGCCGGAGACTCTCGCCCGGTGGGGGTTTCTGGTCGAACCGGTGAGCATCTCGGAGAAGGCCCTCGAACTCGCCCGCGCCTCCCGGTCGCCGTTTACCTGGGAGCCCGAGACCGCGCTGGTGCTCGGAAAGGGCTCGCTCGGACTGCTGACGGTGGCGATGCTCACCGGACGGCTCGAGGTCTACTGTGTCGGCCGCACCGACCGCCCACATCCGAGTATCGACATCATCGAGCGGCTGGGCGCGACGTACATCAACTCCCGAGAGACAGCCGTCTCGGCCGTGCCGGAGGTGCACGAGCCGGCGGACCTGGTCTTCGAGGCGACCGGCCACGCGAAGCACGTCTTCGAGAGCGTCGAGGCGCTCGCACCGAACGGTGTGGCCGCGCTGCTGGGTCTGCCCGACTCCTGGACGTTCGAGGTCGACGGTGGCCGGTTCCACGAGCAACTCGTGCTGTCGAACCGTGCGCTGGTCGGCAGTGTCAACTCCGGGCCACGACAGTTCCGGGCCGCGGTCGACCGCCTCGGGTCGTTCCCGGAGTGGTTCCTCGAATCGTACGTCAGCCGAATCGCCGACCTCGACTCGTTCCGTGCGGCGTTCGAAACCGACGGACCGATAGTAAAGACCGCCGTTCAGTTCGATACAGCATGACCGAGGACCTGCCAGCGCAGTTCGAACTGCTGGACGACCGGTTCGACTTCGGCGAGTACGAGATTGCGGCCTACCTCGCGGTCCTGCAGTACGGCCGACTCACCGCGAGTGAACTCGCCGACGAGACCGAGATTCCACAGCCACGCGTCTACGACACGGTGCGGAGTCTCGCCGACCGGGGGTTCGTCGAACTGCGCGACTCGCGACCGATGGAGGTGCTCGCGGTCGACCCCTCGGAGTCGTTCGACGGCGTCCAGGCGACACTCGATGCGCTGGTCACCGGGCTCGAACAGCAGTTCACCGCCCCCTCCCGCGCGAGCGAGGCCGTCTCGCTCGTTAGCTCGCGGCGGACAATCCTCCGGTATTTCGGGGACGTCATCTCGTCTGCGGAGTACGAACTGCTCGTCTCGCTGACCCCGGCGCTGCTCGACCGGTTCGAGGACGACCTCGCCGACCGGTCGAGTGCGGGTGTCACGACAGAACTGCTCCTGTCGCCGGCGGCGGACACACCCGACCCCGGGGCGTACGACTACCACCGTGTCGCCACGACCACCCGGACCCGGCGCGGTGTCACGACGCCGCTCGTCGCCGTCGCGGACGGCAGCTACTCGGTGTACACCGGGCGGCGCGCGCTCCGCTCGACGGGCGACCAGTACGCCGTTATCTTCGACCGGTCGGAGCTAGGTTTCCTGATCTCCGCGTTCCTGAACACCGTCGTCTGGCCCTCCTCGACGACGGTCGCCGGGCAGACGAGCGACGACCCGTTCCCCCGCCGGTACGCGACAGTCCGCCGCTGTGTGCGGGAGCTCGGTGCCGTCCGGGGGCCGCTCTACGCGACGGTCGACGGCCGCGATATCGAGACTGGGGACGCCCTGACTGTCGCCGGCGAGGTGGTCGACACGGCGCTGGGGACGAGCGGCGGGACCGCCGCTCTCACCCTCGACACCGGTGACCGGCGGGTCGATATCGGCGGTCAGGCCGCCGCACTCGAGGATATCGAGGCCCACGAACTCGCCGTCGGACGGGACTCCCCGCCCGACCTGTGAGACGACCGCGGCGCGTCCTGCCTGTCTCGCCCGCCAGCCGAGGGTCCGCGTTCCCGTGTGTGAGCACTCCCCGACTGTTCCGGATGTCGGCTGTCTCCGCCGGGCGGTTCGATGTCGTTTTGCTCCCGCGGGCCGAAGACAGCACGTGAGCGAGGGGAGCCCACTCGACGATATCGTGATCACACAGACCGCACGCGAGAAAAGCGACCGGTATCTCACCCCGGCACAGCTGCGGGCGGCTCTCAGGGAGGGGTCCGGCTACGTCTGCCGGAAAACGTCGCCGGCCCACGAGGGGCTGTACGACGACTCGAAGTTCATCCTCCGCGGGACCTTCTCGGGGACCGACCTCGACATCGTGTTCACGGTCGAATCCGACCGCGTCGTCGTCGTCACGCAGATGTCACAGCACAGCCAGAGTCTGCGGGGACGCTTCTACGAGCGGGTCGGGACGACTGCCACCGACGCGGTAGCGAGACTCTCCGACTGATACTGTCGGCTGTGACTTCGTGGAACGATTCGGCACCCCGGGTGCGGAGATATGCCACGGGCTTACAGCCGACAGCACGACAGACACTGCAGGGAGCGGTGTGTGTCCGCGAACAGAACCGAAAAAGAGGAGAGGCGAGGACCTAACTGTACCGGCAGGCGTAGATGAGGTATGGATGTCTCCGAGATACTCGACGACATCGACGACATCGGTCCGGACGAGTTCGGGGAGGCGACCGAACTCGACCTGGGCGATTTCGAGGCGTTCGACGGTCTGAACGAGCTCCTGCGGGCCGAACTCGAGACCGTCGAGGACTCCGGTGAGGTCGTCCAGCAGGAACTCGGGGAGATTGCGGACCCGGAGGAGATTGTGCAGGACGAACCCGTCGAGTTCGACGACCCGGACGAGATTGTGGCGGGCGGACCGGGCGAGATTCCGGACGACCCGGCCGAGTTCGAGCGTCCGGACGAACCCGGACAGGGCGGGTCTGTGGGGTTCGAGGAGCTGGACGAGATTGTACAGGAGGAACTCGCGGAGTTCGAGGGTCTGGAGGAGATACTAGAGGGCGACCTCCCGGGGGCAGACGACACAGCCATCGACGAGTGACGGCCACCGGTTCGTGGGGTAGGTATCACCTGGGAGCGACTGTCTGTGGTCGAGTCGGAGCCGAACGGCGAACGAAACGCAATAGTCCTCGCGCTCGAAATTGCTGTATGCGCGATGCACTCGTGGTCGGTGGCGGGGTGGCAGGACTCCAGGCCGCCGTGTTCACCGCGAAGGCCGGACTCGACACACTCGTCCTGAGTGGCGGCGAACCGCTGGTGTGTAGCACCGACAAGATACAGAACCTCGTGACACACGAGCGACTCGCCGGCGAGGACCTCGTCGAGACCGGACGAGAACGGGTCCGGGCGTTCGACGGCGAGATACGGGACGAAACCGTGACCGCCCTCACCAGGGAGGGCTCGCCGGGGCCGCTCACGGCCACGACGGAGTCGGACACGACCCACACCGCCGAGGCTGTCGTCGTCGCAACGGCGAGCGGTCTCGACTTTCTCGACCCGCTCGAGGAGGAACTCGCGTTCACCGACGGTCGGGAGGGGCAGTTCACGATGGAGCGACACGTCGAGACCGACGAGGCGAACCGGGCGACAGAGAACGTCTACGTCGCCGGACTGGCCAACACCTGGGAGTACCAGACGGCAGTCGCGATCGGCGACGGCGCGAAGGCGGGTGTCAACCTCGTCAGCGACCGCCGCGACGAGGCACACGTCGACCACGACTGGTGAGCGGACCGCAGGTTCGGTCGCCCCGGAAGCCTCTGTCCGAGAACTGTCGCAACTGGCTACTGTGTATTTGTATGTTGTGCAGTTCGGTGATACCCCCGACCTGTCCCGGTCGATATCTAAAATCTCGATTTTTATACGGGCAAATTTTAATACATGCAGGAAATCACATAGAGTAGGGAAAAATCACCCGTGAGATAGCTGTCACAGCGGGACGGGTCATTCCATGAGGGGATACACACTCACACTCACGACAGGGGTAGCGCTGGTGGCAGTGCTGTTGAGTGGTGCCATCCCGGCAGCCACTGCACAGGATGCTACCGATACAGATATGACGGAGAGCACCGAGATAGAGAGCAACAATCTGCTCACACAGGGGATGTCGAACGACACCGAACCCGGGTCACTCGAACCGGCAGACGATGTGAACATCCTGTTGCCAGACCGTCTCAATGTTAATACACCCGGTCTGTTCGAACGCGGTAATATCATTCCGATAGAACTCGAACTGAGCGGAGGGAACGCCGCGACAGTGACATTCGGTAATCTCGAAAACACAGACATCGAGATACATGCCACACTCTACGACCCGACGTACAACGCGGAGGATGTGGAAAATAACGCCGACACGACCGTGAGAGCGTATCTCAACACGTACCAGACCGGTCACGGGTACCTCAGGAACTTGACGACGGGTGAGTTTCGGCCTCACAGACCAGACTGGATTCCACCCGAGGACTGGGAGAACCGCCGTCACGGGTTCTTTACTCACCCCGCGGACAACGGGTCTGCGCTCGCGAGCGCGTCCAGACTCGACCGCGAACACAACGTCTACGCCAGCATCAATCCCAACGCCGACAGTATTATTTACGGCGGTTCACAGGGTGGTGCAGTCCTTTCGGCTGGCGGACTCACCTCGGATGGGAAGATAGTTGGCCTACGACGGTATATAAGTGTAACTGGTAATACCGTACCGTACACACTTGTTGGCGAATTTCGCCGTGACGGCCGGGACGATGTAAACGCAGTAGACCTCGTCCAGTCCACGAGTAACAGTCTCGAGTTCTGGACAGCGTCGAGGGACAGCGCGAACGAACTCCAGATTGGCGAGAGCAACGACACGACAATCGACGATATCCGGACGCTCGAGAGCGAGGGCATACTCAGGAAACTCGAAACCGAAAGTGACGATGGTGCCCGTCGAGTAACGGAGAATCTCACCGAGGGGGACTATCTCATCATCAGAACCAATACCAGTGGACTCACCGGGGTACTGCACGAGGCGACTGTCCGCGACCAGAACCGCTCTGCGGGTGCATTCCTCGACTGGTCCGAGAACCACCTCGTCACCGACGCTATCACCACAGCGGCGACCAGACAGCTCCCCCGCCTCGACGAGCCACTGCTCAACTACACGCTCAGACTCGTCGAGGGGCAGGCGGCCTACCAGCAGCGACTCGGCGAGAAGGCGGCGCAAGCGGTCAACCAGTCGAATCCGGTGGAGACGACACTTCGTCTCGCAGACGCCGACGGTGTGGTGGCTGGGATGAACGGGAGAGAGCAGTTGAGCGAGTACTGGATACTGTACCGGCTCGGTCCGGAACTGCTCGGTGTCGACCTGCCGCTCTCCTCCGCGGACAACATCACCTTTGGCGCGACGGCAGTGTTCGAACCGAACGGCGGTTCACAACCCGGGTCAGGTGAGACACACCCGCCACTGGCATTCGGCAACCCAAGCCCGGTCGAGTTCACCAACCTCACTGTCGGACCGCCCCGTGTGGGAACCGTGAGTGGAACAGTCACCGACTCGGACGGTGAAGGCGTCTCAGGGGTTCAGGTATCTCTCGTGCAGGGTGAATTTGTCACCGAGACGACAACGACGAGCACAGATGGTGAGTTCGTGGTTGAGGTCGAACCGGGGTCGTACGATATCACCGTCGAGGAACCGGGTTTCGAGCCGTTTGTGGATACCATCTCGGTCGAACTGTACGAGCAAAGTCAGCTCGACATCGGGCTAAACTCCTCGGACGATTCGGACGGTGGAGGAGACAGCTCCGACGACGGAACGGACGATTCGGACGGTGGAGGAGACAGCTCCGACGACGGAACGGACGACTCAGACGATGGGGGAGACAGCTCCGACGACGGAACGGACGACTCGGACGGTGGAGGTGACGGCTCCGACGACGGAACGGACGACTCGGACGGTGGAGGTGACGGCTCCGACGACGGAACGGACGACTCGGACGGTGGAGGTGACGGCTCCGACGATAGAACCGACGAGAACTCCGACGATGGCTCCGGGCCTGGTTTCGGCGTCCTCGGTGTGGTCACCGCGCTCGCCGGAATCGGCTATCTGCTGAAACAGCGGATGCCCGTCGAGCGAACCTGAGTCGGGTGGTCGTGGCAGCAACCGACGGACACCCTCGAGTCGCTGTGTGGCTGCCTGTCGACCCGCTCAAGTTACAGGGCGTTCTCGTATTGTGGCGCCACGGGGTCGCTCGTGGATTCCGAACTACCGGTGCGTTGGCCTGTCACACTCGGGATATACTTCGGCGGTGTACACCCGCTCGTATCGCCGTTACTCCACAGGTCAACGCCACCGTCCCAGGACACCAGCACAGTGAGCGGGCAAACGCACAAGAGCGAGGGAGACGAACCGGAGCACATGAAACCGCTCGCTGTCGTCGGCCCCTCTGACGCGGAGACGGCGGCGCTCGTCGAACGACTCGCGGAGCGACTCGGTGACCGTGGCCGCGTCGGAACAGTCACGCGCACCACTGCTGACCCCGGGCGAGACGGCCCACCACACCAGTCCGCGGCGGTGACACAGAGCTACCAGGTCGGGGACGGCGCGTGGCGGGCGAGGGGTGATTCGTCACTCTCACCCGGTGACGCGCTCGACAGACTCGCCCCGTCGTGTGACTACGCGCTCGTCCGGGGGTGGGACGACACCCGACTCCCCACGGTCGTGCTCGGTGAACCCGGTGCGAGTGAGGATACGAGCGGGGAGATTCTCCAGCGTGCGCCGACCGCAGACGAGATTGACCTGTCGGCCCTGCTTGAGTCACTCGAGAGCGTCGAGGCACACGAGACGCTGGAGTCACTCGTCGAGCGGGTGAAGGCCTCACCCCGGTCGGACCGCGCGGGGGCAATCGCGACGTTCACCGGGCGCGTTCGGACGAGGGATGGCCCCGACGACGACCCGACCGAGCATCTGGAGTTCGAGAAGTACGACGGGGTCGCCGACGAGCGGATGGCACGGTTGCGCGAGGAACTGGAGAGTCGCGACGGTGTCCACGAGGTGCGACTCCACCACCGCACAGGTGTCGTCGAGGCCGAGGAGGACATCGTCTTCGTGGTCGTGCTCGCGGGCCACCGCCCCGAGGCGTTCCGGACCGTCGAGGACGGTATCGACCGACTCAAAGAGGAGGTGCCGCTGTTCAAGAAGGAGGTCACCGTGAGCGGCGAGTTCTGGGCTCACGAACACTGACTCCGCTATCGCGTTCGAACCCGGGTCGCCACAACTCGGCGGGGACACACCGGACAGCAGGTTCTACTGGCGGCGAAAATCCGGACGGATTGTCGTCCGGCAGTATCAGTCCTGCGGGTGTGGCAGTTCGCGGTCGATGTACGCCTCGTTCGGCACCCACTCGCCGTCCTCCTGCACGAGGTACTCCCCGTAGTAGGGCACCCGCTTTGCCACCGTCTCCGCGAACGTCTCGCGGATCTCCGCGGGACTCATCGACCCCATCGACCGGTGGTCGTCGTGACGGTTCAGACAGCCCTTGAATTTTCCGTCGTGGGTAACACGGACACGGTGGCAGTTCGCGCAGAACTCCGCGTTCTCGACCGGGTCGACAATCTCGACGAGTCCCTCGGGGTCGCCAGCCCCGTCGACCGCTCCGCTCCCTGCCGAACCGTCCTCTCGTCGCTCTCTATCTCCTTCGGAGGAGTCGGGATCCGTCGGCGAATCGTGTTCTTCGGGGGAATCGCTGTCGTCCGGTCGGTTGTCTCCGTCGGAGGAGTCCTCGTGTTGCGGTCTGACGAAGTACCGGGTCCGGTGGTGCATGTCGCGGCGCTCGATACGGTCGGCGCGGTCCGCGAGCCAGTCGTGGACCCGGTCGATATCGATCGCCCACTCGGGGTGGCCGGCGATCTCGGGCATGTACTCGATGAGCTGGAGGCGGAGTCCCTCGCTCTCGGCAACGTGGTCGACCATCTGGGGGACGTAGCCGGCGGTCGGTTCGAACACCACCATGTTCAGCTTGACCGGCGTCAGCCCCGCGTCGACAGCCGCCTCGACACCCTCCAGCACGCGGTCGTACGCGCCGCTTTTCGTCAACTCCGCGAACGCCTCCCTGTCGAGTGCGTCCTGTGAGATGTTGACACGGTCGAGCCCCGCCGCCACCAGGTCGGCCGCTCGCCCGGGGAGGAACGTCCCGTTCGTCGTCATCGATACCTCCATCCCGTCGGGCGTGCGCTCGATTATCTCCTCGAGGTCGGCCCTGAGCATCGGCTCCCCGCCGGTGAACTTCACCGTCTCGACCCCGAACTCCGCGACCACCTCCAGAATCCGGACCACCTCGTCTGCGGTCATCTCCTCGTCCTGTGGGTCCATCGGACCCCGCGTGTCCCCCAGCCCCTCGTTGTGACAGTACACACAGTCGAAGTTACACCGGTCGGTGAGCGAGACGCGTATCCCCGTCACCTCCCGCCCAAACTCGTCGGAGAGTGTCACACAGTCGATTCACGCTCCACTCAATTAAAACTCCCGCGGGAGGGTGATACTGGCGGACGAAAGTACGTCTGTCCGTCAGTACGAGTAACGGACACGGCGGCCACGACCACCCAGTTCGGCCATCTGTGTCGTCGGTACACACGACAGCACGACCGGCCGCGGGCGTCGGAGGGGTGACTCCCGGTCCAGGTGTCGACGTTGCCGGTGCTAGACGCGCGGTTCAGGACCGACCGTCGTGGACAACCTCGCCGCCGACGAGGGTCATCGTGACGTCGATATCGGCGATATCAGCCGCCGTCCAGGGTGACTCCTCGAGCACGACCAGGTCGGCACAGTTCCCGGTGGTGACGGTACCCATCCGGTCCTCGTCGAACCCTGCCCGCGCCGCGCCGTGGGTGTAGGCACGCAGCGCCTCGAACACCGACAGCTCCTGCCGCGGGTCGGGGGCGTCGACGGCCTGCGCGACGCCGAACAGCGGGTCGAGCGGCATACAGTCGCTCCCGAAGGCGAGTTCGACGCCGCGGTCGGCGAGCGCGCGGAACCGGTTCGACTCACGGCGGCGCCGGTCGCCCAGTCGCTCGGCGTACAGGCCGTCGGCCCGGGCCCACTTCAGGAAGTTCGGCTGCGCCGAGACGACCGCCGAACTCGCCGCGAGTCGCTCGATCAGGTCGTCTGTCAGCACCTCGGCGTGCTCGATGCGGTGGCGGTCGCCGTCGGTGTCCTCGTAGGCATCCAGCGTTGCCTCGATTGCGGCGTCACCGATTGCGTGGGTCGTCATCTGCAGGCCGGCCCCGTCGACCCGGTCGACCAGTCCCGCCAGTTCCTCCGGCGGGACCACCCACTCACCGCGTCTATCTTCCTCGCTCTCGTCGCCGTCGTCGCTCACATCGGCGTACGGTTCCGAGAGACGGGCGGTGCGGCCGCCGATACTGCCGTCGGTGTAGCTCTTCATGCCGCCGGTCTGGACGCGCTCACTCCCGTGGCCGGTCCGCAGACCCGTCTCGAGAACCGCGTCGAGGTGGTCCGACCAGTAGTTGATGCGCACGCGGAGCGTCAGTTCGCCGGCCCGGTCGAGGTCGCGGTAGAGCCGGGGTGCGTGGGACCGGCGGACCATGTCGTGGACGGCGGTGACACCGCGGCGGTTGGCGATCTCCTGTGCGGCCCGCAGGTACGACCGGGTCTGGTCGAGGTCCGACTGGATTGCATCCCAGACGGTGTCGAGCGCATCCTCGACGAGCACGCCCGTCGGCTCACCACCCTCCGTGTGGACGTCCCCGTCCGGCAGGTCCGCGGCGTACCGGTCGAGTACGACACTGTTGACCGAGGCGAGATGCATATCCTCGCGAAAGGCCGCGACCGGGCGGTCGGTGCTGACCGCATCGAGGTCCTCGCGGGTGAGATAGCGGCTCTCCTCCCACGTGCTCTCGTCGTAGGCGAACCCGAGCACCCAGCCGTCGGTGTCGTCGCGGCGCTCCCGGAGTCGGTCGAGACACGCCCCGGGTCCGGTCGCGTCACCCAGGTCCGCCTCGCGGGCGCGTCGACCGACCATCTCCAGATGCGTGTGTGCGTCGACGAACCCCGGCAGGAGCGTCCGGCCGTCGAGGTCGAGCACCCTCGTCCGGACGTCGGTCAGGAACTCGACCTCGTAGGCGGAGTCGACAGCGACGACCTGTCCGTCCCGGACCGCGACCGCCTCCGCGTCCGGGTCCGCTCCCTCGCGGTCGCGTTCGAGTGTGTGCACCCGGGCGTTCGTGAGAACCAGGTCCGCAGCGGCTGTCATACCTTATCTGCCGGCTGGAACTCGAATAACCGTTTTGGAGGACGACGACGAGCGTGTCCGTGCCAGCGCCGCCCGTGCGCTCAACCAGGTCGGCACCGAACGGGCGCTCGACGCCCTCGTGGCGTACACCGACGACCGCTCGTATCTCGTCCAGGTGGCGGCCGAGAGGGCCCCCCGGTGTGTGAGCCATCGGGGTCGGGTCCCACCGCCGGCGCTGTCCCGGTCGCGTCGGGTCGAGCGGCTCAGAACGCGCTCGTCTCGCGGCGGAACTCGAGCACGGTCGTGAAGTCGTTCCGTGAGACGACCCCGATGGGGGAGCCGTCGCACTCGACGAGAGCGGCGTCGGCACGGCTGCGGGTCAGCCCGGTCAGCGCGTCCGCCGCCGAGGAGCGGGCGTCGAACCGTGGCAGGTCTGTCGTCGCGAGTTCACCGGCGGTGGTGGTCTCGAACTCCTCGAACGGGAGCTCCCGGAGCTGTTCGCCGGTCACGACACCGACGATGCGGCCGTTCTCCGCGACGGCAAGCTCCGTCCGGCGCGCACCGACGACGCGGTCGAACACGGCGGCCGCCGAGTCGTTCGCGTCGACGGTCGGGGACTCCGAGAGGATATCCGCCACCGAGAGACCGGAGAGCAACTCGGCGATCATGACACTCCGGGACTCGCTGGTCGCGGCGACGTAGATAAACAGCGCGAGCAACAGCAGGGTGGGCGAGAACACCACGACGATACCGACGACGGCGAACAGGAGCGCGAACCCGGTGCCGACACGGGCCGCGGTCCGGGTGGCGCTCGCGTACGACCGGGTCCGCCCGAGCAGTGCACGCAACACCCGGCCGCCGTCCATCGGGAACGCGGGGACCATGTTGAACACCGCGAGCACGACGTTCATCACGGCCAGAAAGCCTACGACGAACGACACGACCGTCAACTCCGCCGGCAGGACCGCGAGGGCGCCGACACACAGCGCGGCGAGGGCCAGACTCGACACGGGACCGGCGACGGCGATATACAGCTCCTGGTCCCACTGCCGGGGCATCTCGGAGAGGCTGGCCAGCCCACCCAGGATCCAGAGCGTAATCGACTCCACCCCGATGTCGTACCGCATCGCGACCCACGCGTGACCGAGTTCGTGGACGGTGACACTCCCGAACAGACCGAGCGCGGCACTGGCCCCGATCAGCCACCGCTCCGTGTCCGTGAGCGCACCCGGGTCGACATCCGCCGTCGGAAGGAGGTCGATGAGCGACCCGTAGGCCGCGAGTTGCTCGCCGGTGCCGACGAGCCAGGCCAGAACCGGCAGAAACACCAGCAGTGAGACGTTTATCCGTATCGGAATCCCCCAGACACTGAACAGCGTGTAGTTTCCTCTCATACGTATCTGTGCGTGGCAACGGTGTAGTTTCCTCTCATACGTATCTGTGCGTGGCAACGGGTTAGAACGTTTGGCCTGTCGGGTTGCCGACTCGCTGCCGGGGGTGTATCGCCCGGTGGAGAGTGTGTCGGTCTGGAGCGGACCTGCGGTAACGGATGCAGTCGGCGCTACAGGAGTTCGCCCCGGGCAACGGGGACGACACGGCCGCCGACCTCGACATCGATACCGTCCCCGGTCTGTCGGGCGGTGAGATAGAGTAGTGACGGGCGCCCCATCTCGTAGCCCTGTTCGACCCGGGCGTCGACGGTCGGACCGTCGAGATACCCGTGTCGGGAGAGATACGCCGCGAGACAGCCGTTCGCGGACCCGGTCGCGGGGTCCTCTGGGACGCCGAAGTACGGGGCGAACATCCGGACAGCGAGGTCGTTGTCGCTCCCGCGGGGGTCACGGCAGACGGTGTGGACGAGTTTCGCCTCCCGCCCGTCGACGAGTGCGTCGTATGCATCCCGGTCGAGGTCGACCGCCTCGAGCGCCGCCCGCCCGGTCAGCGGGACGACAATCGTCGGCAGGCCGGTGGAGACGACCTGCACCGGCCAGTCGTCGTCCACCTGGTCGGGCGCGAGTCCGAGCACGGTCGCCAGCTCAGCGTGAGGAATCGTCTCCCCGAACGACGGGGACTGCTGGCTCATCCACAGGGTCTCCTCGCCCGAGCGCTCCCGGACCGCGACCGGGATCTCGCCGACCTGCAGGTCCAGGCTGACCATCTCGGGGTCGCCGTCGGCGAGATGCCGGCGGACGACCGACGCCGTGCCGAGGGTGGGGTGGCCCGCGAAGGGGACCTCCTCGGCGGGGGTGAAGATGCGCACCGGCCAGCCGTCGCCGGTCTCCGGACCGGTGACGAACGTCGTCTCCGAGTAGTCCATCTCGGCCGCGATGGTCTGCATCTGCTCGCCATCGAGGTCGCCGGCGTCGGTCACGACCGCGAGTTGATTGCCCGCGTACCGCTCCTGTGCGAACACGTCGACGATGT
>CAZFMN010000021.1:0-19774 GCA_964520075.1 uncultured Halobacteriales archaeon | reverse complement strand
CGGTCCGATGTCGGACGTGCGCCCCGTCTCGACAGGTTGATGAAACTGCTGGCCCAACAGAGTATATGGAACTAGTTCCGGACACGAGCGTCGTCGTCGACGGGCGGGTATCCGACCGCATCGAGGACGGCGAGTTCGCCGGTGCGACTGTCGTGGTGCCGGAGGCGGTCGTGAGCGAACTCGAAGGACAGGCCAACGACGGCCGCGAGACCGGGTGGGAGGGGCTCGCGGAGCTACAGCGGTTGCTCGACCTCTCCGAGACCGGGGAGACGACTGTCCAGTACGTCGGCGAACGGCCGGAGACTCACCCGACCGGCTCCGACCTGGATGCGGTCATCCGCGAGGTTGCCGCCGACCGGGACGCGACGCTCGTGACCAGCGACGACGTGCAGGCAGAGACAGCACGCGCGAAAGGGCTCGAGGTCGTCTCGCTCGAACCGGTCACCCGCGAGGTGACCAGTCTCGCAATCGAGGAGTTCTTCGACGAGACGACGATGAGTGTCCACCTCAAATCCGGTGTCCGGCCGATGGCAAAGCGGGGTGACGTCGGTTCGATGTCGTACAAGTCGATCGGGGAAACCGTCCTCGAGGAGGCCGACCTCGGCGAGTACGCCGCGGATGTCGTCGAGGGGGCACACACACACGCGGACGGGTTCGTCGAACTCGACGAGCCGGGCATGACAATCGTCCAGTTCCGGGAGTACCGCATCGCCATCGCCCGCCCGCCGTTCAGCGACGGACTCGAGATAACGGCGGTCCGACCGATCGTGAAGACCGGACTCGACGACTACAGCCACGCGGACGCGCTCCGGGAGCGACTCAGCGAACAGCAGCGGGGTGTGCTCATCGCCGGGTCACCCGGCGCGGGCAAGTCCACGTTCGCCCAGGCCGTCGCCGAGTACCTCCAGGGCGAGGGTGTAGTGGTGAAGACGATGGAGAAACCGCGCGACCTGCAGGTCGGCCCGGAGATAACACAGTACACCGAACTCGGCGGCGAGATGTCGAAAACCGCCGACTCGCTGCTGATGGTCCGACCGGACTACACAATCTACGACGAGGTCCGCAAGACCGACGACTTCGAGGTGTTCGCCGACATGCGGCTGGCCGGTGTCGGCATGATCGGTGTGGTCCACGCGACCCGGGCGATCGACTCGCTCCAGCGGCTGATCGGGCGGGTCGAACTCGGGCTCATCCCGCAGATTGTCGATACGGTCGTGTTCATCGAGGCCGGCGAGGTGACGACTGTCTACGACGTGACAACGGAGGTGAAACTCCCCGAGGGGCTCCAGGAGGCCGACCTCGCCCGGCCGGTCATCATGGTGCGGGACTTCGAGACCGGGGAGCCGCAGTTCGAGATCTACACGTTCAACCGGCAGGTCGTGACCGTCCCGATCGAGGGCGGCAACGACTCCGGTGTCGAGCAGGTGGCAAAACAGGAGATCGAGCGCGAGATACGCGCGGTCGCACAGGGCCACGTCGAGGTCGAACTGCAGGGGCCCAACACGGCCGTCGTGTACGTCGAGGAGCACGACATCTCGGCGGTCATCGGAAAGGGCGGCGGTCGTATCACCGACATCGAGAACCGTCTCGGCATCGATATCGACGTCCAGAGCCTCGACGACCGCCAGCCAGACGGCGGGACGAGCGGGTCCGGGGCGAGCGGGCAGTCGGGCACCGACGAGACCGGTGGGTCGCGGACGGTGGCCCCGGAGGTGACCAGCCAGCACGTCGTTATCCCGGTCGAGGGGGGGGCCGGGGAGACGGTCGAGGTACAGGCCGACGGCGAGTACCTGTTCACGGCCACCGTCTCGCGGGGCGGCGAGATACAGGTCTCCCGGGGGAGCGGTATCGCCGAGGAACTCGAGCGGGCCATCGACCGCGGGCGTGCCATCACCGTCTCCTGATGGGCTACGAACTCAGACAGCACACCGCGGATGTCGCGGTCGAGGCAACCGGTGAGACCCTCGGCGGAACCTTCGGGGCTGCCGCCGACGGGATGGCCGCCGCGATGTGTGCGGACCCGCCGGCCGACGGCGACCGTGACCGGTTCGCCGTCGACGTGACCGCCGAGTCACGCGAGGCGCTGCTGTTCGACTACCTGGACGAACTCATCTACCAGCGGGACGTCCGGCTGGTGCTCCCGGTCGACAACACGGCACAGGTGACGCGTGTGACCCCCGAAGAGTGGCAGCTCGACGGCTCCGCCCACGGTGTCGACCTCGACCGGGTGGTGGCGCGTGACCTGAAAGCCGTTACCTACTCCGAGATGGTAATCGAGGAGACCGAACCCGGCTGGCGGGTCTACGTCGTGTTCGACGTGTGAGACGGCCGTGGGCGGCGGAACCCCCCGCGGCCCGGCGAGGGAAGCCGGGTGACAGTCAGTTCCTGAGTTCGGGTGGTCTCCCGACACGGCACAGCGCGTCGAGCAGACCGATTTCGTGTTCGAGCGTGTCGCCGTCCGGTCGGGTCGCCGCGAGGTGGGCGCGGAGACGGGCGAACCGTTCGGCCTGCTGCTCGGAGCGTCCGAGCGGGACCGGCCTGCGACTGTGCCGGTCGTGTCCGTCGTCTGTACTGACCGTCTCCACCTCCCGGTGCCGGTTGCGGGCCCACCGGCGGAGCGCACGGGCGTACTGGCACAGCACGGCGGCGGTCCGGACCTCACCGTCGGTGCGGGTCCCGGCACCGTCGGGAACCCCAACCGTGACGGACTCGGCCTGTTCCCCGCCGTCGCGCTCGGTCCAGGAGACCGACAGCTCCGGGTCCGTGCCCTGTCCGCGCAGGCGGAGCACCACCGGTCCACACCGGCTGACCCCCTCCGAGACAGTCGGGAACATACAGCCCGCGTAGACGAGTCCGTGCGAGGTGGACTCCGCCCCGTGGACCGTCTCGAGTTCGTACCCGTCAGCGTCGAGTTCGAGCGTCAGGTCGTACACCACCGGTGCGACCAGGCTGTCGAACCGCTCGCCGATCTGTCGCTCGACGGCCGCCGGCGGCACGAGCAGGAACTGCCCGCCACGGACCGCCCGCAACCGGCGGGCGAGTGTCGCGTTCACGTCGAGTCCGACACCGACGACCGTCGTGTGGAACCCCCGGGTGGCCGCGTCAGCCACCGTATCGGTGAGCCCTCCTGGGTCAGTCTGTCCGGTGTTTGCCATCGCGTCGGTCAGCACCACCGCGCGGCGCTCGCGGTTGCACCGGCGTGCGGTCTGCCCGAGCAGGTCGAACGCCCGCCCGAGACCGTCGGCGATGTTGGTCCCGCCGCGGGCCTCGATACCCCGGACGTGCCGGTGAAGCGCCGATAGCTCCGTGTCGCCCGCCCTGCGGAGCGGTTTCGCGACCCGTGCCCGACTGTTGCAGAGCACCACACCCAGTCTGTCGCCGTCACGAAGTTGCGCTGTGAGCGCGGACAGCCCGCGAACGGCTCCCTCGAGTTTCGTCGTCCCGCCGGCCACTCCGGCCCCGTCGCGGGAGTCCCGACCCGCGACACGGCCCATCGACCCGGAGACATCGAGGACGACCACCATGTCCAGACCGGGCCGCTCACGCGACCCGTTCCGGAGCGTCGACTCCAACCCGACAGAGAGGTACCGCTCAGTCTCGCCCGTCACGGGGTGCTCGCTCGTGGCGGCCCCACAGCGGAGAGCAAACAGACCCGGTGACTCGACCCGCGCCCCCGCCCCGGAGCAGTGCTCCGAGAGCAGGGTCCGGACGTCGACGGCCGCTGGGTGCGGCGTGTACCCGTTCGCGACGGCTCCGCGCACGATGGCGGTCCCCGCGGAACCCCCACGGACGGGTGAACCAGCCTCCGGCGTCCTCGGCTCCGGCCCAGGTCCGGTGGTCCCCCCGGAGGGAGTACCGTCCTCGGGCCGTCGCTCGATGCGCCGGCCACAGTCGCGACACACGCAGTCCGGGAGACCAACCACGTCGTCCCCGGCGGGTATCCAGTCGTCGACCGGCGTCGACTCCGCCCGGACACCCTGTATCGCTGCCTCGCTGTCGAGGATACCGAACGGCTCGTCCAGGCCGAGCTGTGCGACGGCATCCGCTACCGCGGGGTCGACCGTGTCGAGGACACGCCCCGATCGGAGTGGACCCCCACAGTCGGGACACTCCCGGTCGACCGTTCCGGCGGTCCCGTCCGGGTCGGCACAGAGCAGCGACGAGATGTGGTACCTGTCGCCGGACCGCAGACCGACCGGCCGGTCCCTGTCGGGTGTCGTGAGCACCTCGAACTGCCTCCCGGTAGTGTCGGCGACCACCAGTCGTTCGACCCGCCGGTCACCGCAACCGAGCGACCGCCGTGTGATGAACTCGACCAGACTGTCGAGCCGAACCCGCTCGCGAACGTCGGTGTAGGTTGTGTGCATATCCGTGAGTGCGACTGCCATCCCCCGGACAGCCAACGGGTGATTCGTGCCGGTCCACCCGGAGAGGGGTGAACCGCCGACTCACTGCCACCTCTATTTGCTTCTTCAATCCGAGATGTAATAAAATCTTCGTTGGCAGTCACTACAAAGCATATCTTAGATACACAAAAGACATCGTAGTGGCTTATATGCGGTGCATAATCAGCTGTACTCGTTCCCGGAACCGGACATACTGGTCGATAACGTCCGCTGTACTGGTGAGTACAGAGCCGAAAGAGTCATTCCGGAGGGTATCTGTAGCTACGGTAGATAGTGATAGATGCCAGTGACGCGCTCGTGCAGGCGTTGCACAGCCACAACGAGTGGTGGGAGCGCGGCGTCGAGGCGTTCTCCCTGCCGCCGCGCGAGAAGAGTGACTTCTACCCGCTCGTTCGGCCGGGGGGTTCGGGGAGCCAGTTCGAGGACCAGCGCGTTCTCGGACTGGTCGGTCGCCAGGGGGTCGGGAAGACCACACTGCTGCACCAGTTCGTCCACCACCGGATAGCAGCGGGGAGCGCACCGGAGCAGTTCCTGTATCTCCCGTTCGACGCCGACCCGCTGTACCAGCTCAAGTCCGACAGACAGCTGCGGCGTGCAGTCCGGTACTACGAGAGCCGCATCCTCGGTCGTATCGAGACCGACGGACCACACTTTCTCCTGTTCGACGACGTCCACCAGATCGAACACCCGAACAAGCCGACCGTCGACCCCTGGGGTATCCCGGTGGCGGAACTGCTCGGAGACACGGAGGACCGTCACATCGCGGTGACCGCCACCGCCGGCGAACAGGTCCGGCGCGAACTGGACAGTGTCGAGCAGTCTATCGAGTACGATGTCCAGCCTATCCTCCCGGAGAAGTTCCGCGACCACATCTTCTCGGTGTACCCGGAACTCGAGGAGGGTGACACCCGCCCGAGTCCGAGTTCGCTGCGGGCGGGCGAGTCCAGCCTCCCCGCTGCACTCCGGACCGGTGACGTCGACCCGCTGGTGTCGAAACTCGGGACGGAGTACGACAGGGTGGCCGACGTGGCCCGCCGGATCCAGTCCCAGGTGGTCGACTACCTCGCGATGGGCGGGACAATCAGCTACGAGCGCGACGACATCGTGACCTCGGCCGCGGAACTGGACACCGGTGACTACAGGACCCTGCGCGAGGATGTCCGGAACGGGCTCTACCGCGACGTGCCGGGGTTCGAGTCCATCCGGACGATCGCGGATCTCGAGCGACTCTGTGCGCTCGCGGCCCGGAACCCCGGGAACGAGGCGGTCCGCTACCAGGAACTGGTCGACCTGTTCGACGTGGACCGGCGCACCATCGCCGACAGGTACCTGCCGACGCTGAGTTCGCTGTACCTCCTGACCGGTATCACCGAGTACGACAACAGCCGCCCCCGGTCGGTGAAGCTCTACCTCCGCGATACGGGGCTCGTGACCGCGCTCACCGACGCGGACCCGATGGCCGTCCGCAACGACTTCGAGCGCGAGGCCGACCTCGCCCGGGTGGCCGCGTTCGACCACACGATGCGGTTTGCCTACGGGCTCAACATCGCTCAGGGCAACAGCGGTGTGCCACCCGTCGCCTACTGGCGCGGCCGGAACGGCGAACTCGACTACGTGTTCGAACTCGACGGAACACCGGTCCCGGTCGGGATGGCCTATCAGTCACGCGAGCGCGAGGCGTCACTCGCCGCCGTCCGCGAGTTCAAGCAGAGCTACGACGCGCCGCTCGGACTCCTGCTCACCAGCGACACCGCCCGCGAGGGCGACCCCGTCGAACATCTCGGTGACGGCCTCGTCCAGGTGCCGTACTGGCTGTACATGCTCCTCTGCTGAACCCGCCTACGGATGCCGTCGTACCGACCCGACGTCCCGCCTGCCTGTACAGCCTGTCGCACCGATGTCCTCGTACCCGCACCCGACTGTTCCAACAGGCGTTAGTTGCTCGAACGAGTATCGTTACTGTGGCCGTCACAGACAAGATCTACGTGAAGAACCACCGACAGCTCGTCGCACAGATCGAGCGGTCGTTTCCGAAGAGTGCGTTCAGCGGCGCGACGATGGATATCCTCTACCAGGGGGAGGGGCTGGAGAAACTCGACGAGGCGACCCGCGACCGGGTGCTCGATTTCGCCGAGGACTTCCTGGACTGTGACTGTGAGGCAAGCCCCCACTGTGGCTGTCCCGAGCGGAAGTTCGTCCGCTACCTGCTGGAACTCCGCGAACAGGGGCTCGGACAGCAGGCCATCGTCGACGTGATGAGCGACGAGTACATGCTGTACGCATACCCCGGTGATATCCTCTCCTTTCTCGACGACTCGGTCCGCACACTCGAGGCCGCGGAACACCTGGCCGATGTCGACGACCGACCGGCGGCCGCCGACCGGATGCGCACGTTGCGGGAGAGTCTCGTTCGGTAAGTCGGTCCCGCGAGAAACGGGTCCAAAGTATCAGTTTCCGGACACAGGCCGAACAACGACAGAGGGACCAATCGTCGGCGGTGGACCCGCCGTGCTGACGGCAGGTCTGTTCCTCGAAAAGAACGATCGGGGGAAACAGTGTTCAAAACAGACAATAATCGGGCGTACAAGTCAAGCCAGTTTAGCTGCGTCCGACGTCAGGGAAGGGGTTCCGGCCCTAGTCTTCGTACTCTATGTTCTCAATCTTCCGGCGGGAGCCGTCTGAATCGTACTTGTACAGTTCGTCCTCTTCTTCGTCCGCCGTTTCTGCGTGTGTGCCGTCACAAAACGGTTTGTTTGACGATAGGCCGCATTGACAGATGTATGCGGCTCCACCTTGCTCCTCTAACGTCTCTTCATCTATCGGTGTTGGGCCGTTCGCTTCGTGAGTTACTTCTCTTGCCATATCCAGCGATGTATTATTGCTCTGTTAAAATAAACCCTCTGCCGCTCGCACAACAGTGCAAGTTTAACAATCTGAACAGGAATCCACACTCAGACTTTGTTCTCAGCTACGCCGCCGGTAAAACTCAAACAGTCTCCAGAGAGGTTCTCAGCACTCCTCGCGGGTCTCGGCGTCGTCGGTCCCCTCGATGTTCGAGTTCGACACTCACACTGTCGGCTGTAACTTTGTGGAACGATTCGTCACCCCGGGGTGCCGAAATGTGCTATGGGCTTACAGCCGACAGTATCAGAAGACATCGTCGGCGCGGGACTCGTGAATCTTGAACGCCCTGTCCACGAACATCTCCTCGGCGTCGTCGGAGTCGTCGCGCTCGAAGAGACGGGCGAAGAAACCGAACATCGGGACCAGAAACGCGATTGTGGCCCACTTCCGCGTGTCCACATCGTGTTCCGGGGCGTCGAGGTGCGTGTAGCCCGACAGTCCGAGCAGAGCCACAGCAGGCCAACGTTCAGAGCCACCACCGGTTCGACCAGACAGCACCTGCGCTGCCGGCAGATAAAATCCGCGCCGTTTACTCCTCGTCGGACCGGAGTTGCTGGATGAGATAGCCGAATATCGGCATCGCGACGAGGAACGCGGCCATCAGTCCCACGAGAGCGAGTCCACCCAGGTCGGTGAGGTCGTTTGCCGTCTCCCCCGTGGCTGTCCCGTTGAACCCGCCACCGAGTCCCGCCTGTTCCTCGTCGAGTGTCGCATCGGTGACTGTCCCGGTCGCGTTGCCGTCGATTGCACCCGACACGTCACCCTCGAACTCCCCCTCGAGGAGTGTGCCGTTCTCGACTGTCCCCGTTATGTTCCCGTCGAGACGCATCTCGATACCGTTGTTGAACGTTCCGTCGAAGACCAGCGACACCTCACCGTCCTCGACCTCGCCCTGGTAGGTCCCGTCGATGGTCCCGTTGAGCGGCCTGTCCTCGACCGCGATGTCACCGCCGAAGACGGTGCTGAGCAGTACCAGACCGAGTGTGAAACCGGCCACGACTGCGACCGTGATGCCGACCTGCACGGCCAGGTCCCGGTCGAACTCCATGCCCGCCGGTTCTGCAGGAACGGCTAAAAGGGTTGCGTAACGGCTCCCGGTAGGCCGCGTGTCGCCACCCTCGTGTGGTTCCACCGGTGTCGACGCACCGGTATCTCCGGTTCCATCCCACAGCGGAGCGTATCGACAGGAGCCACCGAACCACTTAGTATCCTGGAGGACCTATCAATACACGAACGCGACAGTAAAAAGAGGCGCGTTCGATAACCCATGAGTCACACGAATGCACCCGCGACCGACGACTTGGTCGCGCTCGCGCCGGACCCGGGGACGCTCTCGGACCGCGGACAGCGTGCCTGGACGGAGCGCATGGCCGTCCACCCGCTGGGCGAGACGTACGCGGTCGACAGCGAGAGCGGCGAGCGCTACGTCGTCGACCCCGCGAACGGCAGTTGTAGCTGTCCGGACGCCCGGATGCGCGGTGAGACCTGCAAGCATCTCCGCCGTGTCGCGCTGGAGATCACCGCCGGGCGCGTCCCGCCCCCTGGTGACGGTCCGACCTGCCGCTCCTGTGGGGCGGCGACCGTCGCGGCCGAGGACCCACCGGCGCTCTGTGAGACGTGCGGACTCGACCCCGGTGACGTGGCCCTGGACCGCGAAACCGGGGACCGACTGGTCGTCGTCCGCGTCTCGCCGCGCCGGGCCGACGAGGTGGAGATCGCCGCCGCGAACACCACCGTCGCATCCCACCCCTCGAACGAGGACTACCCTCGCGGTGACCCGGTCGTCGAGGCCGTCTACGCCACCGACGTGGCCCGCCGTGACGACCCCCGGCGCTACGCGTTCCCGCTCGCACGTCTCGAACCCGCCGACGACGCCGCGCTCGTCGACTGACCGACCCTGTCCTGTCTGACTGCTGTCGGTTCCTGTCCTGTCCGGTCGGGCCGACTCGGTTCGACTGGCCGATACGCTGGAGTGTCGTGTTCGGAGACCGGGCGAGACCGATTCGACAACAGTTTTAACCCTGATACACTTTCATTCTACAATGCCTTCGTGCATCATCTGTGGCACATCTGCCGACAGTCGCGTCTGTGAGCTTCACGAGGAGGACGTCGTCTTCGAGTTCCGGGGGACCGAGCCCGGACAGCTGACATCCGGCCGGTACTACCGTGGAACAGTCGATGGGTTTGCCGATTTCGGCATCTTCGTCGACATCGGCGAGCGGGTCACGGGGCTGCTCCACCGGAGTGAACTCGACAGTCGGCTCGAAAGTATCGACCTCGACCCCGGCGAGACAGTGTACGTGCAGGTCCAGAACGTCCGAGACAACGGGAACGTTGACCTGAGCTGGTCGATTCGACAGGACCGGTCGCGGTTCCGTGGTGCGCTCGTCGACGACCCGGATGCCGACGAGACTGTCCTGCTCGACTCCACGGAGGGCGACGGCGGCAGTGTCGTCCGGACGAGGGCGACCACACAGGGAAACAGCGGTACGTCCGGCGACTCCCAGGGGACCGAAGATAACTCGACGGACGGGTCGCCGACCGGCGACACCGGTGACAGCACAGAGACAGGCAGCACGGAGACGGACGAAACCGGTTCGGACGGCGAGCGTGCCGACCCGACCGCGTCGACGGTCGACGAACTCGGGGACCTGGTCGGTGACCTGGTCAGTCTCGAGGGCGAACTAGTCGAGGCGCGCCAGACCAGCGGACCGACGGTGTTCACGCTCCGCGACGAGACAGGCACCGTCGAGTGTGCGGCGTTCGAGGAGGCCGGCGTGCGCGCCTACCCGGAGGCCGAGGAGGGGGACATCGTCCGGATCGAGGGCGAACCCGAGCGACGCCGCGGCAGCCTGCAGGTCGAGACGGAGGCGCTGACACCCCTCGACGGTGACGAGCGCACGGCGGTCGTCGGGCGAATCGAGGACGCAGTTGTCCAGCGTGCCCGCCCCGACGAGGTGCAGACGCTGGCAGATGACTCCACAGTGGCGGCTGTCACCGACGAGATAGCGTCGGTCGCGACGGCGCTCCGGCGGGCGGTCATCGAGGGTCGACCCGTTGTCGTCCGTCACGCCGGAACCGTCGACGGCTACGTCGCCGGTGCCGCGCTCGAACGGGCCACACTCCCACTCGTCCGGGAACACCACGGCCGCGGCGACGCCGAGTACCACCAGTTCGAGCGTCGTCCACTCGAGGGGTCGGGCTACGAGATGGACGACGCAACCCGTGACGTGACCACGATGCTCACCGCCGAGCAGCGACACGACGAACCGGTTCCGCTGTTCGTGTTCGTCGGCGCCGGGTCCCCGGAGTCTGTCGACGGGTTCGACCTGCTCGGTGTCTACGACGCCGAGCGTATCGTCGTCGACGACCGACCGGTCGACCCGGCGGTTTCCGACACGGTCGAACTCACGCTCGCTCCCGGCGAGCAGACAACCGCGACGGCGCTCGCAACCGCTGTCGCCGCTACGACGAACCCGGCGGTACGCGAGGACCTCCGCCATCTCCCGGCGGTGAGCGCCTGGACGGGGCCGTCCGAGAGCTACGACAGTCTCGCGACATCGGCAGGCTACGACTCGGACGGCACCACCGTGTTGCGCGAGGCGCTCGCGCTGGTGGCTCACTACCAGGCCTACGAGGACAAGCGCGAACTCGTCTCTGACCTGCTGTTCGCGGACGATGCTGATGTCGGGCTCGCCGAGCAGGTAAGCGAACAGTACCGAACCCGGATGGACACCGCCGTCGAGACTGCCCGGGCGAACATCGAACACCACTCGCTGAACGGCCAGACTGTGCTCGTGCTCGACACCGACGCCTACACCCACCAGTACGAGTTCCCGCCGACGGAACTGTTGCTCGACGAACTCCACCGCCGCGAGGACGCCGTCGCGCTGGTCGGACTCGACCGTGACGAGTGTCTCGTCCGGACCGCGGTCGACGTCGATATCGATGACCTCGTCGCGGCGGCACGCGAACACGCACCCGGGGCCGCACTCGACACCCACAGCGCACGCGACGGCCGCGTCGAGTTCCTCGCCGGTGAACGCGATGCGGCCCGGAAGGCGCTCCTCGACGCGCTCGCGACCGAACTCTCCGCCCCGGCCGCCTGATACTGCCGGACAGACTGCGTGGAGAGTTGCTCCGACGAACTGGACAGAGCCGCGAAGAACCGGACTGCAGTCCGGTGATGAGCGGTGTGAGGTCGACCAAAGAGAGCCCTCGACAAGCGAGCGGGGAGCAAAGCGACCCGTGAGCCGCCCGGACACACCGGGAGCCTGATTCAATAGCTTCTACACACTATCACTGAATCGGTACTATAGCAGTTCCCGGTAGACATCGAGGTACTGTTCGACGACGGCATCGCTGTCGTAGGACTGCCAGCTCTCCTCGCGGTCCATCGTCTCGAGGTCACCGGCCTCGGCGATAGCGTCGGCCAGTTCGGCCGGGCTGGTGACCCGGAAGCTCCGGGGGTAGCTCTCGACGAGTTCGTGGGCGCTGGAGCCGGCCTGGTACTCGACGATGCCGACACAGCCACAGGCGAGTGCCCACAGCAGTTCGGTGGCGAACAGCTCGCGGGTGGCCGTCTGGACGAACACGTGGGCGCCACGGTAGAGTTCGAGACGCCGGTTGCGGTCGCAGGCGCCGGTAAAGTCGACCCGGTCGCCGATCCGTAGCTCCCGTGCCATCTGCTCGTACTCCTCGCGGCGGGGACCGTCACCGACGACAGTCGCGTGCCAGCCCCGGGAGCGCAGCTCGGCGAGCGCGAGCAGGAACTGGTCGAGGTTGGCGTGCTCGTCGAGCGGGTGTGCGTACACGAGGTCGACATCCGGGTCGGGGTCGACCCCGTCGAGTCGCTCGAACTCGATGCTCTCCGGGACAATCTCGGTGCGGTCGCCGTCGGCGCCGCGCTGGCAGGCCCGGGTCCAGACGAGCTGTGAGGGGACCAGTAGCCGGTCGGGCCGTCGCGTGCTGGTCCCGGTGAACCCCTCGCCGGTCTGTTCGTCGCCGAACCAGTCCACGACGAACGGCACACGCGCGAGACGGGCCCCCCAGTGGGCGGCCCCGAGCTGTGGCGGTGACGGACGGGCGTGGACGATATCGGGGCGGTGGCCGGCGAGCGCGAACGGCAGTCCGACACGGAACGACCACCGGCCACCGACGCTCACCCGGCGGTACTCGATCGGGCCGTCCACGAACGACTGGACCATCTCCCCACCCCACCACTGGTCACAGAACACCGTCACCTCGTGACCCCGCCCCGCGAGCATCCGCGCGACCCGCTCGAGCCGGCGCGCTCCGGGCGCGTCCCCGTGGTGGGTGGTCCGGAACGACACGAAGGCGACGCGCATACTCCCCGAGACGACTGTGCCGGGGAAAAATCCAGCCATCCACACCCGACCGCTCCGCCGACCCTCGACACCCGGGTGTGCCGTCCGCGGTATCTGCCGGCGAGGTGGTTGCTCGCACCCGCGTCCGGCGTAGCTGTTTTGTCGGTTGGCGTCCTACCCGTCGGCAGTGAGTGACAGAACGGCCGCACTCGACGACGTGGTGTTCGGCGTCGATGTCCAGAGCGGGGATGTGCGTGGGGACGCACCGTCGTACGCGCTCGTTGTCCTCGACGGTGACAGTGTCGAGCGCGATGTCGTCAGCTACCGGAAGCTCCGCAGGCGCATCGAGAGCGACCGGCCGGCGCTCGTGGCGACAGACAACATGTACGAACTGGCCGAGGACAAGAACGACCTCGTGCGGTTTCTCGACTGGCTCCCCGCCGGGACACGCCTGGTGCAGGTGACCGGCGCGAACCAGCCGGAACCGCTCTCGCGGGTCGCCTCCCGGCACGGTGTGCCGTACGGCAAACAGCCGATGAAGGAGGCCGAGGCCGCCGCCCGGCTCGCCGCCGGCAACGTCGGACAGGAGGTGACAGCGTTCACCGACACGACCGAGCTGAAGGTGTCACGGGGCCGCTCGACGGGGGGTGGCGGCGGCTGGAGCGAGGACCGCTACACGCGGCGCATCCACGGCTCTGTCCGGCGTCGCACCCGCGAGGTGGCGTCGACACTCGACGAGGCGGGACTGGACTACGAGCGCGACGCGACGGAGAAGTACGGCGGGCTCTCGAACGCCGTGTTCACAATCGAGGGTCGTCCGGAGGATATCCCCGTCTCGTCGGAGCGGTCGGGTGACGTCAGGGTGGAGATAGAGCGGGTCCGCCGTGACGGTATCGAGTTCCGGCCGCTCGCGAAGCGCCGCGACCGCGTGCTCGTCGGCATCGACCCCGGCACGACGACCGCGGCGGCGGTGGTCGGGCTCGACGGCACCGTGCTCGACGTGCTCAGCACGCGCACCGCCGACACCGCCGCCGTTATCGAGTGGATAATCGAGCGCGGCCGACCGATTCTGGTGGCCGCCGACGTAACACCGATGCCCGAGACGGTCGAGAAGATCCGCCGGAGCTTCGACGCCGCCGCCTGGGTGCCCGACCGTGACCTCCCGGTCGACGTAAAGAAACACCGCACCCGCGAGGAGGGGTACGACAACGACCACGAGCGCGACGCCATCGCCGCCGCGCTGGGTGCCTACGACGCCCACGCCGACCAGTTCGAGCGTATCGCCGCGAAGGTGCCACCCCGGCAGGACCTCGGTGCTGTCGTCGAACGGGTCGTCACCGACGAGGAGTCAGTCGAGGCCGTGCTCTCGGACCTCGCCGACGACGAGAGCGAGGACGCCGACGAGAGTGACCACGTCGAGCACGAACCCTCGCCCGAGCAGCGCCGCATCCGCCAGCTCGAGGGCCAGGTCGAGCAGCTACAGGAGCACGTCGACCGGCTCGAGGCGGACCTCGAGGAGCGAGACGAGCAGATCGAGGAGTACGAGCAACAGCTCTCCGAGGCCCGTCGCGAGGAGCGCCAGCGGGCCCGCGAGCGCCGCGAGGTGAGCCGCCTGGAGCGGGACAACGAGCGCCTCGAGCGCGAACTCGACGAGGAGCGCGAGCGTGTCTCGGAGCTCGAGGGCAAACTCGAGCGGCTGAAGACGCTGTGGAAGCTCGACCACTCGGACTTCGCGGCTGTCTCGGAGGAACGCGCCGGACTGGTGCCCGTGAAGATTGTCGAACAGTTCACCACCGACAGTATCGAGACCGCCCACGAGCGGTTCGGGCTCGCCGAGGACGACATCATCCTGCTCCGGGATGCGAGCGGTGCCGGACGGTCGACCGCGAACCGGCTCGCCGAGGTCGAGCCCCGGCTGGTCCTGCGAAACGGTCAGCTCTCCGAGATGGCCGACAGTGTGCTGTTCGACAGCGACGTGCCCGTCGCGCCGGCTGACCTCGTCACCGTCCAGGAGGTGGACGAACTCGCCGTCGCCCGCGAGTCCGAGGTGGAGGCGGCAATCGCCGACTGGGAGCAACGGGCGAACGAGCGCGAGCGCCAGCAGAGCTCCGAGATGGTCGACCGTCTCATCAGCGAACACCGCGCCGACCGCGCAGAGTGACCGCATCGACTGTCCGGCTTGCGGGAGCCGCTCCGTCCCGTGACGGAGACCGGCACACCCCGTGTGGTCAGTTCGTCTCCTCGCCGTCCTCCTCGCGGTCCTGGAGCACGCTGGCACCGGGCAGATAGCTGACGAGTTTCGTCACGTACCCGAACTTGAACAGGCCGAGCTGCGTGAGCACGCCGAGCACGAACAGCCCGATGAACAGCGGCTCCTCGACGGGGTCGAACAGGATCGGGTCGGGTTCTGACAGCTTCGCCTCGTCGATGTCGGCGGCGGTGACCGACCGCGAGGCAAGCGTCGCGCCGATAAAGGAGGTGATGAACACCATCACCGTCCGCTTGAGGATGGTGCCGAGGAAGGCGGCGACGGCTCCGGTCACGAGCGCGAGAATCGCCACGACCAGCAGGTCCGGCTCCTGGAGCAGCTGCTGTGACCCGACAGCACCCATGTAGATTCCGACGACGAACCCGAGCAAACCGATCGCGAGCGACAGCAGCAGGTAGCTCAGCGCGACACCCCCGGCCGCGCCGACCAGTATCGGTCCCGCGAGCTCGGGAAACGCCTCGAACCCGAGGAGTTCGGGTCCCAGCAGGTAGCCACCGGCACCGCCGACGACGGCACCGAGCAGCGCAATACCGTACACCGAGAGCACGGCCCCCGCTAACAGAAACACGACACCGGCGGCCACCAGTCCGACGACAACAGGGTCTACCATAACTGGTAGCTCTACCCCTGCGGGCAAAAGTTTTCTGTGACCACACCGGTCTGTCCCGCGCCGAACGGCCGGCTACAGTCGCCGGGCAGCATCCCGCTGGACGAGAATCTCCGCGTTCGTCGCGGGCAGTGTCACCACGTCGTCGGCCGCGAGGTCGTAGTCACGGGTGTCCGACCCGACGAACGTGTCGACGTCCCGGGTGACGAGCACGCGCTCGCGCTCGATGTCGGTCCCTGCCCCCGGAGCCTCGACCGACCCGCCGGTCCCCGACTGGTGGTCGCCCCGCTCCCCCGGGGCATCCGACACCCTCTCTCCCGGTGTCTCCCCGACCCCGTCCGACCCGTCCTCGCCCCGCTCCGTGGATGCCGCTCCCCGGCCATCGGCTCGACCCCGCTCCGCGTGTCCGCGCCTGTCTTGCTCGGCGTGCCCGTTCGGAGTTTCGTCGGACTGTCCGTTCTGGACCGCGTCGGAGTGGCCGTTCTGGCTCACGTCCGCGTGCCCGTTCCGAGTTCCGTCGGAGTGGCCGTTCTGGCTCACGTCCGCGTGTCCGTTCGGAGTTTCGTCGGAGGGGTCGTTCTGGCCCACGTCCGCGTGCCCGTTCCGAGTTTCGTCGGAGCGGTCGCTCTGGGTCGCGTTCCCGTCCGGGTCGGTCGGCTTGCGCTCCCGGCCGTCCGCGGACGGTTCGTCGGGCCGCGAGCCGTTCCCGTCGGTTCGCGCCGGGCCGCTCGCCGTCGGGTCACCTCCGCCAGGTCGGTCCTCCGGCGCGGTGTCGGGGCGCATCTCGCCGGGGTCGGGCTGTTCCGACCGCTGTCGGTCGGCTGACTCGGTCGGCGGCGACGACGGGACCCCCTCGTCAGCGGTGTCCGTGCCCATCACGTCGGCGGCGCCGATACCGGTCGCCTCCCCGCCGGTCTGGCTGTCGCCGGCTGTCGTGTCCGGGTCGGTCGGTGTCTCGCCCTCGACGGTGTCCAGCACGTCCTCGCGGTGGTGTTCGATGTCGGCGACGAGGTCGTCGAACAGCGCCTGTTCCTCGGTGGTGAGCCCGTCGACCTCGGGTGACAGCGCCGCGGCCTCGAGCGAGGCGGCCTTCACGACCTTGCCGATGCGGCGCTCGTGGATATCCTCGACGAGCTGCTGTGCGGCGTCGATCTCGTCGGTCAGCCGCATCACCTCGTCGGCGTACGGACTGCCGTGGCGCTCGGCCGCCCGGTCGCGCTCTGTGCGCAACTGCTCGACGAACGACCCCACGTCCGCGTAGAACGACTCGCGCAACTGCTGTGGCTTGTCGGTCTGGCGCTCGCGGTCGCGCACCGATTGCAGTTCGTCGAGATTCATCGGATATCACTCCGCCTGCTGTTACTCTCTGCCCTTCTCGGCCCGTCCCCGCGTCATCAGGAACACGCCGAGGTACTCCGGTACAGTATGCTCTCCCTCCGGGAGTGTAAAGCTGTCGCCGCCGAGTTGAACTGTCCCGCCGTCTGTCACCTCGACCACGATGTCGTGGCTCCGGAACGTCTCGGGAACGGCGTCGACGAGCGGGTCGAACGCCGCGATCTGGTCGCGGGCGAGCGGCCGGACGGCGAGACCACTGCCGCCGTGGAGACTGCCGGGGAGCCGTATCAGCCGGTTCGTGTCGGTCGACACCGGTTCGTCGATGGGGGCGTTCTCCTCGGCGACGACCGTCGGCGCGAACGCCCGGGCCAGACTCTCGAAGACACTGTGTGCCGAGAGGTTCCCGCGCTCGATCTCGACGGGGCGGTTCTGCGCGAACCCGTAGGCGGTCTGTGCCTTCTTCTCGCCGACACCGTCGAACTCCTGAAGACGGGCGAGCGCCCGCTCGTCGTCCATCTCGCGCACCTCCTCCATCAGCGCGGTCAGGCGGCTGTGGATGCGACTCCCCCAGCCGCCGTCGGTCGGGAGATACCGGTTCGTCGCGGGGCTCTCCCGGCCCATCGCACCGCCCACCGTCTCCTCGCTCAGCAGTGACTCGAACTCGAGTCCGATCCCCCTGACGTAGTCGACAATCTCGCGGCGCGCGTCCCGCTCCAGCGTCTGGATGCTGTCGTCGCGGACGTGGACGTGATACCCCCGACTGCCGGAGAACACGACCGAGAGCTCCTCGAACCCGAAGTCCGTCTCGAGGAACTCGAGCAGCCGCAGCAGGGCGTCCTTGCAGGTGGCGAGCATCTCCGCGTAGCTGTCGGATGGGGTCGTCGAGGGAAGGTGGTCGGCGTCGAGGTCGAAGATGAGGTCCGAGCACTGCCAGTCTTTCCCGCCCATTGTGGTCGCGCTCGGGTCGTCGTAGCGACCGGCCGAGAAGTAGACGTGTTTCGGGCGCTCCCGGGCGAGAAAGTCCGAGAGTCGGCCGAGGTCCAGCAACGCGTTGTGCCGGACGTACGTCTCACCGGGTCCGGTTGTCCAGGGAACGTACCCCCACTCCCGGGCGTCCGCGTCCGGCGGGCGCTCGATCTCGGCCCGGCGGTAGTGGTCGCCGAACCGACCGCGCAGGTACGCAAGCGTCCGCTCGTGCACGACATCTCTAACCCGAGCCCCGACAAAAGTGTTTCCGGTTCCGACACGACCCGAGCGACTGGTTTTAAGTGAGTCCACGCCGACAGGTCGAGTATACCCGGGAGACAGGTGGGTCAGGCGACCAAGCCCACGGCCGGGTCGACAGAACAATGAGCGACACACAGCAGACACCAGAGAACGGCGAACAGGACGGCGAACGCGAGACACTCCTCCCGCTGGAGCGGCGGACGTACCTGCTGTCGCTCGCGGCGGGTGCGAGTGCCGCGGGTGGGGCCGCCGGTAGCGCCGCGGCGTCCGACGACACCGCCGAACAGGAGGAGACAGCGGAGACACAGGACCTCGAGGACACCTGGGTCGGCTACGGTCGCGGCGAGTACGGCAGCGGGCTCTACGGTGACGTCGGTCCGCCCACGCTCTCGTCGGGCGAGGGCCTGCCGACAGACCCCGACGGCGACGGGTTCTTCGAGGATATCGACGGTGACGGCGAGTTCACCATCTTCGACGTGCAGACGTTCTTTACCAGCTTCCAGGACCAGGAGGTAAGACGGTACGCGCCGTTCTACAACTTCGACGAGAGCGACGACAGCGAGGTCACCATCTTCGACGTGCAGAGCATGTTCCTCAAACTGGCAACCTGACCCGACCCGGCCCGAAACAGCTAATCGATGCGTCCGGAAACAGCTACACGTGACCGACGAGAACAGTACCGTACAACTCGGTGAGGGCCGCCCGGTGAACTGCTCCGGGGTCAGGTGGTTCGAGAGACTTCGTCTCTCGTCAGCTGCTCGCGGGCATCGCCCGCTCGCAGGTTCGTTGGACGTTGTCCAACGTTCATCACGGAAATCTCCGATTTCCGTACGACCCCGGAGCTTCTTCCCGTGGATTGGTCGGACACGCCGGACAGCAGGCTCTACTGGCGGCGAACATCCGCACGGATTTTCCTCCGGCAGTACGAGACGGTCTCGCGCTGTCGGGTTCACCTACCGGAGACAGCGTGACGCCGCTGCAGGCAGGCTTTTTGACCCTCGATGTCGAACTAGCACACGAGCGTGACCAGATCCGTGGCCATCGGGGAGGTGAGCAACAGCGCACGCGGCGTGGACGGGTCGGACACGCCCGGTGAGACGACAGGCCGACCGTCCGGTGAGCCGACCAGTCGGCGAATCCGCGAGCACGGGAGCGGGTCGGTCGGCCCGGAGTCCGACGGTCGGACACCGTGCCCGGAGTGTCCTGACCCGTGACCGACGGCGAGACGGAGATAGCTGAGCCGAGTCCGTCGGCGGCAGACGCCGTCGCCGACCTGTGGGTGGCGCTCGCGCGGGGCCAGCGCGCACACGACTCACATCTCCTGGCGGAGCCGAACCGGACGCGTGTCCGGGAGCGACTCGCACGGTACGCCGCCACCGGACAGCTACTGGTGGCCCGCTCGTCCGGCGGTGAGCGGCGCATCGTCGGGTTCGTGATGTTCGTCACGCGCACCGACCAGTACGAGGTCGACCGCCAACGGGGGCTGGTCGAGAACCTCTACGTGGTGCCCGACCGCCGGGGAGAGGGTATCGGGTCGGCACTGCTCGCCCGGGCCGAGCAGCGACTGCGCGAGGCTGGTGCCGACGTCGTCTCGCTGGAGGCGATGGCCGACAACGAGGCCGCACGGCGGTTCTACCGGCGACACGGCTACGAGCCACACCGGGTCAAACTGGAGAAACAAACCGACGCGGAGGACTGA
>CAZFMN010000020.1:26321-34565 GCA_964520075.1 uncultured Halobacteriales archaeon | reverse complement strand
GTGCCCGGTTGCCCGAAGCTAACGTTGTAGTCACCGGTGAGTCCGCTCCGGTTGCCTGCTGGCGCTCCGCCACCGACAGACTGCCAGGACACGTTGTAATCGTAGTCGAACTGGCCGCTCCCGGTGCTGATCAGGAACGACGTGTCGTTCGTCACACCCTCCCTGGTCGTGTTGACCGTCAGCGAGAACGCAGACCCGTCTGTCTCGGTGTCGACGTACCCGCCCGGTGTCGCCTGTCGGCCGGTGCCGGTGTCCCGACCCACGCTGTCTCCCGGGTCGACTCCGTTTCCGCTGTCTAGCGCCATCCGCTCGCTCTCGACAGCACCGTCGAGTGTAAACGGCGAACCGCCGCTCCCGGCGACCGGTTCGCCGACAATATGCGTGTTTCCGGCGTTTACTCCCATCCCGGCCCCGACCACCACGACGAGGATACCGAGTGCCACGACCAGACCGACGACCCGGAGTCGGGACAGGCGTGCCCCTCCGGGTGTTCGTCTGCCTGTTGTCCCGCCCGACAGACCGGGTCTGCCGGTGTGTCTCACTGCTCTGCACCTGTTGGGACTGTCGCGTGCTGTCTCCTGTCGGAGCGTCTCCGGTCACCCCTTGTCCCGGGTCCCCATCCTGTCGCCTGACCTGACTCCCTCGGCATCGAGTATACGACTGCGTGTGTGTGTCGTCGTTTAAATGTTGCGGATGATGTGTGAAGGAACCGTCATTGACCGCACGTACGACAGACAGTACTGAACAGACACACGCCTGTATCGGTGTCGGCGTTCTGTCAGCGGTCCTCAGCCGTCCGGGTCGGGGTCCGACTCGTCTGTCGGGACCCGACCCGTCTCAGTCCCCCGCACGCGGGAGCGAGGCGGTCACCGACCCGCCGTCGGACTGGTCACCGAAGGAGAGCCCTCCGCCGGACTTTACAACGGCCCAGTGGGCCAGCCAGAGGCCGATACCACTCCCGTGTTCGAGTGAGGTCTCTTGGGGCTGGTCGAGCACCTCGCGCTCGTGCTCGGGGATGCCCGGCCCGCTGTCCTGCACGGTCACGTGCACCCGGTCGTCGTCGAGTGTGACCGTCACCGCCACCGTCTGGTCGTCACCGTCGGCGAACTCGAAGGCGTTCTCGACGAGACTCTCGATGCCGAACTCGATACCCTGCACGACCGAGACGGGTGCACGCTCCGGCAGGTCCGTCTCGACGGTGACCTCGGGGTACTCCCGTCCGTACTCGGCGCACAGTGACTGGACGACGTTGACGATATCGAGCTGGACGGGCGGAGCCCCGGCGTTTGCCATCACCGTCTCGAGTCGCCGGGCCTTCTCGCTGTGGGCGACCAGCCCCTCCGCGGTTTCGACGATGGCATCGACGGTGTCCTGATGCTCGGGGGCCTCGGCGGCGAGGAGCTGTGCCCGGGTGATGATGACGCTCGTGTCGTTCTGGAGGTTGTGACGGAGCACCCGGTTGAGCACGCTGAGCCGTTGCTCGCGCTCCCGGATGGCGGTCTCGCGCTCCCGGATAGTGGTCTCGCGCTCGCGCAGCCCGGCTGCCAGCTGATTGAACCCGTCGCTGATCTGCTCCCACTCCCGGGCACCGGAGAACCCGAGCCGGTGGTCGAACGCCCCGCTCTCGAGTCGGTCGAACCCGTCGAGCAACTGCTCGGTCTGACGCAGGTTCGAGCGGTACTGGTAGAACCCGAGTCCGACGACCGACACCAGCACGACCAGGAGACTCCCGAACTGGACCAGCTGCAACAGTTCGAGCCGGTCGGTGAACGCGCTCCGGTCACGCTCCACCCGGACCGTCCAGCCGGTCGAATCGACGGTCGCGGTGCTCGTGATGGGGTCGTCGAACGGCTCACCCGCGGTGTGGACCCGGAGCGTGCTGTTGCCCTCCTGTTCGACGAACGCCGACTGGACCGACGTGTTCAGCGGCTGCAACCCCCTGAAGAAGTCCGCGCCGCGACCCCCGTGTATCCCCGTCTCGTCACCGAGCAGTATCGTTCCCGCGAGGACACCCTGGAGCGTGCTGTCGACGTATATGGGGGTCGTCATCGTGAACGTTATCTCCCCGTCTGCCTCCCTCGTCGGCTCCTGGATGTACGTGTTGCCGCCGAGTGCCTCGTCGATGTACCGCTCGCCGGAGAGGTTGGTGCCGATGTACTCCTCGCGACTCTCACCGGGGCGAAGGTCACCCCGCATGTCGCGGACGACCCCGTCCGGGCCGACCAGTATCGCGAGCAGGAACTCCGTCTCCTCGGCGGTGTTCCGCAGAACCTCCGCGCCGTTCGTGAGGTTCGCGGCGAACTCGGAGCTCTTGCCGCGGAGTCGTGACTCGCTACCGGTGATACTCTCGTCGATCTGTGTGGCCGCGAGCGTCGCGGTCTCGTCGAGGTCCTCACGCTCCTGGCTGATTGTCTGTTGCTGGAACAGTTCGGCTGTGCCCCCTACGACGGCACCGAGCACGACCAGGACTGTCAGCAACACCAGCGCGTACTGTGTGCGGAGACGCAACCCGCCGAACGCCGAGACCAGCCCCGAAACTGCCGAGCGGATTCTCCCCAGACCCCACATCTACCTGGCATACAGTTGTCCGTTCATATAAATCTATCTGGACGAATCCGGCGGTGGGGCCGGCCCTGCCGCGGCCCGTGTGTCGACGACACGTCCCGTACCGGTCGTCCGCACGAGTTAACAGGCCGTCGAACCAACAGTTGGTGATGGACAATCTGCTGGTGCGTGCGGCACGGGGCGAGCGGACCGAGCGGCCGCCGGTCTGGCTGATGCGCCAGGCCGGTCGGCACATCCCGGAGTACCGGGAGTTACGTGCCGAGATCTCGTTTCTGGAGGCGATACAGAGCCCCGAGGTGGCGACGGAGATCTCGCTGTTGCCCTGGGAGTACTACCGGCCCGACGGGGTGGTGATGTACTCCGATATCCTGACAGTGCTCGAACCGCTCGGCTTCGAGTACCACATCGAGAGCGGTGTCGGTCCCGTCGTGGAGAACCCGATCACGGGACCGGAGGACGTCGACAGGAGCCACGGCGACGTGACGGTGGAACTCGACTACGTCGGCGAGTTGCTCGACAGGCTGACCGACCGGGTCGGCGGGGAGGCCGCGGTCATCGGGTTCGCCGGCGGCCCGTTCACGCTCGCCTCCTACGCGGTGGCCGGCGAGCCGAGTCGCACGCACATGCCGTTGCGGCGTCTCCGTGCCCGCCACCCGGACGCGTTCCGGACACTGCTCCGCTCGTTCGCGGATATCACCCGCGAGTATCTCCAGTATCAGGTCGACAGGGGTGCAGACGTCGTCCAGCTGTTCGACACCTACGCCGGCGTACTGACACCGGCCGACTACCGCGAGTTCCTCCTGCCGCTGCACCGCGAGATACTCGCGTCGGTGGATGCCCCGACGGTTGTGTTCGCCCGCTGGATGAACGGGCGACTCGACCTGCTCGCCGAGACCGGCGCGGACGTCGTCGGCCTGGACTGGACGGTCGATATCGGTCGGGCGCGGGACCGACTCGACCGGCCGGTGCAGGGCAACCTCGACCCCGCGTACCTGTACGCTGACCCTGCCACTATCCGCGAGCGGACCCGCGAGGTGATCGCGGCCGCCGGTCCGGCCGGACACATACTGAATCTCGGCCACGGTGTCGACAGCGACACCCCCGTCGAGTCTGTCAGAGCCTTCGTCGAGACCGCAAAGGAGGTCCGGCGGTAGCTCTCCCGGCGGTCAGGCACGCTGTCGTCACCGGGACCTGTCAGACAGTTCCACCCCGAACCGGAGCCCGCCTCCGGCACACTCCCGCCCCGACCCAGAACTGTTATTTGACACGCGATGTAATGTGAGGTATGGTGTTGAGCCCGATTCTGGGTCTGAGTAATCTCCCGGTGCTTCTGATACTCGTAGGTGCTGCGCTGATCATCGCCGAGGCGTTCGCCCCGGGTGCACACTTCTTCGTGGCGGGTGTCTCGCTGTTCTTCGCGGGGCTCGTCGGGTTCCTCGTCGGTTCGGTGTTCGGGACGCCGGTGGTGTTGCTCTCGATGACGGTGACGGTGGCCGTGAGCGCGGCGGTGACGCTGTACGGCTACCGGCAGCTGGACATCTACGGTGGGTCCGGCGAGGCCCAGACCTCGGACTCCTCGTCGTTGCGGGGCCAGACCGGGCGGGTCACGGAGCGTGTGACCTCCACCGACGGCGAGGTCAAACTCGACAGCGGTGGTTTCAACCCCTACTACCAGGCCCGCAGCATCAACAACAAGGAGATAGAGGAGGGCACCGAGGTGATGGTCGTCGACCCCGGCGGCGGGAACGTCGTGACCGTCGAGGTGGTGTCGAACCTGCAAGACGGCATCGACCGCGAACTCGAGCGCGAGGCCGCCCGCCAGCGCGAGCAGTCCTCCGAGTGAGATGTCCGCGACGACGGCCGTCGACCTGGACGTGCCCGCCGAATCGACGGTCCGCAGGGCGAACGGTGTCGACCTGCACGTCGACCACCTCTCGGTGCGGTAGCCGGACGGTCACCTGGTTGGATTACCCACGGAGGAATCCTCGCCTTCCGGCGGGGAGGAGGTCAACCCCGGTACCGGAACGAGACGACGGTCGTCACGTCCTGGTTGTCGGCGGACTCGGTGGTGACGTCGAGTCCGAGCACGTCGTCCGCGCCGAGCGTCTCGTGGGTGATCTCGCGGAGGGCATCGGCGCTCGCCTCCGGGTCGAGCACTGACACCCGGACCGTGTCCCGGTTGCGACTCGCCTCGCCAACCTCGTACCCCGCCGCCTCGAACGCCTCTCGCAGGGTCGCTGTGACATCGTCCATACTGTTTGTTCGGCGTGCGCGCACAAAAACTTCCCCTGTCTCGGGGCGGTGGCGTCGCACAATCCGAAGGTTGAACTGAGCCGGTAATATATCGTCGCGCATGTCGCTGGAGTGTGAGCTGACGTGTCCGCGGTGCGACGGGACGACGTTCTATCGGGTAGCGAGCACGGAGATCCACCTCGGTGAGAAGGTGAAGTGGCGGTGTGGGGCCGAGGACTGTGAGTACACGCTCGTCACCATCGGCGAGGAAGTCGACACCACGTCGGTCTGAGCGGGTCAGACGAATCGCTCGGCGGCCGCGAGCACCTCACCGCGAACGGTGTCGACGGGGCGCGAGGCGTCGATACGGACAAACCGGTCGGGTGCCGCGGCGACGAGACGCTCGTAGTTCTCGCGCACGTCCGCGAGGTACGATGCGGTTTCGAACTTGTTCGTCGCGCCGCTCCGGCGTGCACCCGTCTCGGGGTCGATATCCAGATAGATTGTAACGTCGGGGGGGCGGGTCCAGGGCTGGTGCAACTCGCGGACGGTCCCGACGGCATCCTCGAAGCGGTCCGAGAGCGCCGCCCCCTGGTAGGCGTACCGCGAGTCCGAGTACCGGTCGGAGACGACCACCTCGCCGCGGTCGAGCGCCGGTTCCACCGTCCGCGACAGGTGCGCCGCGTGGTCTGCGGTGTACAGGAACAGTTCGGCGAGCGGGTCGGCGTCGTCGTCGGCGAGCGAGCGCCGGACCGCCTCGCCGTACCAGGAGGTCGTCGGCTCCCTCGTGAACGTCGCCCCCGCGAGCGCCGGGGACTCCCGCAACGCCTCCACGCAGGTCGTCTTGCCGCTCCCGTCCAGCCCTTCGAGCGTCAGGAGCATACCCGACAGTCGGTGCGTTCAGGTTTCAACGTACCGGTCGGTGCCACACCGCCGGTGGCTCTCGTCCCGGGTCACTCCTCGGGGAGCCGTCCGCTCGCGAGCACGACGAACCCGAGGCCGAGACGGTCGGTGAGACGGTCGACGGTCCCGTCGAACAGCGCGTCGACGGACTCCGCCCACCGTCGTTCGAGGTCACGGGTGGGCGAGTCCAGCCGCAGGCGGTGGCCGGGCGCGGTGAGACGGGTGAACGCCCGGAGGAGGAGGTTCGCCGGCCACAGCGCGGGCCGGTCGGTCCGGGCGGCGTTCAGCAGGGCCACGTGCCCGCCGGGCCGGACCAGCCCGAGCCACGACCGGACGGCCTCTCCCGGGTCCTCGAGCATCCCGACCACGAACGTCGACACCAGCGCGTCGGCCGTCGCAACCGGTGGCCGCCTCGCGTCCCCGCGGACGACGTGCACGTTCCTCCAGCCGTGTCGCTCCGCGCGCGCTCGGGCCCGACGGAGCATCGCCGGCACCAGGTCGACACCGACGACGGTCCCCTCGGAGCCGACCCGCTCGCGCAGTGCCGGGAGGTTCGCGCCCGTGCCACAGCCCATCTCGACGACGGTATCACCCGGCGAGAGGGCGAGTTCCTCGGCACACCGGGCGCGCCAGGAGCGCACCACCGGGGCGGCCGCCACGGCGTCGTAGATACCCGCGAACCGCCCGTAGAACGTCTCCGTCAGGTCTCGGCTGTCACCCATCGGTCGAACGGTTGCCGCCGACGGTCTTAACTCATCCGCCCGGGTCGAGGTCGACCTCGCGGAGGCTCCGGACCACGGCCGGGGCGCCCGGCCCGAGCACGTACAGCACCGGTTCGACACCGAACCCGCCGGTCTGGTAGAGCACCGTCGCGTCGGGCTGGTCGGCGACCGCGGCCTCGACCGCCGGTTCGATGTCGGCCTCGGCGTCGAACGCGACGGCGCGGTGTCCGGCATCGACGAGCGCGTCGCGCACCCGTTCGTCGTACCGAACATTCACCGCCGCGCGGGCGTCGCTACCGCTCCGGCGGGCCGCGAGCAACACCCCCGCGACGTGCTGGCTGACGCCGAACTCCGGTTCGCCCGGGATGGTGACCTGCCCGCGCACGTCGAGGATACGCCCCGGCACCGCCGCGACATCCTCGACAGTCTCGGCGTCGGTCAGCGCCTCGGCCAGGTTCGACCCGACCGCGGGAATCTGCCGTGAGAACCCGCCGGTGTTCTCGAGCACCCGCAACCCCCGCCGGACCGACGCCCGGACGCGGGCGGTCTCCTGCAGACGGCCGCCCCGCTCGTGGATGGCCGCGGTATCCTCGGGGGTCAGCCCCGGCACCGCCTCGGCGTGTAACTCCGCCACAACACCACCGCGTTCGAGCTCCCGGACGGTCACCTCCGCCTCGACGAGCGCCTCGACGGGTCGGAGCACCCCCGACGTGAGCCCGTCGGCGAGTCGCTCGACCAGTTCACCGACCCGCGGGTCGTCCTGCACCCGCCGGTTGCGCTCGATATCGCCGTGGACGTACTTCGAGACGGCGCTCTGGCTGAGCCCGAGCATGGTCGCGATGTCGCTCTGCGTGTGGCCGCGCTCGCGCAACGCCTCGGCGAGCATCGACCGCACGGTCGGGAGTACCGCCTCGACGACCACCTCCTCGACGAACCTCACTGTTCACCACCGAACTCCCTGTCACCGCCGATCCGCGAGGCCTGTGGCCCCTCCTGTTCCTGGTACTTCGAGCCGCGGTCCTCGCCGTACGGTCGCTCCGCCGGCGAGGTCAACTCGGTGAAGGTCAGCTGTGAGACGCGCATCCCCGGCGAGAGCGCCACCGGTGCGGCCCCGAGATTCGACAGTTCGAGCGTGATCTGGCCCCGGTAGCCCGGGTCACAGAGCCCCGCGGTGTTCGAGAGGAAGACTCCGCCACGGCCGGCGAGGAAGTTCTCTATCGGCTGGCCACCGGGCTGGACCTCGAGGTCGTAGGTCGGCTCGACCCGGTCGGTCTCGACCACCTCGACAACCTCCTCGAAGCGCACGTCACCGTCGAGTAACTGCTCGAGCCGCGTCGTGTCGACCCCCGCTCCGGCGTACGTCTCACAGAACCGGGCGAGTGTCTCCCGCTCGACCGTGTCACGTGCCCCGCTCTCCACGTCGGAGATGTTCGACCGCGAGCTGTCCACCGCGTCTGCCGCGTCGGATATCTCCATCCCCGCGCGCTCGCGGAGCGTCCGGAGCAGGGCACCCGGAGCCGGGACCACGTCGCGTCCGCGCGCATCCTCGCCGAACTCGACGACCCACGTCTCGTCGGAACGGTCCCCAGTGGTCGAGTTGTCGGCTGTCTGCTCGGTGCTGTGCACCGCGGTCGACAGTCCGAGACGGGTGCCGAGGTACGCCGCCCGGTTCGCGAGCCCCGGGTTCGCGGTGGACAGCCTGTCCCGTGTCTGGTCGTGCCCCTCACCGTCGAGCATCCCCGCCAGAACCGCCTCCTGCACCGTCTCGGGCCAGTCGAACACCGTCTCGGGAACCGTCGGCTCCTCGCCCGTGCCGGCGAGT
>CAZFMN010000020.1:24577-26221 GCA_964520075.1 uncultured Halobacteriales archaeon | reverse complement strand
GGGCCAGTCGAACACCGTCTCGGGAACCGTCGGCTCCTCGCCCGTGCCGGCGAGTTCACCGACGAGTGCCGACCAGCGTTCCGAACGGACCCGCAGCGTCGTGCTCCGCTCGCCCTCGTGTCGGCTGGTGTCCACGTCGTGTGTCCCGAGAACCGCCGCGAACCGGTCCAGAGACGCCGTGTCCGTGCTGGTGACCCGGAGCTGTCCCTGGCGCGTGGACCCCGCCGTGATGGAGAACCCGAGCATCCAGCCGAACCCGGGCGTGAGTCGGAGCTCCCGGGGGCGTCTGGTCCCGTCCCGGTCGAGTGTGACCTCGACATCCCCCGCGCCGGTCCGGTCGACAGTCGCCGGGTCGCTGTGGTGGTCGTCACGTGACCCCGACAGACCCGTGGACCGGTCGAGGCTGCCGGACCCGTCGCTCGCGTACAGTGTGGTCTCACCGGAGTCGAGGAGATCGAGCACGTCGAGACGCTCCCTCGGTGTCGGTGACCCGGGCAGACGGGCGGGGACCATCACGTGCTCGCCGACGGCGTCCTCGCTCGGAATCCGGGTGACCCCGCCGCGCTCGTCGAGCGTGAACAGGTTGTGGTCCCGCGTGACGTGTACCGCGCGCCCGGAGTCGAGTTCGACCCGGTAGATGCGCTTCCGTGGGTTCGTAATGTGGTCGGTCACCCGGTGGGTGCTCACGCGGAGGGTACGGGGGTCGAACGCAACCGCGCGTGCGGGGCGCTCCTGTTCGACAATCTCCCCGATATCGTAGAGCCCGAACCCCTCCGACGGCGTCCACAGGAACACCGACTCGTCACCGGGGAGCGAGGCGTGCACCACGACCGCGAGACGGCCGAGCGAGGAGCGGCCCTCGACGTGGGCGATGAGATCCGGCGGGATGTCGACCCGCTCGACCGTGGTGCCGAGCACGAAGTCGCCGGGGTGGACCACGAAGTCCTCGTCCTCGGGGACGACCGTCTCGCTGACGTAGTCCTCCACCTCCTCGGCGCTGTCGGGGTGGATGCAGGGGATGTTCGTCCGCTCGAACTCCAGGAACTCACGCCCCAGACGGAGGTCGACGCTCGCGGGCTGTATCTGTAGCTCCGGGTCCGCGAGCGGTTCGATGTCGAGGTCACCGTCCTCCAGGCGACGGCGGATCTCCGCATCCGAGAGTATCATACCCGCATCACGGACCACCGGAAGATAAATTCCCCCGGTCACGCCCGGTCTTCGAGACTCCGGTCTCGAGACCACGGCGAGTACGGTCTGGTGAAATCCGAGTCCGGACCTCGACGGTCCGGTGAACGCGCTGCTCCCCGGGGCAGTCCACCGGATACCGTACCAGCGGCCGACAGAGTTTATATTCGGCGCGCACTCCACACGAGTGTGGAGAACGCATCGCTCGACGAGTTCCTCGACGACAGCGAGAGCGAGGGGAAGTCCGAACCCGACGAGGGGTCCGGGGGCGAGAGCGGCGCACGGAACGACGGTGAGTCCGGAGACGGCGCGGAGCCGGAGAACCAGGGCAGAGCGCAGAACAACGAGATGTCCGGAGACGGCGAGGAGTCGGAGAATCAGGGCAGAGCGCAGAACAACGAGAGGTCCGGAGACGGCGCGGAGCCGGAGAACCAGGGCAGAGCGCAGAACAACGAGATG
>CAZFMN010000020.1:13394-24477 GCA_964520075.1 uncultured Halobacteriales archaeon | reverse complement strand
GCGGAGCCGGAGAACCAGGGCAGAGCGCAGAACAACGAGATGTCCGGAGACGGCGCGGAGTCAAGCAGAGAGGAGACAGCCAGAGACGACACACCAGAAGACAGAGACGGCAGTGACAGCACGGAGAGTATAGACCCGCCAACACCCACCTCGCGCTGGCAGAGTGACAGACAGGACTGCGTGGTCTGCGAGCGCGGCGTGAGACGGCTCTGGTCCGACGACGGGCGACTCGTCTGTGCCGACTGCAAGGACTGGGCGTAGCGGCGGGCCGGATATCCGACGCAACTTTCTCGATGGGGCGTCAACCGCGTGACGATGCTCTTCGACCGCCTCGGAGGACTCGACCTCGAAATCGACGGCTGTGACGTCGAGTTGCGCGAGCGAGACACGACGAGCGGGTTCACGCGGACGACGACGGTGGTCTCGCTGCACGGTGACGGACACACCGGACGGGGTGAGGACGTGACCTACGACAGCGAGCCACACCACACACTCGTCGGGCGGGGGTCGGAGCTCCCGCTGTGCTGGGACGATACGTTCGCGGCGTTCAGCGACCACCTCGATGGGGTCGACCTGTTCCCGGCGGGCGCGCCGGAGCGGTCGGTGTTCCGCAACTACCGGCGGTGGGCCGTCGAGAGCGCGGCGCTCGACCTCGCGCTGTGTCAGGCCGGGACCGACCTGGCGAGTCGGCTGGGCCGCGAGTACGACCCGGTCCGGTTTGTCGTGAGCACCCGTCTGGGCGACCCCCCGACCGACGACCGGGTGTTCGACCTGCTCGACAGAGACCCCGACCTGGGGTTCAAGCTCGACCCCACGCCGGCGTGGACACCGGCGCTCGTCGAGCGACTCGCCGCCACCGGTGCGGTCCGGATACTCGACCTGAAGGGGCTCTACGACGGGACCGAGGTCGACGTGTCCGCAACACCGGAGCTGTACGAACTCGTGCTCGATGGGTTCCCCGGCGCCATCGTCGAGGACCCCGACCTGACCGACGAGACCCGCCCACTGTTCGAGGGTCACGAGAGCCGCGTCTCCTGGGACTACCCGATAGAGGCTGTCGACAGCGTGCGGGCGCTCCCGTGGGAGCCGGACTGGCTGAACATCAAACCCTCCCGGTTCGGCTCCGTCGAGTCACTGCTCGACACCGTCGAGTACGCCCACGAACACGACATCCGGCTGTACGGCGGCGGACAGTTCGAACTCGGGGTCGGTCGTGCCCACCTCCACGCGCTCGCCTCGCTGTTCTACCCCGACGGCCCGAACGATATCGCGCCGCGCGGGTACAACGTCCCCGACCCACCCGCCGAACTGCCCGGCAGTCCGCTCGACCCGCCCGCTGACCCGGTCGGTCTCGAGTGGTGACGGCGCCTGTGAGGAAACGAGAGGGGCAGTCCGTCCCGCGCTCCGAGAGTTAGAGCGGGATCGGCGAGTCGGCGGTGTCGTGGCCGTGTCAGTCGTCGGCACTGTCGGCGGCAGTCTCGCCGAGACCGTCGAGCGGTCGGTCGGGGTTGTGCTCGTCGAGCGCCGGCGGCGCGCCGAGCTGTGTGTCGGTCTCGTCGGCGTCGCGCAGTTTGGTCCGGCCGCGGTGGACAGCGAGCGAATCGTCGAGGTGGAGGTCGATCGCCTCGAGCAGCGCGTCGGCCTCGAGCGGCTGGCCGATTCGTTCGAGGTCCGATACCTCGGCGTCGGGCGGGACGTTGAACGCCCGCTGTGTGATGATCGGGCCCTGGTCGAGGTCCGTCGTCACGTAGTGTGCGGTGACACCGGCGATGCGGACCCCGCTCTCCAGGGCCTGCAGGTACGCCTCGGCCCCGGGAAAGGAGGGCAGAAGCGATGGGTGGACGTTGATGATGCGGTTCTGGTAGCGAAACACCACGTCGGGGCTGAGAATCCGCATGTACCGCGCGAGCACGACCAGGTCCGCGTCGTACTCGGCGAGCACGTCGAGCAGTTCCACCTCGTCGGGGGTGCCCTTCTCGTCACCGATATCGTGGAACGGAACCTCGTACTGGCTGGCAAGCGGCTCCAGGTCGGAGTGGTTCCCGATGACGACACTCACGTCGGCGTCGAGTCGGCCGCTCGTCCAGGCCTCGAAGATGGCCTCCAGACAGTGTGACTCCTTCGTGACCAGCACCGCAATCTGTCGGGTCTCGCGGTCGGCGGGGAACCGGACCTGCACGTCGACACCGAGGTCCGCGCCTAACTCGGCGAGGTCGGTCCGGAGTTTCTCGCGGGTGCAGACCATCTCCGCCGTGTCGACCCGCATCGACATCCGGAACACCCCCTCCCGGACCGCCTGGTCGAGGTCCTCGATGTTGATGCCGCGCTCGAACAGCAGCGACGTGACGCCGGCGATCAGCCCCGTGTCGTCCTCGCCGACGACGGTTATCTCTGTGAACTCCCGTGTCACGGCGACCAGCCCGTGTGCATATCTCCACTCAGGGTGCCGGTTCCACAAAAACGCTTCGCGTTCGGGAGCGTCCGATGGTCGTGTGGGCGGTGGTTTCGCTGGACCAACCCCGACGGTTGAAATACCACGGCTCCGTACCGCCGGTATGCTCAGAGATGCCGTCGACTCGCCGGGCGAGCAGACGCCCGAGGAACTGCGGGAGACCTACGACGAGTTGCTCGTCGAGACGGTCGAGACTGTCGGCCCGGAGGAGGTTCCACCGGCCTCGGGTGTCGAGGAGGGGCAGGTCGACGCGCTGCTCGCGGGCGAGTCGCCGTCGCTCACGCTGGAGGAGGCCGCGGCCGTACTCGCGACCAGGGACGACAGGCCGGACGCCGACACAATCGCCGCGGAGGCCCGCGACATCCTGCTGATGGGAATGTCGATGGCCGTGCTGGACGTCGAGGCGCTGGCCTCGGGCATCGACGACCAGATGGACCCGAAGGAGATACAGCAGAAAGTCGAGGGGCGGTACCCGATGACGCTCGACGAGTACGCCGTGATGCACAGCTACATCGAACAGCGACGGTGAGTCGCCATTCGGCCGTGGGTACGTCGGACTCGAACTCGGCCGACAGCTACATCCTGCCCACGAGGTGGTCGGTGTCAGACGGTCACAGTCTGTACTGGGGGGGTCAACGGCCAGAGGGCCGCGAGACGTGAGACACGCGTCCCGCGACGAGCGGCCCGGACACGCCGGTATCCCCGGTCCATGCTGGCGGCGAAAATCCGCACGGATTTTCCTCCGACAGTACGAGCATCGCTCCCGTGTGCCTGCCGTTCCCCGTTGGCGTTCCGACCCCGGGGCCCACACCGGGACCGGGAGCGACGACCCCGCGCGGAACCGCCGGACAGCGGTCCGATAGCCCGACAGAGACGGACACGAGTCCGCCCTCTGTCGGGGACAGACCGAAGTAACAGCACGTCTTTATACCAGCGCCACCCAGATACGGGTATGTTACCGTCCATCGCCGTCGAGGGCGCGGGGGGGTTCACGGGGAACATCGGGCTCTCGTCCGGGGAACTCGCGGTACTGGCCGGGGTACTGGCGCTGGCGCTCGTCGTGGTGCTGGGGTACAGACTGTACACGTCAACACGTGCGACCGCCGGTCGGCGGTTCGCCCGAGTGGTCGGGTCGCTGGATACGGTGGCGGTGCTGATGCACTCGGACCCGGACCCGGACGCGATGGCCTCGGCCGTGGCGGCCGCCGAGATTGCGGAGGAACAGGGGACAGACACGACACTCTACTATCCGGGGCAGATACAGCGCGACGAGAACCGTGCCTTCGAGACGGTGCTCAACCTGCAGTTCGAGCGCATCGAGTCTGCCGCCGATATAAAAGAACCGCAGGCTGTGCTCGTCGACCACAACACGACGCGCGAGTTAAAAAACGACGGGACGCTGGATATCGTCGGGGTCGTCGACCACCACCCAGGTGACGGGACCGGCAGCCAGTTCACCGACGTCCGGCCGGAACTCGGGGCGTGTGCGAGTATCCTCAGCGAGTACCTCGACGACCTCGGGCGGACACCCGGCGGCAGTTGGGTCGATGTCCACCCGGACGACGACCAGGGTCGGCAGAAACTCACACAGATGCGCGAAGAGGGGGTACTCCCGGCGAGCATCGCGACCGGCCTCGTCTACGGGATACAGACCGACACGAAGAATCTCACCGACGGCTGTACAGCGGCCGACTTCGAGGCTATCCGGTATCTCTACGACGGCATCGACAACGACAGACTCGACCGGATGGCGAACCCCGATGTCGATGCCGAAACACTCGATGTAAAGGCACGTGCGATCAGCGAGCGGGACGTCCGTCCACCGTTTGCTGTCAGCGATGTCGGCGGGGTGTCGAACCCCGACACGATCCCGCAGGCGGCCGAGGAGCTCCAGCGACTCGAGAGTCTCACTGCCGTCGTCGTGCTGGGCGACACGGACGGGAGGCTCAGATTCGCCGGCCGCTCCAGTGACGACCGCATCCACATGGGGAAGATACTCGCCACACTGACCGACAACATCCCGCTGGCCGACGGCGGTGGTCACGCCCGCATGGGCGGTGGCAGTGTCTCAATCGAACACATGGAGGGGCTGGGTCCCGGTGAAGGGCTGACCAGGGCGGAGTTCAAGCAACGGCTGTTCGAGGCGATGAACGGCGAACTCTGAGTCGTACAGCACTCGAACAGACGGCCGTTCGAGGCGACGAACGACCGGAGCAGGGTCAGACAGCGCTCGAATAGATGTGCGAGACGATGAACGACCGAACCGGACAGCGCTCACTCGGGAGTGACACCGTCACCGGTGATTCGCATCACCGCCTCACCATCGGCGAGGTTGGGGGCATCGACGAGCCGGACGATGCGCTTGTCGGCCTTCGATTTGCGCAGGTAGATGCGGAACGTGGAGGTGTGCCCGAGGATGTTCCCGCCGATTGGCTGGGTCGGGTCGCCGAAAAACGAGTCCGGGTTCGACGCCACCTGGTTTGTTACGACCACCGCGGTGTTGTTGAGGTCACCGACGCGCATCAGGTCGTGGAGATGTTTGTTGAGCTTCTGCTGGCGCTCGGCGAGCTGGCCCCGACCGACGTACTCCGCGCGGAAGTGGGCGGTCAGCGAGTCGACACAGAGCAGCCGGACCGGAAACTCCTCGTCCTGGGTCTCGGAGGCGATGTCCTGGGCGGTCTCTGCCAACAGCACCTGGTGGTTCGAGTTGAACGCCTTCGCGACGTGGATGTTGTCCAGCAGCGCAGTCAGCAGATCGTTGAGCAGGGCATCGTCGCCGGCGTCGGCCTCACCCTCGTCGGCGACACCGTGCAGAACCATCGTCGCCTCGATTACCTCGTCGTCCAGCCCGCGGACCATGTCGTCGATACGCTCCGGGCGGAACGTGTCCTCGGAGTCGATGAAGATGGCGCTGCCCTCCAGCCCGCCGTGCTCGGTCGGCAACTGGACGTTGACCGACAGCTGGTGGGTGACCTGTGACTTGCCCGAACCGAACTCACCGTACACCTCGGTGATGGACTGGGTCTCGACACCGCCACCGAGCAGTTCGTCCGCCTCCTCGACACCCCAGGTGAGCTTACCAATCTGCTCGCGCCGGTCGAGCACCGTCGCACCGCTCTCGAACCCGCCGATATCCGCCGCCTCGCGGGCCGCGCTGATGATATCCGCCGCACTCGACTCGCCGATGTCCGCCGTGTTCGAGAGCTCCCCCGGACTCGCCACCGCGATACCCTGGTAGGTCTCGAACCCGTTGTCTCTGAGCTTCTCCTCTGTGGCCGGACCGATACCCGGCAGGTCTTGGAGGTCTTCGTCTGTCGACATACACCCACATTGTGCCCCCTCCCACATAAAGCCCCGTTTACAGCAAGCTGAAAGTGAAACTGCCGGACGCGAGCGAGTGCCGGTCCAGTCCGGACAGAGGATTGATACAGGAGCACCGGGCGTGACACGGTGCCGTATCGGGAGAACAGACGGTCGGGGTCGCCACAGCGTGGGTGTCCGGACAGATACTCGACCCCCACCTGCGGTCGTGTCGGTCACACTGTCGGTGTGCCGCCCCGTGGCGGCCTGGGGACCGGGCCGTCGACCCGACTCTTGCTCCGACACGGTCGACACCCCGGCATCACCGCCGTGCGCGTCGGGTCCGCGTCCGCGATGTCGGAGCGAATCAGACGCCACGCCCCGTGCGGGGGGCGAGCGTATCCTACGGTGGCGGTCACCGGGGATGCCGGACGACCGGCGGGAACCACACGGCCCTGACCGTGCGAGCGAGTCACACGTTCTCACCGACAGTGGTAATACCGTACAGCGCCTACAATCAGAATAATATATGACACGACACGGTATCTCTGTACTCTGTGTCGACGACGAGCACGGTCTGGCGGCGCTCGTCGGCACCTATCTCGAGCGGTTCGACGGGAGTTTCGATATAACGGCGGTGACGAGCGCACAGGAGGCGCTGTCGGCGCTCGCGGACACCACCTTCGACTGTATCCTCAGCGACTACGATATGCCGGGTGTCGACGGAATCGCACTGCTGGAGCTCGTTCGCGCGGAGTATCCCGACCGTCCGTTCGTCCTCTACACGGGACACGGCTCCGAGGCCGTCGCGAGTGACGCGCTCGGTGCCGGTGTCACCGACTACGTCCAGAAGACGAGCAGCACCGACCAGTACCGGCGTCTGGCCCGGCGGATACGGAACGCGGTCACGCGGTACCGCGAGCAGTCGGGAGCCTCGCCGGACGACACCGCGAGACGGCGACGCGTCGAGCGGACACTCGACACGGCACCGGACGGGGTCGTTGTCACCGTCGACTCCCGACCGGTCTACACGAACCCCCGTGGCTCCGCACTGCTCGCTGCCGGTGACGGCGACGGGGTCGACCAGTCGGGTCGACCGTCGGGTGGGCACACGGTCTCGGTGGACGAACCGCGGACCGCCGGGGACGGTGTCGTCGACCTGCTCCCGGAACTCACAGACCGGACCGCCGGCGTATCGCACGATATACTGACCGTGCCGGCGGCGGACGGCGAGCAACCCGTCGAGGTTGCCTCCCGGGCGCTCACCTGGAGCGGCGAGGCGGCGACGGTCCACGTGCTCCGGGAGACGTCCGGAGACCCATCTGCCGAGGTCTCCCGGCAGTCGCTGACGAACGCGGCCGTGGAGGCCAGCCCCGACGGTATCCTCGTGACGACCGCCGACCGGCAACCGGTCACCAACAACAGCCAACTCCTCGACTGCTGGGGGTTCACAGAGACGCTCCTCGACCCGGACAGCAGCCGACTCCTGTTCGAGGCGATGACCGACCGGACCGCCGACCCCGAGTCGTTCCGGGCACACGTCGAGGCGCAGTACACCGCCCCCGCGACGACACAGCGGAGTCTGGTCCGACTCGACGACGGAACGGTGCTCGACACGTACTCGACACCGCTCGACGGCGACGATGACCCCCGCGGTCACATCTGGTTTTTCCGCGATATAACAGAACTCCGAGGGTTCGACCGGACCGGGCGGGGCGTGTTCGACCGGATGACCGACGCGGTCATGGCGCTCGACGAGGAGCGGCGGCTCACGTTTCTCAACGAGCGTGCCGAGGAACTCCTCGGCCGCGACGCCGCAGACCTGCTCGGCAGGGGTATCTGGGAGGCGTTCCCCGACGCCCTCGAAACGGAGATACCGGACCGCTACGAGGCGGCCGCCGAGACGGGCGAGCCGGTCTCGTTCGAACTGCACTACGACCCGCTCGACACCACCTTCGGTATCCGGGTGTACCCCTCCGACACCGGGCTGACCATCTACTTCCGGGATATCACCGAGCGACACCGAACACAGGAGCAACTGCGGGCGGCCGTCGACATCCTCCACGACCTGTACACTGTGGCCTCTGACCGGGAGCGTTCGTTCGCGGAGAAACAACAAGAACTGCTCGAACTCGGCGCCTCGTATCTCGACGTACCGTACGGGTTCGTCACCGATATCGAGGACGGCGAGCAGCGGATTACCGCCTCTGTCGGGGGTCACGACCTGCTCCAGTCCGGCGAGTCGTGCCCGCTCGAGGAGTCGTACTGCCGGAAGACGATCACGACAGACGACAGCTTTCTCGCCATCGAGAACGCCGGTGAGAGCGGCTGGACGACGGACACGGCCTACGAGGTGTTCGAACTGGAGACGTACATCGGTGGCCGAGTAACCGTCGAGGACGAGCTCTACGGCACGGTCTGTTTCGCGTCCAGCACCCCCCGAGATGGCGGGTTCTCCGAGATGGAGCGGACGTTCGTCGAGGTGCTCGTCCGGTGGCTCTCCTACGAACTCGAACAGCGGGCCTACCGCGCCCGCCTCGAGACGAGCAACGAACAGCTCGAGGAGTTCGCCAGTGTCGTCTCCCACGACCTCCGGAACCCGCTCGGTGTCGCCAGCCTCCGGCTGGAGCTCGCCCGCGAGGAGTGCGACAGCGAGCACCTCGACGATATCGAGCGCGCACACACCCGCATGGAGACCCTCATCGACGATATCCTGACACTCGCCCGCGAGGGTGCTGTCGTCGACGAACCGGCGCCCGTTTCGCTGTCCGACCTCTGTCTGTCCTGCTGGTCACACGTCGACACCGGCGCGGCGACGGTGGATGTCACCGCCGAGGAACAGATTCTCGCCGACGAGAGCCGGCTGTCACAGCTCCTCGAGAATCTCGTCCGCAACGCGGTCGAACACGGTGGGTCCGACGTGACTGTCTCTATCGGTGACCTCCCCGACGGGTTCTACCTCGAGGACGACGGTGTCGGTATCCCACCCGACCGGCGCGACGGACTGCTCGACCCCGACCGACTGGGTGAGTCCAACCACACGCGAATCGGACTCCGGGTCGTCCGGAAGGTCGCCGACGCCCACGGCTGGACGGTCACCGTGACCGAGAGTCCGAACGGCGGTGCCCGGTTCGAGTTCACCGGCGTCGAACGACCCTGACCACCGCTCTGCCCGCGACACGCGTGCCGCCAGGCTGGGACTGCCAATAGCCCCCGGTCCGAGCGTGTGTCTCCTCGCCGACGGGCGAACCCGGTGGCCCAGAGCGCGCCCCGAGAGACTCTGACTCTCGTCATCCACCCCGTTGATTACTGCAGAGCATATAACGAAATTTTTTATGCACCAGAGTAGTACAGGCGGATGAAGACAGATGGAGACACGAGTGTTCCCCCGGAAGCGGTACGACGAGGTAGAGTCGGCGTTCGTCAGAGACGAGATTCGTCGCGGTTCGTTCGACGACATCGAGCACCGCCGGTACGTGAACGAACTCGTCTGGCTCGAGTGGTACACGCTCGACCGGACGCCATCGGGTGTGTTCTCGACCTTCGGCGGTGATGTCAACCGGTACCAGCTGGCGGCGCGGCGTCCCGATGCCTACGACGCGGTCCGGGAGAGCCTCGACGCGACGACCCGGGCGGATATCTCGTTTCAGTCCGGTGGTGACCCCGACCCGGCAGAGCGGCAGGCCTGGGCGCGCAAACACGCCGACGGATGGGCGGCCGCCGCGCGTGGTGACACCCGTGACCGGTCGAGGGTGGACCCACAAGAGCGCAACCGAAAGAGACGGCTGTTCGGTCGTTTTCGCTTCCCGGTCGTACCGTACGAGACGGTGCAATCGGAGTTCACCAGAGAGGAGCTCCACCGCGGCTCGTTCGACAATCTCGAACACCGCCGGCACGTGAACGAACTCGTCTGGCTCGAGTGGTACGCGACCCGACGGACAGAGGAGTCCACCCCGGGCACTCTCGGACCGGTCGTGACGAACTGGAAACTCGCCGCGAGACACCCCGACGTGTTCGATATCGTCAGACGAGAGGTCGGGGCGTCGACACGTGATTCGCTCGACCTCAGAGGGGGGCTCGCCTGCAACGAGGAGGCGGACCTGGACGAACGTGCGAGAGAGCTCAAGCGGGCCTGGCGGGCGGTCTGAGTGTCTCGAACGGGGTACGTATGTCCCGGTCGGTTCACTCACCCGTGATCTGTCTCGAACGGTGTGCCGTGAGAGTGATCAGAGCGGCTAGAGTTCGTGAATCGCTCCCAGACAGCCTCACGAGATTTCACTGGTCCTGACAGCTACCGGTTCGATATCTATTAGTGGCCGAAACTCGAATCTATACTATGCACAGTGACGAGATGGCCTCGGACCCGTCGGAGTACTGGGCGCGCCGCCGGAGTCTCTCACCGTCACCAGTACAGCGTGCCGTGGCCGACGGCGACCGTCGCCTCTCTGTGCTGGTCGATGCCTCCGAGTCGGCAGTTCGGACACGCTCTCTCCCCTTGCTCGAACAACTCGACGAGTTTTCCTGTCTCCGTGTCACGCCACCCGCCGACCTCCATCTGACGGCGAAACTGTTCAACGCTGGCCGGAGTCCCACGGAGCGGGTCGATACGGACCGCGTTCATCAGCTTATCAGCAAAGTCGCCGCCGATACCCCCTCATTCGAAGTCGAGTTCCCCCGACTGAATCTCTTTCCGGACACGGTGTACGCCGAGGCCGACGGCGACGGGGCGCTCACCAGACTCAACCGGGTGTTCTGCCAGGCGGCCGAGACGACCGACACCGACCGTGACTGTGAGTCGTTCATCCCACATCTCACACTCGGGTACTTCACCGGCGACGAGGACTACGACGAACTGATCGACTACATGGAAGACAACCGTGACCCCGGGCTGCCGACCCTGACCGTGGACGAACTCGCTCTCGTTTCCTTCGACACGACAAACGACCGACACACCGTCGCCGAGACAATCGCCACGTACACGCTCTGAGTCTCCCGACGGACTGCTACGGTCTCCCCCGACGTGGGCCCGGGCGGATTTGAACCACGTCCGCGTCGCTCGCTCGTGGCCTGGTTCAAATCCTGTCAGCACATTTGCCGCTCACGGGTTGTTCGCGGCAAAACCGGTCCGGGCGGATTTGAACCACGAGGACTTCGCTCCGCTCGTCCTCTGGGTTCAAACCGCCATCGCCACACAGACGCCGCTGGCTCCTCGCTTCGCTCGTCGCAGGCGGCGTCAGAAGTGGGCCCGGGCGGATTTGAACCACGTCCACGTCGCTCGCGTCGCTCGCTCGTGGCCTGGTTCAAATCCTGTCAGCACATTTGCCGCTCACG
>CAZFMN010000020.1:0-13294 GCA_964520075.1 uncultured Halobacteriales archaeon | reverse complement strand
TGGGCCCGGGCGGATTTGAACCACCGCATACCCGGTGTCCCAGGCACCGAGCAACCTCGATACCGTATGAGCCGGGGGCTCTTACCTGACTGAGCTACAGGCCCGCCGATGACATCTGCACGGACGCAGATACCGTCACAGTTCTCTATTCGATGGGGACCAACATAAATTCACGGAACGACCGGTGCCAGACGCGGCTACTTCCACTCGGCGTAGTCACACCTGCCACAGTGGAACCGGTCGCCGTGGTCGGCGAGGAACGTATCGCCACACTTCGGACACATGTCCCGGTCGCTGCTGCCGTCGTCGTTGTAGAGTTCGTAGCGTGCCATTATTCCTCGTCGGCGGCGATCTTGTTGCGGTTGAGCATGTAGTTCTGCTCGATATCCTGTGCGTGCTGGGGACTGTCGTAGACGCGGGCGGTCCCGATTGTCTTTCGCATCCCGAACTTCGTGTCGAGATTGCGCACGACGACCTCCTTCGAGTCCTTGTTCAGCTTTGCGGCCAGCGAGTCGCGCACCGAGAGTCGCTCCGGTGTCGCGTCCTCGTGGACGAGCTCGAACGTGACGTCGCGCCGGTGCAACATCGGGTTCTCGTCCTCGTCGACGATTGCGATATCCATTGTACATATTTCACGTCGAACCGGCTAAAAGGATTTCGAAGCGGCTGTTCTCGCGCCACCGGAGCGGCGTCCGACACCCCCGTTCTGCAGAGCGAGAGCGGACCGACAGCAGACAGCTTCGAATTGCGTCGAGGAACAGAGTCGACTCACGGGCGACGGCACGGGAGGACGGTGACAGACCGTCGGTCGCGCTCGCGAGTCGGCTCCGGCGACTCAGTAGTGAATCGACTCGTCGCGCGCGCCCTTCGCGGCCTCGTGGACCGCCTCGGAGAGCGTGGGGTGGACGTGGACGGTGGAGGCAACATCCTCGAGTGTCGCACCCATCTCGACAGCGAGGCCGAGTTCCGCGACGAGTTCGGACGCCTCGGGACCGACCACCTGCCCGCCGAGGACGAACCCGGTCTCGTCGTCGGCGACGACGCGGACGAACCCCTCACGCTCGTCGAGTGTCAGTGCTCGGCCCGACGCCCGGAGCGGCATCTGTCCAACGACGGGCGAAAAGCCCGCCGCCTCGGCCTCGGCCTCGGTCATCCCGACGGTACCGATTTCGGGGTCGGTGAACACCGCCGCCGGGATTGCCTGGTGGTCGAGCGCGGCGGGTTCGCCCGCGATGACCTCCGCGGCCACCTCGCCCTCGGCGAAGGCCTTGTGTGCGAGCATCGGTTCGCCGGCTACATCGCCCACCGCGAGTATATCGTCCACACTCGTCCGGGTCTGGTGGTCGGTCTGGATGAACCCCCGGTCGTCGGTCTCGATATCGACCGCCGCCAGATTCAGCGTGTCGGTCACCGGCTGACGACCGACCGCGACCAGACACTTCTCGGCCTCGAACTCTATCCCCTCCCGGTCCCCGTCGCCGTCGGTCCTGAGAAGCAGGCCATCACCGGTGCGCTCCCACTCGCGGGCGGTCTGTCCGAAGTAAAAGTCCACACCGAGCGATTCGACCCGGTCGTGGACGAGGTCGGTCACGTCCGCCTCGTAGCCAGGCAACACGCCGTCGAGCTGTTCGACGACGGTCACGTCGCTGCCGACCTTGCTGAACACCGTGGCGAGCTCCATCCCGATGTACCCCGCGCCGACGATGACGAGCCGCTCGGGCACCGACTCCAGCGCGAGCGCGCCCCGCGAGGAGAGAATCCGCTCGCCGTCGAACTCGAACCCGGGGAGCTGTATCGGTCGACTCCCCGTCGCGACGACGGCGTGCTCGAACTCCACGGTTTCGGAGCCCTGTCCGTCGCCGGACTGGACGACACGGGCCGTGTCGCCGCCGGCGAACTCCGCGCGGCCGGTCATCAGCGCCCCCCCGGCCCGCTCGACGAGTGACTCCACGCCGTTCGTGAGCCGTCCGACCAGCTGGTCTTTCCAGCCGACCATCGCCTCCATGTCGACGGCGGGGTCCGCGTACACGCCCATCCGCTCGGCCTCGCCGGCCCGGTGTGCGAGCCCCGACGCCGAGATGAGCGCCTTCGAGGGGATACAGCCGTGGTTCAGACAGGTGCCGCCGTAGCTCTCCATCTCGACGAGTGTCACGTCGAGACCGAGCTGTCCGGCGCGTATCGCGGCGACGTAGCCGCCGGGACCGCCGCCGATGACCAGTACGTCCGTGCCAGTGGTGACGTCTCCAACAACCATTACAGGAGCAGGTGTATCGGGTCTTCGAGGTACGTTTTGAGGTCGTTACAGAAGCCGGCCGAGACGGCACCGTCGACGACGCGGTGGTCGATCGAGACCGACAGCGGGAGCGTGTGGCCGGCGACCACCTCGCCGTCCTCGACGACAGGCCGCTGTCGCAGCTCGCCCAGCCCGAGGATGCCCGTCTCCGGGTAGTTGAGGATGGGTGTGGCGTACTCGCCGCCGATTGCCCCGAAGTTGGTGATAGTGAACGTGCTCCCCTGGAGTTCCTCCGGCGCGAGCTCCCGGTTGCGCGCCCGCTCGACCAGGTCGTTCACCTCCGCCGCGAGCTCGACCAGCCCCTTCCGGTCGACGTCCTCGACGACCGGCACCATCAGACCGGCGTCGGTCGCCACCGCCACGCCGATGTCGTACCGGTCGTGGTACAGTATCTCGCCGGCGTCCTCGTCGAGCTGGGCGTTCATCGCGGGGTACTCCGGCAGCACCGCCGCGACCGCCTTCATCACGAACGGCATGTACGTCAGGTGCACCCCCTCGTCCTCGGCGCGGGGTTTGAGCCGCTGGCGTGCCTCGACGAGCCCACCGGCCGGGGCCATGTCGTGGTGGCTGGCGTGTGGTGCCGTGTACGCCGACTCCGCCATCGCCTCGCCGATTGTCTGTCGAACCCCGCGGTACGGCTCGCGTCTGACTGCTCCCTCGTCCGTCGCGTCGGCGTCACCGACCCCGGTCTCGGTCGCCGCGGTGGCCGGTTCACCCGTCGTGGCCCCAGCCTCTGCCGATGCCGCGGTCGTGTCACCCGTCCTGGCCCCGGTTTCGGTCGATGCGGTGGTCGTGTTAGTCGTCGCCGTGGTCGTCTCTGCCTCCGTCGTGGTCTCGCTGACGGCGGCGGCGTCGGCCGCCTGTGCGGTCTGCTGTGCCTCGGCGTACGCGCGAACGTCCTCGGGCTGGACGAACGCCTCGCCGTCGCGGCTCCTGTCGGTCGGCACCGCGTCGATGTCGACGTCGAGTTCGCTCGCGACACCGCGGGTCGCCGGCACGGCGAGTGTCCGGTCACGGTCTGCCGGTTCGACACCGCCGGCCGTCTCGCCGGTGTCTGCGGGTTCGCGGCGACTCACCGCCGACTTCGGCGCCGATGTCTCCTCTGTCTCCTGACCGTTCACGGTCGCCTCGTCAGCGGACGGGGCAGACACACTGTCCTCGGCGGCCGTGCGGACGTCGGCGCGGGTGATACGACCGCCCGGACCCGAGCCCTCGACGGTCCCGATGTCGACGCCGAGTTCCCGGGCCAGCTGGCGGACGTTCGGCGGCGCGAACACGCGACCCTCTGGTACGTTCGCACCGTCCTCGGCCGCCGCGGCCACTGCACCGTCGGCGCCGGTTTCTGCCCCCGTACCGTTCGTCTCTACCCCCGCTGCCGTACCGTTCGCGCCGGTTTTGGCCCCCGTACCGTTCGCCCCGGCCACCGTACCCTCTGACTGCTCCGTGTCCGGTTCGCCGTCGGCGTCGGTATCGATCGTGACGACGACCTGACCGACGGGGACCATATCACCGGTGTCGGCGTGCAGTTCCTCGACGACACCGTCCACGGGCGCGGGCAGGTCGACGACGGCCTTGTCGGTCTCGACCTCCGCAAGCACCTCGTCCTCGGAGACCTGATCACCTGGTTCGGCGTGCCAGACGACAATCTCGCCCTCTGCGACACCCTCGCCGACGTCGGGGAGTTCGTACTCGAACATGGTCAGAACTCGACCGCGTCCCGGATGCCGTCGGCGATACGTGCCGGTTCCGGCATGTAGTAGTCCTCCAGCGCGTGCAGCGGGAACGGCACGTCGAACCCGGTGACACGGGCGATCGGCGCCTCCTGGTAGAGCAACGCCTCCTCCTGAATTGTGGCGGTTATCTCGCCGGCCAGTCCGCCGCTCTCCGGTGCCTCGTGGACGACGACACCGCGACCGGTCTTCTCGAAGGACTCGACAATCGTCTCCTCGTCGAGCGGCGAGACCGTCCGCAGGTCGATTATCTCGGCGTCGATACCCTCCTCGGCGAGGTTCTCGGCGGCCTCCATCGTCGGACGGGTCATCGCGCCGTACGTGTACACCGAGACGTCACTCCCCTCGCGCCGGACCGCCGCCTCGCCGAGCGGTACCTCGTAGCTCCCCTCGGGAACGTCCCCGCGGAACGCCCGGTAGATGAGCTTCGGCTCCAGGAAGATAACGGGGTCCGGGTCGCGGATGGCGGCGGTCAACAGCCCCTTCGTGTCGTACGGTGTCGACGGGATGGCGACCTTCAGACCGGGGTGGTGGGCGAAAAAGGCCTCCGTCGACTCGGAGTGGTGCTCGGGCGCGCGGATACCGCCGCCGTACGGGGCTCGCACCACCATCGGACAGGTGAACCGGCCCTTGCTGCGTGCGCGCAACCGGGCGGCGTGACTCACAATCTGGTCGAGTCCCGGGTAGGTGAACCCCAGGAACTGCATCTCCGGAACGGGCCGCAGTCCGTACGCGGCCATCCCGATTGCGGTCCCGATGATACCCGACTCCGCGAGCGGCGTGTCGATGACCCTGTCACCGCCGAACTCGTCGACGAGCCCCTGTGTGGCGCGGAACACACCGCCGTTCTCACCGACGTCCTCGCCCATCACGACGACATCCTCGTCGCGGCTCATCTCCGTGTACAGCCCGTCCCTGACCGCCTGGACGAGCGTCAGGCTCTGTGTCTGCTCGGTCTCGTGCTGTTGCTGACTCATTCCAGTAGCACCTCGTCACCGTGGCGTGCGCGCAGTTCCTCCAGATACTCCTGCTGCTCGCGGAGTCTGTTTGGCATGTCCTCGTAGACGTCGACGAACATCTCCGCCGGGTCCGGACGCGGACGGCTCTCGGCGGTCTCGATTGCCGCCGCCACCTCGTCCTCGATGTCGGTCTCGATCGCGTCGATGCGCTCGTCGTCGAGCAACCCGCGCTCACGGAGAAACGTCTCCATGCGCGGGATCGGGTCTTTCTGCCGCCAGCGCTCGACCTCCGCCTCGTCGCGGTACACCGAGGGGTCATCTGCCGTCGTGTGTGCGCCAAAGCGGTACTGGACGGCCTCGATCAGCGTCGGCCGGGCCGCACTCCCGATTGTCTCGTCCGGGTCGCCCGGGTTCTTCGCCTTCTCGACGGCCTCGTTGGTGACCGCGTACACCGCGAGCGGGTCCATCCCGTCGACCTGCACGCCGTCGAACCCGTAGGCGTGAGCCTTCTGTGCGAGTGTTGCGCTGGCGGTCTGGCGCTCCCGGGGCACCGATATCGCCCACTGGTTGTTGCTGCAGAAAAACACCGCGGGCACGTCGAACGCGCCGGCGAAGTTCAGCCCCTCGTGGAAGTCACCCTCCGAGGTCGCCCCGTCACCGAAGAAACTAACCGCGGCGGCGTCGTCCCCGCGGAGCTTCGCAGCCCACGCCGCACCCGTCGTGTGGGGTATCTGTGTCGCAATCGGCACCGACAGCGTGAACACGTTCGCATCCTCCGGCGGTGCCTTCCCGTCCTCGCTACCCATCCAGTACAGCAGGATGCCCTCCAGCGGCCACCCGTGCTCGTAGGCCACCATGTGCTCGCGGTAACTCGGGAACACCCAGTCCTCGTCCGCGAGGGCGTGGGCGCTCCCGACCTGTGCGGCCTCCTGCCCGGCCATCGGCGGGTAGGTCCCCATCCGCCCCTGGCGCTGGAGACTCACCGCCCGCTCGTCGAAGTGTCGCCCGAGTCTGAGCTGTCTGTACATCTTCACTAACTTCTCGTCCGACAGGTCCGGGACGGTCGCTCCCTCGCACACCTGCCCCTCCTCGTCGAGTATCTGGACCTGCTCTGTCGGGTCCTGCCGCAGGACGCTCATGAGAAAAACCACCTGTGTGAGAGCAACATACCAGTTTATTCCCCCGCCGGTGGCTTATTCGTTTCGAGACGGTGGTTGAGAGGATTCCCTCGACGGAGACTGTCAGGTGAAGCGGTCGAGTCCGGTCTGCGTGGTCGCCTCCTCGATGCGCTCGAACCCCGCCGCCACCTCGGACCGGTCGACCCCCCAGGTGTCGACAACGAACTCCCGGGCCGCCGCTATGTCCGGCGAGATATCGGTCTCCGGTGAGACGTCCACCACCGCGGGCTCCAGAAAGAGCCCCCGGATGCGGTCGACGTGCGGGATCGACTCCTCGCGGTTCTCGAGTACACTGTAGATGTTCCCGTGTTCGGACAGGAGCGACACCGCCGTCTTCGGACCGATACCCCTGACTCCCTCGTTGAAGTCGGTGCCACAGAGGATGGCGACGTCGACGAACTGCTCGCGGGTCAGGCCGTGGTCGGCGAGCGTCGCCGACAGGTCCATCAGTTCGGGGTCGCCCGAACTCGTCAGCTGTCGGACTGTCATCGGCGACCCGAACAGGAGGGCGTCGTAGTCCTCGGTGCCGGCGTAGTCGACGGTTCCACCCTGGGCCATGTGTGCACACTGTGCCTCCCCCTCTGCCGGGGCGTCGATAACCGGCACGTCCAGCAGGTTGAGCAACTCCCGGGTCGTCTCGACGATGGTGTCGGTGAGCCGCTGGGTGCGGGACTCCAGCCGTGCCACCGCGACGGGGTCCTCCCGTTCGCGGGCGTCCTCGAGGTCCTGTTCGTAGCGCTCGCGCTGCTCGCGACGGCGCTCGACCTCGTCATCTTTCAGGTCCGCAACCGCGCCGTCGAACACGAACACCGGTGTCAGGTCGTGTTCGAAGAACTTCGGCACCCCGGTGACTGTGCCGATCAGGTTCGCCACCTCCTCGCCGCTGTCGGTGGTGTACGCCTCGCTCGCGGTCCACTTCACCGTCGTCGTGAGATACCGGTACAGCCAGTTGTGTGCGTCGACCGCGATTACCGACCCCTCGAGCGAGTCGAACGTCACCTCCTCGATGGCTGCCAGGTCCCGCAGGTCCGCGTTTCCCATACCGGTACTGACTGCCTGGAGGGTTTCTGTGTGTCGGTCCCGACCGGAACGGTCCGTGCAGCGGGTCCTGTGGAGATATAGCTGGCAGGCGAAAAAGGTGGCAGGCGAAAATCCGCGCGGAGTGTCCTCCGACAGTCTCACTCGACGAAGTCGATGTCCTCGTCGGTACGGCCGTCGCGGCCGGCCGGTGTGGAGTCGTCCTGCCCGTAGATCTGTGGGCTGTCGACACCCGTGACGACGATCATCGTCTCCATCTTGCCGTGGAACTCCTCGTTGACCGAGGCCCCCCAGATGATGCGCGCGTCGGGGTCGATGCGGTCGTATATCTCCTCGACGACCCCTTCGGCCTCCTCGATACTCATGTCGGGACCGCCGACCACGTTGACCAGCGCCGAGTTGGCGCCGTCGAACTCGACATCGAGCAGGGGTGACCGGAGCGCGGACCGGATAGACTCCTTTGCCTTCTGGTCGTCGTCGGACTCCCCGAGTCCGATCATCGCGACGCCGCCGTTCTCCATTATCGTCCGCACGTCGGCGAAGTCGACGTTGACCAGGCCGGGTTTGGTGATGAGTTCGGTCATCCCTTTCACCGAGCGCATCAGCACGCGGTCACAGATCTTGAACGCGTCCTGCAGGGGCATCGAGGGGGCGTAGTCGAGCAGACGGTCGTTCGGCACGACAATCACGGTGTCCGAGACCGAGCGCAGGCGTTCGAGACCGGCGTCGGCGTTCGCCCGCCGCCGCTCACCCTCCGCCGTGAACGGGACCGTGACGATAGAGATTGTCAGCGCACCCTCGTCCTGTGCGACCTGGGCGACGATTGGGGCCGCGCCGGTGCCGGTGCCACCGCCGAGTCCAGCCGTGACGAACACCATGTCCGACCCGCTGAGCGAGGCCCTGATATCCTCGAGGTTCTCCTGTGCGGCCTCCTCACCGATCTTCGGGACCGACCCCGCGCCACGGCCGCCGGTCCGCTCGCGCCCGATGAGCAGCTTCGAGTCGGCCTCCACCTCGTCCGCGAGATGCTGGGCGTCGGTGTTCGCCGCGACCAGTTTCGCGCCGTGGATCCCCTCCTCTGTCATCCGCGTCACCGTGTTCCCGCCGGCACCACCACAGCCGATGACGGTTATCTGTGTCTCCAGGTCCTCGACCACCGCGGCCAGCTCCTCGTCGCTCATCTGTCCGGCCGGTCCGGACCTGCTCGCCCCGCCCGACTCCTCTCTGCCCTCCGACCCTGTGCCCTCCGTCTCGCCGACCTCCTCGGCCTCGTCGATGGCGTCGTCGATTATCGAGTCCATAATTTGTAGCGTTGTTACGGAGGGACTCTTATAGTTGTTCCCCCAGCCGTCTGCCGTCTGTCTGCCGTCTGTCTGACGAATATCGTATGGTTGGCACGTACCGGATGCGTCGAGCCGACCGGCACGGGGAGCACCACCGACGCGTGACCGTCTCGAGCGTCGGAACTGGCAGGGGAGGGCAGCAGTCGGGTGGCCTGAGCCGTCAGGTCGTGTTCGCGTCGACACCGTCGTCCTGGTCGGAGACGGCGACACCCTCGACGAGTTCGGCGGACTCGGTCTCCTTCTCGGTGTTGACGTGCCAGCGTTCGACGTCGCTCTCGTAGCCGGCGAGCCGGTCCGAGACCCTCGATTTCAGGTCGTCGTCGTTGATGTTGACCTCGAAGACGTACTCGCGACGGTCACCGCGCGAGACGGCCTGGATGTTCGCGCTGATGAGTTGGTTGTCGAAGTAGTAGGGCGACACCCGGGTCATCACGTTCCGGTAGACAGTGTCCTCGACCCGCCGGATAGCCCTCCGACCGGCCGAGTCGGCCGCCCGGGCGACGTAGTCGATGCTCTCGCCCCACTTGCCGACGGCCTCGTCGGGGTCGTCGAGACTCTCGTAGGATTCGGCGAGCTTCTGGCCGGCAGTCTGGAGGTCCTCGTCGGGGTCCTTTCCGGCCTGTTCGCCCTTTCCCTCCTCGAGGTGGGCCTGCTGGGCGGTCTTCTCGCTGACGTCCTCGTCGAGACGCTCGTGACTCTTCGGCCGCCAGTTGTCGAACTCCGCGAGCGCCTCCTCGTCGAAGCGACACTCCTCGGCGAGCTGTTCCAGCGCGTGGGTGATACGTTCGCCGTGTTCGACGACGTCGACCCAGCCACCGCGCGTCTTGAAACCGGATACACTCTCCTCCATCTCGGTCGATACCTGTCTGGTGATTACTACGCTGGCAGAGCAAAAAACGTTGTCGCCGCTGTTATACCGATGCCGGGCAGAGATGCATCCATGACACTCGAACAACGGGGCAACGCACAGGTGCTGTCTCACCCGCTCGCACGGCACGCGCTCGCGGACCTCCGGAACGCCGAGACGGACGCCGCGACCTTCCGCCGGGAACTGAACCGCCTCGGCCGGGTCTGCGGGTACGCGCTCGCGCCGGCGTACTTCACGACCACACCGGTCGAGGTGCAGACGCCACTCGCGACGACGACCGGCAGGCGTGTGACCGACGACATCGTGTTCGTGGCCGTCCTCCGTGCGGCGGTTCCGTTCGTCGAGGGGCTGGTTGACGCCGTTCCACACGCCCGACAGGGTGTCCTCTCGGCCAGCCGTGACGAGGAGGCCGGGATGGACGCCGACGGCCGGTTCCCCATCACCGTCCGGTACGTGAATCTGCCCGAGATTCGCGACTCCGATACGGTCGTCATCGCCGACCCCATGCTCGCCACCGGGTCGACGATGGTCGCCGCGCTCGACGGGGTCCTCGAGGGGGTCTCCCCCGAGACGACGGTCGCGCTCTCGGCTGTCAGTGCCCCCGAGGGCGTCGACCGCGTCGCCGGAGCGTTCCCCGGTGTCGAGGTGGTGACTGTCAGTCTCGACGACCGTCTCGACGAGGACGGGTTCATCGTCCCCGGACTCGGTGATGCCGGTGACCGCGCGTTCGGCACTGCCGAGTGACACGTGGCGAGCGGAACTCCATCCCCCGGGAGTGCAAGCGACAGCACGGCCACACCGACAACGGTTCGAGAGACATCGAGCGGCGTGTCTGGACGGTCACGACCGGCAAGAAGAATCGCGCCGGCACCTCGCGGTACGGGCGCGCGGTCACCGTGTCCGCTCCGAGTGCGAACGGAACCGCGGCCAGCGCCGTCATCATCACTGGACGACCGTCACGGGGACCGGCGAGTTCCGGACCACTGCCTCGGCGACACTGCCGAGCAACAGTCGAGAGATCCCCTCCCGGCCGTGACTGCCCATCACGACGTGGTCGATATCCCCCTGTTCGATGCGCTCGACGATCGTCTGTGCGGGCTGGCCGACCTCGATACCGTGCTCGACGGCGTCGTCGTCGCGTTGCTCGATGTGTGTACACAGCCTCTCGAGCAACTGTTCGGCCTCGGCCTCCGCCGTTTCGTACCAGTCCTCGGCGGCACCCGGCAGCCCCGGTTCGGGGTTGTACCCCGCGTTCGCGGGGTTGATAACGTGCAACAGCAGGACGTTCCCCTCCGGGAACAGCTCCGTGGCGAGGTCACACGCCCGCTTGGCGTGCTCCTCGTCGTCGACTGGCACCAGAACGCGCGCCATATTCAACCCTGTCACCTTGGCCACTTGAACGTTCCGCCGAGCGGAACTGGACGCCACAGCACAGTCAGCACGGGGGCACACACCCCACGAGGGCGGGAGCGGGACCGGGGCTCTCGCAGTGATTAAGTGGTGAGCACGCGAACAGTCGGTCGTAATGGAACTCACGTGGTACGGCCACTCGACGTGGCGCGTCGAACTCGGGGAGACCAGTATGCTCATCGACCCCTTCTTCGGCAACCCGAAGACCGGCCTGTCCCCGGAGGACGTGGAGACGCCGGACTACGTGCTGCTGACACACGGTCACGCCGACCACATCGGCGACGCCGCGGCCTTTTCCGATGCGACACTGGTGGCGGTGCCCGAGCTCGCCGCCTTCGCGGAGGACGAGCTCGGATTCGACGACGCCGTCGCCGGGATGGGGATGAACATGGGCGGGACCGTGTCGTGTGGGGAGGCGTTCGTCACGATGCACCGTGCGGACCACACGAACGGCGCGAACACCGGCTACGACCTCGAACTCGGGATGCCGGTCGGCTACGTCATCTCGGATACGACACCGACAGAGCTCGGTGACACCGACTCGACGACGTTCTACCACGCCGGCGACACCGCGCTGATGACCGAGATGCGCGAGGTAATCGGGGCGTACCTTGACCCCGACGCCGCCGCGCTGCCCGCCGGCGACCACTTCACGATGGGGCCGCGACAGGCCGCTATCGCCGCCGACTGGCTCGGTGTCGACTACGCGCTCCCGATGCACTACGACACGTTCCCGCCGATCGAGATCGACACCGCGACGTTCGAGGCCGAGGTCGAATCACACGCACCCGACGCCGAGGCGGTCGTGCTCGACGGTGACGAGTCGTTCGAACTGTAACGTCGGCGGCACGGGCCGGAGCCGTCGTCCGAGGACGGGTCGTGTGCCGACAGTCGGGCGCTCGAACACACGGGATTTTTCTCCGCCGCGCACGAACAAAGTGCGTATGGCCGACATCGAGATCACCAGCACGAGCACAGAAGGGTACGCAACGAGCAGCGTCATCGGCGAGTGGGAGCTGACAGTCGACGCGACCGACGAGCGCGGGCCGAACCCGAACGCGGTACTGGCGGCCGATTACGCATCCTGTTTCGTCCCGGCGTTCCGCGTCGGTGCACAGCAGGAGGGGTTCGACGACCTCGGCGCCATCCAGGTCGATGTCGGCGCCACACTCGACGAGGGTGACGACCTCTCGGGGGTCAGTTTCGACATCGCTGTCGAGGCGTCGCTCGGTGACGCCGTCGACGACGTGGTCGCGCGCGCGGAAGATATCTGTCACGTCCACTCGGCGCTGCGCGAGGAACTGCACGCCGACATCACCGTCGCGGACGGCGCAGACCTGTAGCGCGCCGAACCCGCGCGTTTTTGAGCGTGCCGCCCCCCGATGCCGTATGAACGAGAGCGACACGTTCACGATCGGCGGTGACACGACCATCCACAGACTCGGGTACGGCGCGATGCGGGTCACAGGCCCGGGAGTGATCGGTCCGCCGGCGGACGAGGCGGCAGCACGGGCACTCCTGCAACACGCCGTCGACCTCGGCGTCGACTTCATCGACACCGCCGACTCGTACGGGCCGGGCGTGAGCGAGCGACTCATCGGCGAGGCGCTCGACCCCGGGGACGCCCTCGTCGCGACGAAGGCCGGGCTGTTGCGCAACACCGACGGCGACTGGCTCCCACACGGCGACCCGGACTACATCCGCAACCAGGCGCTCGTGAGTCGCGACCGTCTCGGCGTCGAGACAATCGACCTCTACCAGCTACACACGCCGGGTTCGGAGACACCCCTCGAGGAGAGTGTCCGGGCGCTCGCGGAGTGCAAGGACGATGGACTCGTCGAGCATATCGGACTCTCGAACGTGAGCGTCGACCAGCTGGAGCGGGCGCGTGACCAGGTCGAGGTGGCGACCGTCCAGAACCGCTACAACGTCACCTACCGCGACGACGAGGACGTCCTGCAGGCCTGCGAGGAGTACGACATCGGGTTCATGCCGTGGTACCCGCTGGCGGCCGGTGACCTCGGTGGCCCCGTCGGGGCGGTCGCCGATGCACACGGGGTGAGTCCCCACCAGGTCGCACTCGCGTGGTTGCTCGAACACTCGGAGATGATGCTCCCTATCCCCGGAACGTCCAGTGTGGAGCACCTCGAGGACAATCTCGCCGCCTCCCGGCTCGAACTCACCGACGCGGAGTACACGCGACTCGCCAACATCGCCTGATACGGTCGTGCAGAAGTACTCTCACTTCGATTCGGCCTCGGAACGTGTGATATCCTGTCTCTGCCGGTAATTCATCGCGCACGACCGTATGACCGGACTGCCCTCCGGTGGGCGAGGACCGTGTCCACCTCGTGGCTGCTGTGTCCGACTGTCCGCGTAGACCCCGAGAGCCATCGCTCCGGCGGAGCGCCGTCGTCGACGTAGAAATCAGAGTTGACAACAGTAGAATCGCCGAGATGTCCCCTGCAGACAGCC